>JBGVLZ010000102.1:0-1869 GCA_045124505.1 Eubacteriales bacterium
ATTTCGATTTATACAGCAGAGGAGTTTAATAACATAAGAAATAATCTGTCAGGCAAATATATTCTTATGGATGATATTGATTTATCTTCCAATTATTATTGGGAATCTATCGGTTCATCCGATAACCCTTTTACCGGTGAACTTGACGGTAACGGTCATTGTATCAAGAATCTTAATATATATGAGAGAAAATATGAAACTTCAACGTGTTATTACGGTTTGTTCGGATATATTAAGAATTCCAAAATCCACGATGTTGTGCTGTTCAACTGTAACATTGACGCAGAATATTCGGACACAAAAACAGTAAGATGCAACGTCGGAATAATCGCAAGTTATGCATATATGTCAGAAATATATGACTGCTCTGTTTCCGGTGTAATATCGGTATCGGGTAATTATCTGACAATGGCTGTTGGTGGAATAGTCGGCAGAGCCGATATATTATGTTCGTTGGAAAAATGCTCGAATTACGCTGATATAATAATTGAGCCTACGACGTATTCAAAGTATATTTATGTCGGAGGTGTTTCAGGTGTTTCAAGCGGTAACGCGAAGGAATGCGGCAACTTCGGACGGATAAATGTCAACAGTGAAGAAATGATTTCTGACTGTGAAATTATGGCAGGCGGTATAGACGGAAAAGGCTGTGAGGCAAGCAATTTGACTGATTGTTATAACAGCGGCAGCATTTCGCTTGGTTTTTACACAAGCAAAACGTATGTTGGCGGCGTGTCAGGTACTTCGTTTATCACAAAAAATGCATACAATTCAGGCAAGATAACTCTCCCTGATGGTTTTACGGGATATGCCGGCTCAATATCCGGCAGCATCGGTATGGGTGGCGTAAGTGCACCTGTAGTCGGTACTCCTTCGCCGTACGTTGAAAATGTATATTATTACGAAAGCGATTTGTCGGTCGGATATTCAGCCGGTTTTGCTCCCGATGAACTTGATGAAGATGATTTTGCTTCTGTTTACAAAAACTTTGCGGAATTATCCGATGAAAAAATGAAGATTCAGGATTCTTACGTCGGCTTTGATTTTGAAACAGTCTGGGAAACGGAAGAAAACGGATATCCTGTTTTGAAAAACCAACCCGAAATTCATCCGAGTGCAATTTTATCAGGTGAATGCGGCAAAGAAGTCAATTATGTTTTTAACAGAATTACGGGTGATTTGCGTATTTACGGCAACGGAGATATGGATGATTACGATTCAGCATCGGCGTTTGAAGGATTTTTGTGGGCTCCGTGGTTTCGTGAAAGAGATTATGTTAAAAATGTTGTTATTGAAAACGGCGTAACTTCAATAGGTTCCTGTGCGTTTGACGGCTGTCAAAATATGACGGGCATTGTTATTCCCGGCAGCGTTAAAAAAATCGGATGGTCTGCTTTTGAAGGCTGCAAGAGACTTGAAAACATGGAACTTCCTGATGGTCTTGAAACTATAGTTTCATCTGCATTTATGGGTTGCTATGGAATCAAAAGCATTTCAATTCCTAAAACGTTGACAAATTTTGATCCGGATTGTTTTTATCAGATTTCTTATCTTGAATCAATAACCGTTGATAGCGAGAATCCCAAATATTCAAGCGATGAGTTCGGTGTTCTTTTTAACAAGGATAAAACTGTTCTGATAAGATATCCGGAATGTTGCGCTGCTGTGGATTATACCGTTCCCGACAGCGTAGTTGAATTAGAAACAAGTTCTTTTGCGAGTTCGTGGATTAACTCGGTTGTTTTGCCGGAAGGATTAAAAACAATCGGATGGAACGCATTTGAGAATTGCGGAAAGCTTAAGCAAATTGAGATACCGGATTCCGTTGAAAAAATCGGAAACTATGCATTTTTCTACTGCGTTTCTCTG
>JBGVLZ010000103.1:0-138544 GCA_045124505.1 Eubacteriales bacterium
AACCTATTTATATGTCTTACACTTGAATTTTAGCGATTTTTTTTGTAAAAAAAATTCGAACATATTATGTATGACTCTATAAGAAGTGCTTTTTGTCACTTTATCTGTTTCACACACTCGTGTGTATTTTTTTATTTTTGAATTACATGGAGTTTTTTATGGAAAAAGAAAGAAAACATTATTCACCCGATGAAATAAGGGGAATACTTGCAAGTGAAAAAAATGTATATTTTATTGGCATTGGGGGCGTTTCGATGTCCTCTTTAGCGATAATTTCAAAAAAAAGCGGACTGAAAACCGGCGGAAGCGACAGAACATTATCAAGTGTCACCGACATGCTTTCAGGGCAAGGAATTGAAATTCAGGAAGGTCACAACGTAAAAAATATAACAAATTTTTCTGTTGTTGTGTATAACGCAGCAATCCCCACTGACACACCTGAATATTCATACGCTGCAACGCATAACTTACATATGATATACCGTTCTGATTTTCTTGGATATATCATCTCCGAGTATCCTTCGTCCATAGGAGTTGCGGGCACACACGGCAAGAGCACGGCAACAGCGATGATATACAACATACTTAAGGGCGCAGGAAAAGATCCGTCTGTAATGAACGGTGCAGTCATTTCGGGGATAGATTCACAATATCATATAGGTAAGGGTGAAAACATAGTATTTGAAGCCTGTGAATACAAAGACTCTTTTCTTTCATTCTTCCCGACCGTTGCGGTAATTCTTAATGCAGAATACGATCATGCCGATTATTTTGAAGATTTCGATGCATATATAAAATCGTTTAAAGAATATTTAAAACACGCAGAGGGCGGTGCGGCATGCGTTAACTTTGATTCCGAGGGTGCTGTTTTGGCAGCAAATAGTTATATAGGTGAACTGTATTCATATGGAATTAAAAATCAAAATGCACGTTTGACAGCGAAAAATATCTGCTTCGAAAAAGGAAAACCTGAATTTGATATTATTTTTGACGGTGAATTTTTCTCACACGTGAAGCTGTCAGTCTTTGGAATGCACAATGTGTACAACACGCTTGCAAGTGCGGGCGTTGCTATTGCCTGCGGTGTGACAGACGGTGATGTTTTTGCAAGATCTGCTCAGTCATTCATGGGAATAAAACGCAGATTTGAATACAGAACATGTGTAAACGGCGCTGAGGTTTATGATGACTATGCCCATCATCCTACGGAGATCACCGCAACACTTTCAGCTGCACGTAATATTTGTACAGGAAAGCTGATTGTTGTTTTCCAACCGCACACTTATTCAAGAACAGCGGCACTGCTTGAGGATTTCGCTTCGTCCCTTGAAAAATGCGATGAAGCCGTAATTGCAGATATCTATCCCGCACGTGAAACAGATACTCTCGGTATGTCGGCAGAGCTTCTTGCAAGCAAAATATCAAAGGGCAAATATGTCGGTGGTTTTGAAAAAATTGCCGAATATATCAAAAAAACAGCCGCCCCCGACGACACTGTTATTATCATGGGGGCGGGCGATGTCAATAAAATAATTGATATTCTTTAATCAGTTAAATGATTTTTCCTTGAATGTCGCACACGCTGTATCGCTCGACGAGGTAGCATAAGACGGACCTATTGAAACTTTATTGGCAGTGCAATAACATTCACCGTCGTGATATACACAATTTTTTACATCACAGCCTATTCCTTTTATATGCTTGTGATTCTTGTCTTTGATTTCCATTTTCATTTCTCCTTTCTGATTTCTGAAAAAAGTATGTGCAGGTATTACCGATTTTATACGCACTTATGAGGTTTGTATGTCAGTATTTGTGATAGCCGATCTTCATCTGCCGTTTGGCGACGAATCGAAAACTATGGAGGTTTTCGGCGGAAGGTGGGCAAATTACACCGAAAAAATAAAACAAAATTGGCTCGAAGCCGTAACAGACAGCGACACGGTCGTTATCGCAGGTGACACTTCGTGGGGAATGGAGTTTGACACTGCATTACCCGATTTAAAATTCATAAACAGTCTGCCGGGAAAAAAGATACTTCTGGAAGGAAACCACGATTTCTGGTGGAATACAGTCAAAAAAATGAACGCTTTTTTCGAAGAAAATGAGCTTGAGTTTTCTGTTTTACGTAATAACGCATATGATATGGGTGACTTTATCCTGTGCGGTTCAAGAGGCTGGTATACAGATGAAAAGAACATTCCCGAATCAAAGGCAGACAATACAAAAATCGTTAACAGAGAAAATATGCGCTTGAAAATGAGTCTTGAGGAAGGTCGCAAATTATCAGGAGAAAAACCGATAATTACAGTGCTTCACTTTCCGCCTGTCTACGGCACTTATCTTTGCGAAGAAATAACCAAAACACTTGACGATTACGGTGTAAAGCTGTGCTTTTACGGTCACATACACGGTATACACAGAAATATGCCCGACATCATACATAACGGTATAACATATAAAATGGTGTCTGCAGACCACTTGAATTTTAAGCCATATAAAATTATTTATTAATATTTTTAAATTTCTGTTGACATTATTTTCCGCTTGTGTATAATGGATTTATTATATATTAAATTTATGGAGGACTGAAAAATGAGTCTGAAAAACGTATCAACTCCCGAAACAAACGTAAGAGAGTTGGAAATTTCAATAGAAAAGGCAGCTTTTGACGCTGCTGTTACACGCGCTTACAAGAAAAAGGTTGGTTCACTTGCTATTCCCGGCTTCCGCAAGGGTAAAGCTCCCAAGTCCGTAATCGAAAAAATGTACGGCTCCGACTTTTTCTACAACGATGCACTTAACGATATCCTTCCCGATGCTTATGAGGCAGCTGTTAAGGAATCAGGTCTTGAACCTATCAGCCAGCCCGAATTTGATTTCGGTGCTTTCGAAGGCGAAGAGATCACAGTTAAGGCAAAGTTCTATGTAAAACCCGAAGTAGCTGTTGCTGATTACTTCGGCTTTGAGCTTGAAAAGACAATAACACCTGTAAAGGATGAAGATGTTGATTCCGAACTTGAACGCCGCCGCCGTGCAAACGCACGTATGGTTGAAGTAACTGACAGAGCTGCTCAGAACGGCGATACAGTTACGATCGACTACTGCGGTTCTATCGACGGTGTTGAATTTGCAGGCGGTAAGGATGAAGGCCACAAGCTTAAGCTCGGTTCAGGCAGCTTCATTCCCGGCTTTGAAGCACAGATCGAAGGACACAATGTTGACGATGCATTTGATGTAAACGTAACATTCCCCGAAGAATACCATGCAGAAGATCTCAAGGGCAAGGCTGCAGTTTTTGCATGCAAGCTTCACAAGATCGAATTTGAAGAACTTCCCGAGCTTGACGATGAATTTGCAAAGGATGTTTCCGAATTTGACACACTTGATGAATATAAAGCTGATATCAAGGCTAAACTCACAGAAAGAAGCAATAACATCGCAAACAATATGCTCGAAGAAAAGCTTGTTGATGCGCTTCTTACAAAGACAACAGTAGAAGTTCCCCCTGTAATGATCGAAAACGAAGTATTCAGCGAACTCCGCAACTTCGAAACACGTCTTATGCAGCAGGGTATGAACCTTGATATCTATATGCAGTACACAGGTACAACGATTGATGACCTTAAGGAACAGGCAAGACCTCAGTCTGAACGTCAGGTAAAGACAAGACTTGCGCTTGAAAAGGTTGCAGAACTCGAAAAGATCGAGGTTTCCGAAGAAGAGATCGAAGCTGAATACGCTTCTCTTGCAGAATCTTCAAAACTTGAAGTTGAAAAGATCAAAGAACAGCTTTTGAAGGAAGATGTACACTATCATCTTACACTTAAGAAAGCACTTGATATGCTCAGAGAAAAGGCTGTTATCACAGAAAAAACAGTAACAGAGTAAGAAAGGAACTTTATGCACAACTCCATAACTATACCTTACGTCATCGAACAAACCGGCAGAGGCGAGCGTTCCTATGATATTTTTTCCCGTCTTTTAAACGACAGGATAATAATGCTTTCGCAGGACGTCAATCATGCAACATCCGCTGTTATAGTGGCACAGATGCTTTATCTTGAAGCAGTTGATCCTGACCGTGACATTTACTTTTACATCAATTCACCGGGCGGTTCCATTACCGACGGTATGGCAATATACGACACGATGAATTACATCAAATGCGATGTTTCCACGATTTGTATAGGTATGGCGGCAAGCATGGGCTCATTCCTTCTTTCCGCAGGTGCAAAGGGTAAGCGTTTTGCTCTGCCCAACAGCGAAATAATGATTCATCAGCCTCTTATCGGAGGCGGCGGCTTAAGCGGTCAGGCATCCGATATAAAGATACACGCTGATCATCTTATCCGCATCAAAGAAAAAATGAACCGTATCCTTGCAGAAAACACAGGCAAGTCTTATGAGCAGGTATGTATCGACACAGACCGTGATAACTATATGACAGCAGAAGAAGCAAAGGCTTACGGACTTATCGACGAAATAATAACTAAGAAGTAATCAAAATATGGCTAATAAAAAAAATAACGAACTTAAATGTTCTTTTTGCGGCAGAGGCGAGTCGGATGACGTTTTGCTCATCCCCTCCCCTTCCGGTGCCTGCATTTGTGAGTTTTGTGTTGACATCTGCTCGTCAATTCTCGACGAAAAATACGAGGATGATATACAGGCTGTTGAACAAGACGAGCTTACATTTTCAAATCTTCCGAAGCCGCAGGAAATACATGCCGCCCTTGATGAATACGTTATAGGTCAGGCATATGCCAAGAAAACGCTTTCCGTTGCTGTGTACAATCATTACAAGCGTATACTTACACTTAAAAATGAAAAATCCAAAAACGGAAGAAAAAAGAAAAATAAGGCAGTGCAGGAAAAGCCCGATGTAGAAATACAAAAAAGCAACGTATTGCTTTTAGGCCCTACGGGTGTCGGTAAAACCTATATCGCCCAAACGCTTGCCAAGACAATGCGTGTTCCGTTTGCTATTGCCGATGCAACTACGCTGACGGAAGCGGGATATGTCGGTGAGGATGTTGAAAATATTCTTTTGCGCCTTATTCAAGCGGCTGATTACGACGTTGAACGTGCTGAAAAGGGTATCATATATATTGATGAAATAGATAAGATATCACGCAAAAGCGAAAACCGTTCAATAACAAGAGATGTTTCGGGCGAAGGTGTACAACAGGCACTTCTGAAAATTCTTGAGGGCACGACCGCAAACGTACCTCCGCAAGGCGGACGTAAGCATCCCAATCAGGAATTTATCCAGATAAACACGGAAAACATCCTGTTTATATGCGGCGGTGCTTTTGATGGGCTTGATAAGATAATTGAGCAAAGACGAGGCAATCAGACTGTCGGCTTCGGTACAGAAAAAATAACCGCCGAAATGAAAAAGCGTGACGGCATATACAGCGGTGTATGCTCACACGACATCGTAAAATACGGCCTTATTCCTGAGCTTGTAGGCAGACTTCCCATAATCTCATGCCTTGATGCACTCGACAAGACAGCACTTGCAAGAATACTCAAAGAGCCTAAAAACTCTCTCATCAAGCAATATACAAAGCTTTTAGAGCTTGACGGTGTTGCACTTGAATTTACTGATGATGCTGTCAATGAAATAGCATCGCTTGCCATTGAAAAATCGGCAGGTGCGAGAGGACTTCGTTCTATTGTTGAAGAGCTTATGCTCGATATAATGTACAAAGTTCCTTCAGATCCGACAATCGAAAAAGTAACCGTCACAGGCGATTACGTCAAGAAAAAAGCGGATATATCAGTTCAATACAAAAAAAGCGAATAAAAAATTGCAAAGGGGTCGACTCATTTGAAATATCAATTTCAATATAAGTCGACCCTTGTACTTTTTAAATAAATGCTCTATATATTGTAACATATAAAAGTATACATTCACCGTTTTGTATTTTATGCGCCCTCGCCTGCCCCCCCTCAGTTGACATGGCTAACTACGTTACGCCTGTCAACTGCCACAGGCGGTAGGGCGCATATTTCCTTCGGAAATATATAATATAAAGTTTTAGACGTTATTATTGCAGAATAGTAAAAAGCGAGGTGTTAACGATGGATCTGCAGTTTATACGAGAACGTATTTCGATTTTAAGAACGAAAAAGAATGTATCCGAATACAGAATGAGTACTGATTTAGGACACAGTAAAAGCTATATACAAAGCATTTCGTCCGGACGTGCCATGCCGTCAATGAGTGAGTTTCTTTACATCTGCGAATACCTCGGTGTAACTCCTAAAGAATTCTTTGACGATGGTATAGACGAACCTCAACTTGTTCAAAAATTATATAAATTAACACAGAATATGTCCGAGGATAACTTAAAAGCTCTTATAAATTTAGCAGAACGATTGAACGACAAATAGCACAAAGGCAGACTCAATGAGTCTGCCTTTTAAAATATATTTCCGCAGGAATATCTGCCCCTATTGCCAATCAGTTGACTTCGTCAACTGCGGGGGGGGCAGGGGCAGAAGATAATAGAATAGATATTTAGTTTTTTTATTTTAAGAAAAATCTTACCGCTTTTTCGTAAAGCTTGTTTTTATACGGTTGGTACCGCATGGGCAAGTCAAGCCACGTCTTCTTCTCAACAATGCTTTTGATATGGGAAAATGTATCAAAGCCGACTTTACCGTGATAGCTTCCCATTCCGCTTTCACCGACACCGCCAAATCCCATTTCACTTGTGGCAAGGTGTATGACCGTATCATTTATACATCCGCCGCCATAAGAAATGCGTGATACAACAGCATCTACGCGTTTTCTGTTTTCAGAAAACAGATAAAGCGCAAGCGGCTTCGGTTTGTCTGCAAGAATATTAAAAATATCACTGAATTTATCAAATGTCAGAATCGGAAGAACAGGGCCGAAAATTTCTTCCTTCATAACATCATCATTCCACGTGATGTCTGTCATAACCGTGGGCGCAATTTTTAATGTTTTTCTGTTTGAAATACCGCCGATAACTGTTCTTTCGTGATCTATCAGCGCATTTATTCTGTCAAAATGCTTTTCGTTTATTATCTTTCCGTAATTGGGATTATTTAACGGATCTTCACCGTACTGTTTTCTTATTTGTTTGCAAATTTCACGCACAAGCAGATCTTTTATTTTTGCATCGCAAAGCACATAATCAGGCGCAACACATGTTTGTCCGCAGTTTAAAAATTTACCGAAAACTATTCGCTTTGCGGCAAGCTTTATATTTGCTGTACTGTCAACGATACAGGGGCTTTTTCCGCCAAGCTCAAGCACGGCAGGTGTCAGGGTTTCGGCTGTGTGACGCAAAACTTCACGCCCTACATTGGTGCTTCCCGTGAAAAATACAAAATCAAACTTTTTGTCAAGAAGCTCCGCATTTTCCTGTCTTCCGCCTAATACAACGCTGACATATTCATCAGGAAAACACGATTTTATTATTTTTTCTATTACTTTTCCGGATTCAGGCGAATATGCACTCGGCTTTACGACGGCTGTATTGCCTGCCGCTATCGCCGTTACAAGCGGTTGAAGCGTGAGCAAGATGGGGTAATTCCAAGGACTCATTATAAGCACATTACCGTACGGCGTCGCCTTTGTATAGCTTACCGACGGAAACTGTGGAATCGGTGTGCAAACATGTTTTTTTGATGCGAATTTATCAATATTGCGAAGCATATACGATATTTCGTTCAAAACAAGTCCCGTTTCACACATAAATCCCTCGTATGTGCTTTTACCGAGGTCTGCCTTAAGGGCTTGTGCGATTTCGTTTTCATGCTTTTTCACAGCAATGTAAAGCCCTTCAAGCATAGCTTTTCTGAACTTCACGGGAAGTGTTGCGCCGCTTTTGAAAAATTCTCTTTGCTTTTCTATTATTCTGTCAATATTCATATAAACCTCATGCCCTTAAACCGTCAAGCAAAAATCCGAAGCTGTATTTGAAGTTTTTAACAGCCTCTTCCTTCGGCAGTTTTCTGCCCACTGCATCGGCATTATATCCTCTGCAGAAGCACCAAATTGCATAACTTACAGCATATGAATCAACATCTTTCAAAAGCTTCTCTTTTTTCGCATATTCGATAAGCTTTATTATCTCATTCTGCCACCATTCAAAATTGGACCTTGATGTTGAGTCATTTTCAAACACATAATGATTGAAATTCATCTTGTTGTCATACGACATGATAAGTGTATTGGCAACGATTTCAGTCACCTGCTCAAAAAAATCACGGTCACGGTCAAAGGCGATAGTCATGCTTTCCCTTATTTTCAAAACCGTTTTTTCGTATATTATATCGAGAACTTCCCCTATATTGTGAAAACGGTTGTAAAATACCCTGTTTGTTATATCCAAGGTCTTAAGAATTTTTCTTACGTTTAAATTTTCAGTGCCGTCTTCAATAGCGAGCCGTTCAGCTGCTTGTATAATTTTCTGTGACATTTCATCACAGATAAGATTTTCCTTTTTATTCATGATCCACCTCACAGCACATAGTGTGCCAAATAATATTAACACAAAATAATTTCTTTGTCAATAGATATTGTAAAATAATCCCATTGACAAAAACACCAATATGATGTAGAATATAGATATAAATTTTATTGGGGTAAAGATTATGGATTTACAAAAATTATTAAGCGAAATGACGGTGGACGAGAAGCTGGCTCAAATGACTCAGCTCGTTCCCCAGATAATTACAGACAAGGGTGAGGGTGCTGTAACAGGTCCTATGCGCAACTTCGGTATTACGAGAAAGGTTACATCAAAAATCGGTACACTTCTCGGCGGAAGCGGTGCAGAACAGCTCAAATTCCTGCAGGATTTCCACATGGATGAAGATCCGCACAAAATCCCCCTTTTGTTTATGGCTGATATCATACACGGTTACCGCACGATCTATCCCGTTCCGCTCGGACTCGGCGCATCATTTGATACAGAGCTTGCGGAACAGTGCTGTGCTATGGCGGCAAAGGAAGCCGTTGCGGGAGGGTTGCATGTAACATTTGCACCTATGGTTGACCTTGTGCGTGATGCACGCTGGGGCAGATGTATGGAAACAACAGGTGAGGACCCGTATCTCAACTCTAAAATGTCTGCGGCTATGGTCAGAGGATTTCAGGGTGAGAACCTCGAAAAAGACAAAATTGCCGCTTGTGTAAAGCATTTTGCCGCATACGGCGCTTGCGACGGCGGACGTGACTATGACGCTGTTGAGCTTGGCGACAGAACTCTGCGTGAATTTTACATGCCCGCTTATAAAGCGGCTGTTGATGAGGGTGTTGAGCTTGTAATGACATCATTCAACACACTTAACGGTGTTCCCTCCTCTGCAAATAAATATCTCGTTGACGATATTCTCCGTAAGGAATGGGGCTTTGACGGAATCGTAATTTCCGACTTCAACGCCTTTTACGAAATGATCTCACACGGAATTTGTGCAAATGAAAAGGAATGTGCTAAAAAAGCACTCGATGCAACAAGTGACATTGAAATGATGTCAACATGCTTTGTTAAATTCGGAAAAGAGCTTCTTGAAGAAGGCGAAATAACAGAAAAACAGCTTGACGATGCTGTTATGCGTATTCTGAAGCTTAAAGAAAAGCTCGGTCTTTTTGAAGATCCGTACAGAGGCGCAAGCGTTGAAGAAGAAAAGAGATTGCACCTTTGCAAGGAACACAGAGATCTTGCAAGAGTTGCCGCTGAAAAGAGTGCGGTGCTTTTGAAAAATGAAGGCGTACTTCCCTTTGATGAAAACGTGAAGAAGATCGCCGTTATCGGTCCTGCGGCTGACCACGGTATGATCGGTGGCTGGTTCTGCTGCGGTACTGTCGCAGAAGCTGTCAGCGCACTTGACGGTATCAAGGGTATTGCAAAAAATGCCGATGTTAAGCTTGCATTCGGTTCGACCTTTGATCCCAACGAAAAGCCCGAGGCTGTTGCTGACAGAATTGCAGAGGCGAAGAAGCTTGCGGCTGAATCTGACGCTGTAGTTCTCTGCATAGGCGAAGAAATGGATATGAGCGGTGAATCACACACACGTGCAAGAATATCCATCAGCGATGCTCAGGCAGAGCTTGTAAAAGAAGTTTGCTCAGTTAACAAGAATACCGTAACGGTCATTTACTGCGGACGTCCGCTCGCCCTTGAAAAGATAAACGATATTTCACCCGCAACGATTATTTTCTGGCATCCCGGTACGGAGGGTGGAAATGCTCTTGCAAATCTGCTTTTCGGACGTGTAAACTTCCAGGGAAAGCTTCCTATGACATTCCCCTACGAAGGACAGTCGCCGTACTTCTATAACCACCTGCCTACAGGAAGACCTAACGGCAACGGCGGTTACTGCTTAAGATATCTCGACACACCGTATGAACCCGTTTATCCCTTCGGATACGGCATGTCTTATACAACATTTGACATTTCCGCCCCCACTCTCTCAAATAACGAAATGACAGAGGACGGCGAGATAACAGTATCCGTAAATGTTAAAAACACGGGTAACGTCGAAGGTATTGAAACAGTACAGCTTTACATCAACGATGTTACAGCATCCGTTTCAAGACCTGTAAAGGAAATGAAAGGATATCAGAAGGTAGCACTTGCTCCGTGTGAAGAAAAAACAGTAACCTTTAAAATAACACTTGACGCTTTGAAATTCCACACATTCAGCGGAGAATACAAAGCAGAAAAGGGTAAATTCAAGGTATTTGTTTCTAACCGTTCCGACGTCAAGGAATTTACAGAATTCAAGCTTATATAAAATTTCGGCGCACTTGTGTAAACAGGTGCGCCTTATTATATTATAACACATGATTGCTTTGACAAAAACAGTTGAAAAATTTACAATATTGTGTTATAATGCGGATATATATGCATATTTCAGATTTTCGTGAACGTTATTTTTAAAAGGATGGTAAATTCAGATGAATTTTATTAAAAAAATATCATCACTCACTCTTGCGCTTGTTACGGTGCTCTGTGTATTTGCTTCCCCTGTTTCTGTTTTGGCGGAAAATGCGGAAGATGAAGCATACATGCAGTCGCTTAAAGACAAGGGCTTCCCCGACGATTATCTTAACTCTCTGCTTGCTTTGCACAAGACATACAAGGATTGGACATTTGAGCCGTTGCTTATCACGGAAATAAGCCGTCAGCAGGGCAAAGAATCCGAATACACATGGGATTATGTTGTATATCAGGAATACGATGCGGAAATAAAGAGAAATCTTTGCTCCCGTTCCGAATCCTCATACAGAGATTTTTCACACACAACACTGTACGATTCAGGCTGGTACAAGGCTTCACGTGCCGCTGTTGAATATGAAATGGACCCCAGAAACTTCTTGACTGAAAAAAGTATTTTCCGTTTTCTTGAGCTTTCTTGGGCAGACGGCATAACGCTTGATGCCGTAAAAGCCGCTGTCAGCGGTACATTTATGGAAAACGCAACGCTTGACGGTGAATATTCCGACACAACATACGCTGAATTTTTCTACAACACAGGAAAAGAAGTAGGCGTTAACCCTGTTTTCCTCGCTTCACGTATAAGACAGGAGCAAGGTACCGGCAAATCCCCTCTTATCACGGGTGCTTGCGGTGACAAAATGTGGTATTATTACGATAACGGAAGCGGTAAATATTCTAAAACAGACGAAAACGGAAATCTCATAAATGCTCCCACATCGGGATTCACGCTTGCAGAATCCAAAAAATACAACGGTTATTATAACTATTTTAATATGGGTTCATCAGGTACGGGATATTTTCAGATATTTACAGGCGGTATGAATGAAGCTATTGAAGGTACACCCGTAATGGCATCTGAGTGGGGCGGAAATCCCTCATGGAATACAAGATGGAAAGCACTCTACGGCGGTTCCCTCAAAGTAAAAGAAAAATACATAAGCATATACCAGAATATACCCTATCTTCAGAAATTCAACGTAGACGCACGCTCAAGCAAAAACTTCTGGGGACAGTACATGCAGAACGTAACCGCCGCAACAAGCGAAGGAAACACGATGTACCGTTCATATGCGGAAAACGGATTTTTGGATACAGCAATTTCATTCCTCATTCCCGTATACGAAGGCATGCCGAAAAACAAATGCCCCCTTCCCGACGGTTCTGAATTTGTTTCGGGTTCCCTGCTCACCGAAGACGGCGTTGAATCGTATGAGGTTTACGATCTCAAAGATGTTCCGAGAAACGACGGGCTTGTTATGAAGCTTGAAGAACAAGGCATTACATGGCGTGTCGTAAAGGGAACTCCGACATCTGTTATTGATCTGGGCAGACTTAACCTTTCTAAATATGATTATGTCTATATTGACTACTCTACAAAGGGCGATTTCAAGGCAACAACCGATGGAAAACGTGCAGGTTTCGGTCTTGCAACAACTGCCGACGGCGATTTTTCATCAGGTAACGAAGACGCATTTGACATTGATTATGTAAATCTCAAAAGCGGCAACGGTGATGATTTATGGCGCAGAACTGCAAAGCTCAGCCTTGATTCATCATTCATAGGCGACATTTATCTTGCCGCATATATGCCCGGCGGAGATGAATTTTTGATACACAACATCGTTTTTGTAACGGAAACAGGTCACACGGGAACACTCATTGATCCTGAAGCTGAAACAGAAGCGCCCGAAACAGATCCTGTTACCGAAGCCGAAGTAACAGAAGAGCCCTCCGTTCCTGCAGGTAATGTAACCGATGCTCCCTCGGATGATGAAAAGGGCGGCGGTATATCCACAATGTGGATAGTTGCAATTATTGTAACCGTAGTTGCAGCTGTAGGTGTTGTTGTATTCTTCTTTCTGTACAGCAAAAAATCATCGCAAAGCACAGAAAACAAATAAGATGTAACATTATAGGGGTGGCTCATTTAAGGAAATATATGGGGCGACTTATTTTGGGAGTTATTTCCTTAAATGAGCCAGCCTCATATACCTACTTAATATTCCCTGTATAAAAAATCTCAACGGAATCTTTTGTTATAACTATTTTTTCTATAATTTCTCTTAAAACGCTTTGTTTTTCTTCAAGCGTCATTGTATCCCAAACCCCCGCTATAGCACTGAGCTTTTTAAGCTGTTCTCTGGATGCACGTGAAACACTTCGTGTTTCTTTTTCGGATCGTATTTTTTCTTCAATTTCAGAAAGCTCACGCTTTCGGCGGTTTATTTCATCCTTTAAAACATCATCGTCAGCCTCTGAATAAAGCTCATACAAGCGTGACAGTTTCTTTTTGATGCCTGTTTTTGTTTTTTCAAGCACATCAAGAATGTCCGTTTCACCGCTTAATCCGTTTTTTTCTTCATACCTTAAAGAAAAAATATCATCAAGAACGATTTTTTCAAGTTCTTCCGCATCTACTTTTATGTTGTCGCACGCACTGCCCTTAGATAAATGAGGTTTCGATTTATCCTGAGAGTAACAATATATTTTGTACTTTCCACCACTCCATTTCTGATACCTCATTTTTGCACCGCACACACCGCAGATTATAAGTCCTGCCAGAAGTGCTTTTGATGTGCGTGTTTGCTTTTTGTGTCTGCGCTTCATTTCGGCTTGTGCGGAATAAAAAACGTCCTCAGACACAATCGGTTCGTGACAGCCTTTATATTCCACACCGTTGTAGACGATACAGCCTATGTTTGTTTTGCGCTTTAATATCTGAATGGCAAGCCTTTCATATTTAAGTCCTGTGAGCTTTGCAATTTTTAATGTTGAATATCCCTGTAGATAAAGCGAATATATTTGTCTTACAATTTCGGCATCGTCATTGGGAACAAGAATGCCTTTTTCCCTGTCGTAATCATATCCAAACGGCGTTCTGCCTCCACCGGGCCACAGTCCGCTTTTGACACGTTCACGCATACCAAGCCCTGTGCGCTCCTTTATCGTTTCCCTTTCAAGCTGTGCAAATGCTGACATTATACCGAGCATCGCACGTCCGATCGGTGTTGACGTATCCATATTTTCACGAAGCGATACAAAGCTGGTTTTGTTCGGTATCAGCACATCTTCTATAAGATACAATGTGTCCTTCTGGCTTCTTGAAAGTCTGTCAAGTTTATACACAACCACACAGCTGATCTTACCTTGCTTTATGTCTTCAATAAGCCGTTGCATCTGCGGACGTTCAATATTTGAACCTGAAAATCCCCCGTCTGTATAAAAGCTGTAATTTTTAATTTGTTTGCTCTGACAGTACCCTTTCAGCATCTCTGTTTGCGCTTCAATGGAGTATCCCTCTTCCCTTTGCGCATCAGTCGAAACACGGATATAAAGGGCGGCTTTTCGATCATTCATTTTCCTTCAGTTCTTTATCTTCATCATTTTGCATACCTGTACGTCTGTTAACGGCATCTATTGCCATCTGTATTTTTTCGGACGACACGGTTTTTGATGAAAGCTCGTTAAATTCCACGGGCACCGATTCTATATATCTTTTTATAACCATGAAAATTCCCTCCTGTTCAAACAGGATTTTAACCAAATACATATTTATAATTCAAAAAGGGGTGATTTGATATGAACTTCAAGCGTTTTATATCTTTTCTTCTGCTTCTTATGCTCGTTTCATCTTCGTTTATATCGTGCCGATATCTTTCGGAAGACTATTATAAAACAGATGAAAACAACAGCGCAAGTGAATACAGCATAAGCGTTTCCGATTATTCGGGAAATTCATATGTACTCGAAAAAGCACCCGAGGGTGTGTACGTATCTTCAGCAAGCTGTGCGGAAATAATGATAAAGCTCGGTGCGGCAAGGCTTATAAAATCATGTTCTGCCGAATGTAAGGAACTTTCCGGTATGCCTTCCTCTGCAAGAGTCGCAACAGGCGGATTTATCACAGCCGATGCTTTAAAAAACCTGGGCGTTGACACGTTGATATTTTCATCAAACGACAGCGGAATTGACATTGAATCATTTAAAAGCGCAGGCTTCAAGGCATTTATATTCATGGATGAAGGCGGTGTAAGCGTCGCTGAATCAAACATACGTCTTGCAGGTGCTGTAACATTCAAATCAGATATTGCAGAAAAAATCATTGAAGATATGCGTGCGGAAATAGGTGTTGTGAAAGCACTTGCCGACAGGGCAACCATAAAACGCAAGGTATACGTCGAAGGCGGTACACCGAAAAATTATTTTGCCTATTGCAAAGGATCTTTAATAGGCGAGCTTGTGGAGCTTGCAGGCGGTGAAAACATCTTCACATCGGATGAAAAAACGGTAAGCTCCGATATTACAACAGTTTTGAGCACTAACCCCGAAATAATAATAAGCTTTGTTACGGATGAAAAATTCACCGTAAACGATATACGCAAACGGAAAAGTTATGAAAACATTTCAGCTTGCAAAAACGGTCAGGTATTTCTCTTTGATGAATCGGCAACTCCAGTAAGACCTGCACCGTCACTCACAGATGCACTTTACCAAATTGCAAAATTTATAGGAACGGCGGAATGATTATGAAAACAAGAATTGAAAACTACAAAAATTACGGAAAAACACTTTTTATCGAAGAAGGCGATATCACGCTCGGCGTAACACTTGATGTTGGACCGAGAGTTATATATATGTCGCTTGACGGCTGCGAAAACCTCTTTTTTGAGGATATAGGCAGAGAAACACAAAGAACAGACGAAGCGTTTGAAAATGCCTTTGGAAAAGGCACAGCATGGTACATCTACGGCGGACACAGAATTTGGATGTCGCCTGAAGAATACCCCTTGACATACAACCCCGATAACTCACCGATAGAATACGAAATATCGGACAATGCCGTAACATTCACACAGCTTCCGTATGCAGGCGGACTTGTATCAGCACAGCTTAAGCTGGTATTTGAAAACGGCGGCATCACTGTCTATAACACAGTTAAAAACATAACCGATAAAACATTGAACGGCGCTGTATGGGCACTTTCCGTTATGGCGCAGGACGGTGTTGGATTTGTCGCACAAAACACAGAAAACACAGGACTTCTGCCTAACAGAAAGCTTGTACTCTGGCCGTACACATCACTTGCAGATAAAAGATTGCATCTGTTTGACAAATACGTTGCTGTAAAGCAGGATAAAGAAGCTGTATGCGACTTCAAGATCGCAACAGATTCAAACTGCGGTCTTGTATGCTATTATAAAAACGGTGTTCTTTTCACTAAAAAATTTGATGTTGATAAAAACGGTGTTTACCCCGACGGCGGTGTTTGCTGTGAATTTTTCACGGGCAAAAATTTCTTTGAGCTTGAGTCGCTCAGCCCTCTTTGCGATATAGCCCCGGGCGCATCTCTTACACATATTGAGCGTTGGAATCTGGCAAAATGCGACACTTTGACTGAAATTTCAGAAAATAGCCTTGACAATTTATTAAAAATAACCAAACAATAATTAAATTATTGTTAAAAGCTATTGATTTTTACATAGAATTATGGTATAGTAAAAATGCAAGATAGAAGCCGAATATTTTGCAATTTCTCGTAAAGGTGGTTTTTCTATGAAAACATTGATAGTGGCTAAACAAATTACCGTTACCGATGATTTGAAAGCAATCATTGAAAAGAAGCTTGAAAAATTCGATAAATTTTTCAACGACAACGCTTCCGCATCAGTTGTTCTTTCAAGGAAACGCGAAAAAGAGATATTGGAGCTTACAATAACAGTCGGCAGTACACTGTTCCGTGCAGAGGAAGAAAGTGATACTTTCAGAAATGCACTGGACAATGCAGTTGATATAATTGAACGTCAGATAAGAAAGAATAAGACGAGGCTCCAGAAGCGTCTCCGCGACGGATATTTCGACCATGCGGTATATGATATCGAGCCTGATGAAGACGAGGAAGCGCCCTTCAAGATAAGGGAAAAAACATTCCCCTTCAGACCTATGTCGGTTGAAGAAGCGATCCTCCAGATGAATCTTTTGGGACATCAGTTCTTCGTTTTCGTCAATGCAGATACAGAAAAAACGAATGTAATTTACAAACGTAAGGATAATGACTACGGTCTTATTGTCCCTGAAGATTAATATTTACGACTAAATTAAAAATTCCGACAGTCCTGTGGGCTGTCGGAATTTTTCATATTACAGTATATATGCCTATTGCGGAATAACCTATCTGTTCTATAGCAAAGAACATCAGGAGCTTTACGAGTTGTTTTTCGTTTGATACAAATGTAACATACATATTATATTCTCTGTCGGAATAGTCAGACGGGGTGCAATCAGTTTTGAGGGTTTGGACACCGAAAAAGTCAGCATAAAACAAAATATCTGCCATTGTATTTTCACCGTTTGGTCTTATGAGCAATTCTGTATACCATAAAGGATCTTTTTTACTGCTTTGGAAAACCGATGTGTTCTTTTTGCAAAGTGCAAATCTTGTGCGTACATTTCCGTCATTCGACATAATATCTGCAGCAAAGCAGATAAACAGCTCATATTTCGATATTAAATTATAAAATCCGCCAAGCCGTCCGTCGGTAGAATTTTCAATCGGAAGTATACAATAATCCGCTTTACCGTCATATACCGCCTCGCAAGCCGAATTAAAATCCGGCACAGGTGACGGCTCATACAAAGCAAGATGCTTTGAAAACAGCTTATACGCCTTATCTGAAAGCGTATTTTTCAGATAAGCTATCCTCCCGCTATAAGATACATTCTTATCATCAAGCAAAAAATCACTTATTTTCCGCTTTCCCGAAGCTATATCGTCAAGCACGGAGCAAGCTGTGAGATGAAGCAATTTCTGATTTACATCCGCCGTTTTTTCATATTCGGGAAAATCTGCAGGGGGCAGTTCCACACTCAGACACTTCTCAAAAACATGCGAAAAATCTTCATTTCTAATATCCGCACTATGTGAAATACTGCGCATCATTTCTCGCAGTACAGCATATACCCTTTCATCAATGCTTTGTTTTTTAAAAAGTAAACGTGAAAGATTTTCGTTTTCGGTTGTCCGATTTAATATATTTTCTTCTTTTATCACATCTAACACCTGCCTTGACGGTATAAGAAAATAATATGATATTATGAAAATTAATTCTACACAGTGTTTGTAAATATTTGAGCTATATATGTATTTTTCAAAAACTGTATATCAAGTTTTAAAAATCACCAAAAATCAAATTCAAACTTGACATAAAGTATTTTAAGTGATATAATACTGTACAGTATATTAAAGAGGTGATATATTTGGATTTCTCGTCACTTAGTAAATTTAGCGCCCCGACGTGGGATATGCTTCCCGACATAGATCTGTATATGGATCAGGTACTGGCGCTTGCAGAAAAATATTTCGGTGTATTTTCTGACTCCAAGGATGGCAGTATAACATCTTCGATGCTTAATAACTACGTAAAACAAAAAGTCATTCCGTCACCGGATAAAAAAAGATACAACAAAGAGCATCTGGCAAGATTTCTGATGATATGCGTTTTAAAAAGAGTGCTTTCTATCGCAAAGATCAAAATGCTGTTTGATGATCTTTTTGACAAAAATTCTGTCAGGGATATATATGAAATTTTCGGCGGTGAGCTTGACTATACTTTACATGCACTTACCGATAAGGTTCCCTTATCAAAGCCCGACAGCGACGATGAGGATATTATGGCGTTGAAATTCGCCGTGCGCTCCTTTGCGTATATGATCTTCTCAGAGTTTTACATGACAAACTCAAAAAACGAGGAATAACTCAATTTAAGGATATATACAAATATAAATTAAGACCTGCTCAAGGTAATCTGAGCAGGTCTTAATTTTATGTACTGGATATTATTTTTTGTACAGCATAAGCGTAAGGAATACGAGGTCAATTGTGTTAACCTTGCCGTCCTTTGTAACATCTGCATTATCAACGATAATGGGTGCACCGCTTGTCATGTGCTCACGAATGAGAGCAATATCATCACTGTCCGCAACACCGTCGCCATTAGCATCGCCTCTCTTGATGAATGAACCTGCGCCTACCTTAATGCATGTGCCTATAGAATCAATATAGCTTTCGAGGAATGCAGGAACTGTGTCCATATCAAGATTGGGAGTTGCGACAAATGTCATATTTTGGGGCATAAGCGGATTAAATTTATCGCTTATGTTCCAGCTTTCAACAGCTACCTTAAAGTCACCGCGTGTTGTGTTAACAACGATTTCTGTGGGAAGTGTTGAAGCATAATCCTTATTGACTGAATATTTTGACCACTTGTATACAGTCTTGAGATCTGTGCCTGTAATTCTGGGAAGTGAATCCGAGAGCTTGAGCGCAATGAGGTATGCGTCTCTTACATACTCATGACCGAGAACCGTCAAATGAGTATCTGCTTCGAAATTACCGCTTGTGAGATCCTCAAGCGACTCACAGTCCAAAAGAATGAGATCTTCGTCTCTGTGTGCATAGAGCACTGAATAAACATCAACAAATACAACATCCTCTTCAAGGCAAACCTTCATTGTCTGTGCGTTGAGCATAAGTGTGAGTATACGTGTTGCTTCCTTTATAACATCAACATCCAACTGCTCACAAGAGTTATACAAATTCTGGAATGCAATAGTAGCCGTAGGATTGAGTTCACGGATCCTTATGAACACAAGTCTGAGATTTTCAGCAATTTCCGCTGTAACATCATCAAGACTGCCTACCATTATTTCAATAAGCTCGATAGCCGATTCAGCATCGGGAATGTTACCATTCATTATATCATTCAAAAGCGGTGTTTCTCTATTGAATAATTTAACGATATCCATATTACCTACAGAAAGCGTGATAAGATCAGCGTTTTTAATCGCCTCGATCTTCGCACTGTTTTCAGCAGATTCGGTCAGCACGTTGTTAAGAATATCAATTGCCGTACAGCCTTCTTGAGTAAAGTCGATAATATCGTAGCCAATCTCCTTGGAAAGCAAAACAGCGGCTGAAAGCTGTGAACGGGGACGTGCGATAGTATCGTCATAGTCGGGCAATCTATACCCGGATGCGACAGAGTCACCGAGCACAACCATTGTAAGTTCTGCATCCTCACCGTTGATTACGCCTTCTCTTGCTACACAAACCAGTGACAAGATCATTGTAAGCACAATTACAACTGACAAAAGCTTTTTCATTTTAGTTTCTCCTAAAAAAGTTATTATTACACTCAATAGTACCACAAATAATCAATAATGTCAATACACGATACCATTTTTTTCATAAATAATTAAATAAAATTTTAATATATACTGTATAAAATCAGACCGGCTCAAAACAATCATCTGAGCCGGTCTTAAGCTGTTATTCAATTAAAATTATTTCTGGAACAGCATAAGTGTAAGGAACACGAGGTCAATTGCGTTAACCTTACCATCCATTGTAACGTCTGCATTATCAACGATAACAGGAGCACCGCTTGTCATATGGTTGAGAATGAGAGCGATATCATCGCTGTCAGCAACACCGTCGCCGTTAGCGTCACCTCTCTTGATGAATGAGCCTACGCCAACCTTAATGCATGTACCGATAGAATCGATAGAATTTTCAAGGAATGCGGGAACTGTATCCATATCAAGATTGGGTGTTGCGATAAATGTCATATTCTTGGGCATAAGCGGATTGAATTCATCGCTTATGTTCCAGCTTTCAACAGCTACCTTAAAGTCGCCGCGTGTTGTGTTAACAACGATTTCTGTGGGAAGTGTTGAAACATAATCCTTGTTCAAGGAATACTTTGACCACTTGTATACAGTCTTAAGATCTGTACCTGTAATTCTGGGAAGTGAATCTGTAAGCTTAAGCATCATAAGATATGCATCTCTTACATATTCGTGGCCGCGTACTGTCAAGTGGGGATCGGATTCGTAGTTACCGTTTATGTAATCCATAAGAGAATCGCAATCCTGAATGATGAGATCTTCATTCTTGTGAGCATAAAGCATTGAGTAAACGTCAACAAATACTACATCTTCTTCAAGACAAACCTTCATTGTCTTTGCATTGAGAAGAAGTGTGATCATTCTGATAGCTTCCTTAAGGATAGTAACATCTACCTGCTCATAAGCGTTGTAGAGGTTCTGGAAAGCAATAGTTGCTGTGGGGTTGAGCTCACGAATTCTCTGTATTACAAGTCTGAGGTTATCAGCAGATGTTGTTGTACCTGCATCTATATCACCAGTGATTTTTTCAATAAGAGCTACAACATCATCAACACTCTTAAGCTCACCGTTGGTCAGCTTCTGCATAAGCTCATACTGGATACCGAAAAATGAAGAAAGGTCCATATTGCCGACTGAAAGTGTGATAAGATCAGCATTTTTAACTGCTTCAAGATTCGCACTGTTGTCGATATATTCCATCTTCCACCAGTTGTATGTTTCATCCCAAACGTAACCGCCTGTTGCAGGATCTATTACAAAATCCCAATAACCTTCAACAAGTGTATTGTAAAGAACATTGTATGTCATGCTGCCTTCTTTTGTAAGGTCAACAAGATCATATCCGATCTCCTTTGCGATCAAAACAGGAGCTGAAAGCTGTGAACGGGGACGGTCGATAGTTTCGTCATAGTCGGGCAAGCTGTAACCGGAAGCGATAGAGTCACCGAGTGCAACCATTGTAAGCTTTGCATCCTCGCCGTTTATCACTTCTTCGCCTGCAACGCAAACCAATGACAGAATCATTGTGAGTGCAAGAACAATTGATAAAAACTTTTTCATTTCTGTTTCTCCTTAAAAAGTTATTAATTCATATGGTAATAATAGCACGTTTTTCGAATAATGTCAAGAGGAAATATTAATTTTCTCTTCAAAATATATTAAATATTCGTATAAAACACAAAAAAATGACAAACTCATCCCTTTTGATCTAAAGGGATGAGTTTGATATTCAATTACGCACGTGTCTTTTTGAAATAAATAACAGCCGAAGTAATACCCACGAGAAGTACAACACCGATAACTGCAAATATTATCATATTTCTGCGTCCGTTGCCGTCGTCGTATTCATCCTTTTGGGTCTGTTCATTCGTATCTGCCTCCGCTGTGTCTGAAGGCACACCTGTGTCCTCTTCAGGGGTTGTTACTTCATCAAGCGTAACATCTGTACCGTTAAGTATATCGTCTGTATCAAAAGTATCTGTACCCAATGATATATCAGTTTCAACGTCCTCAGAAGGCTTTTCAGTATCCTTAGAAGGCTTCGTTGTAACGGGCTTATCGGGCTTCGGAGGCTTTGTTTCAGGAGCTGAAGGCTTCGTTTCGGGAGCTGTTTCGGGGTACGTTTCAACAGCTTCGGGATCAAAAGTACCTGTTACCGTGACCACAGTTGTTATTTTCTTCATATCTCTTATAAACTGCGGAACGGTTGACACATCGAGTTCTGCTGTTGCAAGCAGAATCTGCGAAAGACTTGTATTAAAGACGACTTCAGCATTGAGCTTCCAATTTTTAACCTTTACACTATAGTCGCCGTGGGTTGTTTTGATTACAACTGTATTGGGCAAAAGCTTATTGATACCTCTTGCCATTTCATTTCGCGTGAATGTATAACTGCTTTCAACATCATGACCAAGATATGTCGGCAAAGCATCTGCATTTTCAAGTGCTTTTACGTAAACATCCTTTATGTATTTATGACCGAGCGCTGTAGGATTCATGTCCTTCTGATAATTTCCGTTTGTGTAATCACGGAGAGACGGACAATCCATATTAATGAGATTTTCACCTGCACGGAAAGCAAATGTTTCGTATACATCAACGTATACAACACCCATTTCTTCACAAACATCTTTCGTTTTTTCGTTCAATGTGCGCACCAAAGAACGTGAAAATTCTTTAAGCGGGGAAACGTTGACCTGTTCGTACGGATTGTACAAATTTTGATAAACGATATCCGCTGTGGGATTTAACGCACGGATTCTTCCGATCACAGTCTCCAGATTTCTGGCAATTTCCGTTGTTTTTGTATCTATCTTACCGCTTAACGTATCGATAAAATCAGAAAGATCCTCAATATTTGACAGTATACCTGCCTGGAATTGTGTTACTATCTCTCTTTCCAAACTGAAAAGCACATCAAGATCACCCATACCGACGCACAGTGCAATGATGTCTGCTGTTTTCATTTTTTTGAGATTATCTCTGTTATCGAAAGTATATGTGCGGTCTTTGCCGTTTTGATCCTTGAGTATCATTAAAGTTTCCGAATCCAACACGTATTCCTCGTATTTTTCGGCAAACTGATTCTGGACGATATTTTTTGTAGTAGTTCCTTCTTTTGTCATATCTACAAGTTCATACCCGATCTCTTTTGCAAGAGCCGAAGCAAAGCTTGTTTTCGATCTCGGTCTGGAAACATCAGGATCGTAATCGGGCAACATATACCCGGATGCGATGGAATCACCCATCACAACGATAGTTTTCTTTGCTGTTTTTCCATCTTGAGGTAACGCCGCATAAGATACTGTGCAAAGCGCAGACAAGATGACAGTAATAAGCAACACGAATATCAGTATTTTTTTCATTTTAGCACTTCCCTTTCAGTCAAAATTAAACTTCACGCGTATATTATACAGCTCACGACACTTTTTGTCAAGCATTTTACAGAGTAAAAAATAAAAGCAGACTCTATAGAGTCTGCTTTTGTGTGGGGTGGATAATCGGGATCGAACCGACGACCTTCAGGGCCACAACCTGACGCGCTGACCAACTGCGCTATATCCACCATATGGCGTACCCAGAGGGATTCGAACCCCCGACCTACTGCTTAGAAGGCAGTTGCTCTATCCGGCTGAGCTATGGGTACATAAAAATGGAGCGAGTGATGGGAATCGAACCCACGTAACCAGCTTGGAAGGCTGGAATTCTACCATTGAACTACACTCGCACACGGTTTTTAACCTTGCCCGAATATAGTATCACATTTACTTCGTTTTGTCAAGGGGTTTTTGAAAAAAATTATCATAATTTTGTTTACATCATTTCCCGTTGCAAATGGCGGCAAAAAACCAAAGCAGTATGAAAATGTGTACTATAAAAAAAACTATATTTTTTAAAAAATTCAAATTTTGGTATTGAAAAATAAACGGATATATTATATAATAATCTGAAAATGCTTGTGCAGTTGGTCATTTTGAATATAAATCTGATCTGCTGTCGGCTATTTTCAAGCATATAGAATTGAAAGGCGAATACGCAAAATGAAAAAATACATTGATCTGACACAAGATGAGGCAATTTCCGAATATAAGTCTTTGCTTGCTGAATATGAGGAAATAAAGTCTAAAAAGCTTGCTCTTGATATGTCAAGAGGTAAGCCCAACACAGAACAGCTTGATCTTACCGAATCACTTCTCGGTGTACTTCACAGCAGCAAGCAGTGCCGTACACAGGACGGAACAGACTGCAGAAACTACGGTATTCTGTTTGGTCTTCCCGAAGCAAGACAGATGTTTGCGGAGCTTCTTGATATTCCCGCAAACAACATCATTCTCGGAGGAAACTCCAGCCTTAACATGATGTACGATACAATGGCGAGAGCAATGCTTTACGGTGTTTACGGTTCAGATACTCCCTGGTGCCGTTTACCTGAGGTGAAATTCCTCTGTCCCGTTCCCGGTTACGACAGACACTTTGCAATTTGTGAATCTCTCGGTATCAAAATGATAAACGTACCTATGACACCTACAGGTCCCGATATGGACACTGTTGAAAAGCTCGTGGCTGAGGACGCATCTATCAAGGGTATCTGGTGTGTGCCGAAGTATTCAAATCCCGACGGTATCACATATTCAGACGAAACGGTACGCCGTTTTGCCAATCTCAAGACTGCCGCAAAGGATTTCAGAATTTTCTGGGACAATGCGTATGCAGTTCACGATATCGAGGACGAGGGCGACAAGCTTTTGAATTTGTTTGAGCTTGTAAAAGGTACGGAAAACGAAGACAAGGTATTTATGTTCTTCTCCACATCCAAGATCTCATTCCCCGGTTCCGGTGTTGCCCTCATGGCAGTAAGCGATAACAACAGAGAGCAGATAAAGGGCATAATGTCCGTTCAGACTATCGGTTCGGATAAAATAAATCAGCTCAGACACGTGTGGTATTTCAAGAATGCAGAAGGTATTCTCGACCACATGAAGCTTCATGCACGCCACTTGCGTCCCAAGTTTGAAATAGTACTTTCCACACTTGAAAAAGAGCTTGGAGAACTGGGAATTGCAAGCTGGGTAAGACCGAGAGGCGGTTACTTCATCAGCCTTAACACAGCCGACGGTCTTGCAAAGACTACATATGACCTTGCAGCAGCGGCAGGTGTTACGCTGACAAAAGCCGGTTCAACCTTCCCTTACGGTGTTGATCCCTGTGACAAAAACCTCCGTCTTGCGCCCACGTATCCTTCAGATCCCGAATTGGCACTTGCAATACACATCGTTTGTATTTGCGTAAAAATAGCATATTTCAGAAAATATATGCCCGACATTTGTAAATAAAATTTGGAGTACGGTTTAATGAAAAAAATATTATCTTTTGTAACAGCTGTTTTTGCAGTTCTGACATTCGCTTCATGTAACAACAACACTACCATAAGCACAGATACAATTGCTTCCGAACGTCCCCCGATAGAAGAGGATAACGTAATAGATACAAGCCAACAAATTCAGATAACGGCAACAAGCATTTCGGATACGGCAGGTACTGTTGAGGGCTCGGGCGTTTATGATATCGGTGCTTCCGCAACACTTACCGCAAAAGCAAACGAAGGCTATGCATTCAAAATGTGGACAGACGGTGTAACGGATGTTGAAAGAGTTATCGTTGCAAAGGATGTTTCTTCCTACACCGCAATTTTTGAAGCAGTAAACGAAACAGATGCTGCATTCTTCACATATGAAACCACAGCTTTAGGTGCATCCATAACAGGTTACACAGGAAGCGAAGCTGTTATTAAAATACCGCAAAAAATTCAAGGACTTGCCGTTGTAAAGCTCGGCGCAAACTGCTTTGATTCAAGTTCACTTGTATCAGTTGTATTGCCGGACGGTGTGACAGAGATTGGTGACGGTGCATTCTGGCACTGCACAAAGCTGTATTCCGTAAATATTTCATCAACGGTCAGAACTATCGGAAGCAAAGCATTCTGGCAGTGTTCTTCCCTTATTTCCGTAAATCTCCCCGAAGGAGTCACATCTCTCGGTGATTACGCTTTTAATAACTGTCATTCACTTGAAAGCATTGCATTTCCTTCATCACTCACAAGCATCGGCAGATATATCTTCTTCTACTGTCAGAGTTTGAAAAATATCGATGTAGCACTTTCAAATACTGCATTCACAACATTTGACGGTGTTCTTTTCACAAAGGATATGAAAACTATAGTTTGCTATCCTAATGAACATGGTGAAGAATATACGCTTCCCGCACATACTACCAAGGTAGGTAACGGTGCATTTGCAACATCTTCTTCCCTCAAAACCGTTACGTTGCACGACGGTGTCACATCGATCGGAGATTACGGATTTTTCAACAACACATCACTTGAAACCATCATCGTACCATCCGGTGTTTCGTCGATAGGGGTTAGTGCATTTACTGATTGTACAGCGCTTACAACTATCAAAACACCCGCCGGTTCAACTTTTGCATCATGGTGTAACAACAACGGTTTGGGTGATAAAATAGTAAATAATTGATTAATTATTTCAATTACAGTTGACAAAACGCTTAATATGTGATATAATCCGCTTCAATCAAACAAATTAACGAATTGAGGATTTTTTACTAATCATGGACTCAGCCGAAGGCGATTGTAGTATTTTGTAATGTAATATCAGGCATACCTGCACGCAGAATATCTGTTTGCAGGCATGCCTTTTTGCGTTTACATAACCCGATGAGTTCAAATAAAAAAGGAGTTTATTATGCCCCCCACCGACAGTATACCGCAAATTATCGCCATGGTAATTCTGGTATTATTTTCCGCATATTTTTCCGCAACAGAAACCGCATTTTCTTCTCTTAATAAGACAAGAATAAAGACGCTTGTAGAAAAAGGCAACAAGCGTGCAAAGCTTGTTTTGAAGCTTTCTGACAATTACGACAAGCTTCTTTCGGCAATACTTATAGGAAACAACATCGTAAACATCAGTCTTGCATCCATCGCAACGGTGTTATTTGTAAAATTATATGGTGATGTCGGTGCAACGATATCTACGGTTGTAATTACAGTTGTGGTATTGATATTCGGCGAAATATCGCCTAAAAGCCTTGCAAAGGATTCACCCGAAAAATTTGCGATGTTCTCTGCCCCGTTTATAAATGTACTTATAATAATTTTAACACCCTTGAACTTCATTTTCTCACAGTGGAAAAAGCTTTTGTCAAAGGTATTCAAAATAGAGGAAAGTCAGGGAATATCACAGGAAGAACTGCTTATGATCGTTGACGAAGTTCAGCAGGAAGGCAGTATTGACGACAACAGCGGTGAGCTTATACGAAGTGCCATTGAATTCCGTGACCTTAAGGCAGAAGAAATTTTAACCCACAGAATGGATCTTGAAGCCGTTTCAATAGATGCTGACAAGCAGGAAATTGCAGAAAAATTCTCACAGACAAAATTTTCACGTTTGCTTATCTATGATAACAGCATAGACAATATAGTAGGTGTCATCCACCAGAAGGATTTTTATATCGACGGTGCTATTACACCGCAAAGTATATCCGAAATAATGTCCGCACCCGTTTTTGTACAGCAGTCGGATAAAATAAATGACATTTTAAAAACACTTCAAAAAGAAAAATCCCACGTCGCCGTGGTGCTTGACGAATACTGCGGTACACTCGGCATCGTCACAATGGAAGACATTTTAGAGGAGCTTGTAGGCGAAATATGGGACGAACATGATGAAGTTGTCGAAAGCTTTATAAAGATAGACGACAGCACATACACCGTAGAATGTTCAATAACAACAGAAGAATTTTTTGAATTCTTCGGTCTTAAGCCCAATGAGGAAAGCATATCTCTCAGCGGTTGGATAATGGAAAACCTCGGCGATGTTCCGAATGTAAACGACACTTTCTCATACGAGCATCTTGACATAACAGTTCTTGAAATGGATATCCACAGAACAGAAAAGATATCTGTAAAAGTCAATGAAAAGCCTGAAATTGAAGAGGAAGAAGAATAATTTAAAAAATCCTTTGCGGGTCACTCCGCAAAGGATTTTTCATTTCTTACTGCTTATTTTCTTTATCCGAAACTATTTCCTTTACACCTGCGCAAAGTCCTGCAAGTGACTGAAGCTCGCTCGGAATAATGATCTTTGTTGACTGACCGTCAGCAGCTTTTGCAAACGCCTCAAGCTTTTTGATAGTCAGAAATCCGTCTTCGGGAGCAGCTTCGTTTATCATTTTGATTGATTCAGCCATTGCCTTCTGCACAGCCAGAATTGCCTGTGCTTCACCCTCTGATTCTCTTATCTTCTGTTCTTTGACAGCTTCTGCTCTGAGTATCTGTGCTTCCTTGTCGGCCTGTGCTGCAAGTATCTGGCTTTCTTTAAGGCCTTCGGCAACAAGTATCTTACTTGCCTTTTCGCCTTCCGCCTTGAGAATTGCTTCACGTCTTTGACGTTCCGCCTTCATCTGCTTTTCCATAGCGTCCTGAATTTCGGACGGAGGAATTATATTTTTAAGCTCAACACGGTTGACCTTAATTCCCCAGGGGTCTGTAGCTTCGTCAAGTATTACCCTTATATGAGCATTTATCGTATCACGTGACGTGAGCGTGTTATCAAGCTCCATATCACCGATAATATTACGAAGTGTTGTAGCCGTAAGATTTTCAATTGCCGCCATGGGATTTTCAACACCGTACGCATACAGCTTAGGGTCAGTTATCTGAAAGAAAACAACTGTATCTATCTGCATGGTTACGTTATCCTTTGTGATAACGGGCTGAGGCGGAAAATCAACTACCTGTTCCTTAAGCGATACAGTTTTCTGTATCTTGTCAAGAAAAGGTACTTTAACGTGAAGCCCCGTGTCCCATGTTACATGATATCTTCCGAGCCTTTCAATTACGTATGCTCTTGATTGAGGCACTATCTTAATATTGGAAATTACCACAACAATAGCAAATAACACAAGTGCAATTACAATATAGATCGGTCCCATAATATCAAACCTCTTTTCTTTATTTTGTTTTTACAATAACTTTAACGCCTTCTATTTTTTCAACCTCTACAAGCGTTCCTGCAGAGATAACATCATCAGATGCAGAGCGTGCTGTCCATATAACGCCTTTTATATTCACCTGACCTTTTCCAAGCAGATTATTTATTTCTTCAATAACAACCGCTTCTTGCCCTATACATCTGTCAGCATTTGTTTTTTCGGCATTTCCGTGCATAATTTTCTTTGCAAGCTTTCTTGTAAAGGCAAGCGAAACCGCACATACTGCCACAAAAACAACGATCTGAAGCCAGACAAGTTCAGGGAAAACACACCAGACCAAAAGCGATACAAGCGCACCGAGTGCAAGCCATATAGTTGTCATTTGCGGAGTTATTATCTCAATAATAACGAATAACACCAGCAGTACAGCCCATATGATCCATACAAAACCCATATGTATTCCTCCTTATACTATCCATATGCAGATCCATTATACACAAAAATAATCTGAAAATCAATATTTTTATACGTTTTTTCAGCAATTAACAAAAAATACTTCCGCAGGCAGTTATTTTATCTTTTTCAGGAAGAGTGGAATACGCAACACCGCACATTGAAGATGATGAATGAATAATTTTCCCATCACCGATATACATCATTATATGCCCCGGTGAATATACAAGATCACCTTTTTGGAGCTGTTCATACGGTATTTCCTTGACAGGATATCCCTCCATCAGCTTTGCATCACGGTAAATGATGATACCGCACTGCATATAAGCCATAGAGCAAAGTCCCGAACAGTCAATGCCTGCGGGGGTTTTACCGCCCCAACGGTACTGTGTGCCAAGATACCCTTCAGCTGTTTTTACAAGCGCATCACGCAGATTTTCATCGTTCACATCATATGATGTTTTGTATTCATCAAGATGCTCTATCCTTGTATAACCCACGGTTCCGTCACAAAGATACACACTCACCCAGTTATTTTCAAGGTGTTCGATCACAGCCAAACGGCTTCCCCTTGGAAGCGTTACAAGGCGGATGCCTTGCATTTTAGGCTCACTCAATATATCGCAAAATGATTTTTTGATTATCTTATATTTATCCTTCATTTCGGTGAATTTCTTGACACGGCGTGAACAAAATAAAAGGTCTTTTTTGGAAATATATCCTGTATATCCGTAATGAGTTTTCACAAAAAAGAAACCGTTTTCAGCTTCTTCTGCTTCAACCTCCATGCCGAAAAGCACCTCATCTTCAAGTGAAATATTTGAATCGGGCTTTCTGTAAAGCGGTGCTATGGGTGTTTTTATAAATGCTTTTTTCATTGTATACCCCTTTAAAGATAGGGTTGGTTCAAATCTTGCATTTAAACCAACCCCTGTTTTTTTAAACTTTATTCAGCTTACGCCTTCTTTTTCTTCATTACAACGAGGACTGCGCCTGCTGCAACTACTACAACTGCTGCAACGATACCGATGATAGCGCCAACGGAAAGACCGCCTTCGTCATCATTTTTGTTTGCGTCACCTGCTGTTGTTGTTGCATCGATCTTTGTTTCAGCGTCTGTAACTGCTTCTGTATCTTCTGCGGGAGCTTCTGTTTCAGCAACAGTTTCGTCACCGTTACCTTCAAGGTCTATCTTTGTATATTCTTCATCCTCAAATACAGGGGGATCGGAATAGTACTTGATCCACTGAATATCGAATGTTTCACCTGTAAGATCTTCTTCTGCAATAAAGAAGGGGCAGAGATAGAATTCAGTGATGAACTGTGTCCAATTTTCGTACAAGGACATTTCGAATACCAATGTGTGCCATTCGCCGTCATTTGCAAGACCGAAACCGAGGTCACAGTCATTCTCTCTGTTGAGAGTGGGAGCGATGGGGTTAGTAAAGTTTATTGCAAAACGGTTGCTCTTCTGGCTTGCTGTACGGTACTTAATTGCAAGATAAACACCCTGGGGATTAACACTTTCAGGGTCCATGTTAAGTCCCTGTGTAAGATCCTTTGAACCGATAATGGGGTTTTCGCCTGTAACTGTAAGTCTTACAAACTTTTCGCCGTTTTCATCCATATCCTTAGCTTCGAGCGAGCCGTTTGTGATATTGAAGATTGCCGCAGCACCTGCCTTATCAAAGCGGTCAGCTGCATTAAATCCTGCCTGTTCTTCTTCCTGAGGCTCTGTATCAACGGGAATATCTACATCAACGTCGCCGTCAGATGCGCTCTTGCCTGTCAAAGCAATTGCGGGGAGGTTTTCAACCTGCTTGGAAACTGCGATACCGTAGCCAAGCTCTACCTGTTTCTGTCTGTCGTCAGTAGCGATATCGCCATCGCCCATGTTAAGACAGAAGCCAAGACGGAAGAGACTGTCATTCTGTGCCTTACCGCCGAGAATGGAAGCGAGATCAAGCTTCATTTCATATGTAACAAGCTCTGCATCCTTATCCCAGTTAGCAGCATAGTTTTCGCCTGCTGTGAGTGTAAGATTCTTTCTTGTGCCCCACTTTGTGTAGGAAATCATTTTGCCGCCGGAAGCAGGGTCAAAACCGATACCGACCTCAGCTCTGTCCTGACCTGTTGCTTCGATGTCTGTAATAGCAACCTGGAAAGACCATGCACGGAACATATAAAGCTCGTTTCCGGAAAATTCGCAGTTATATTCTGCCTTGGGAGCCTTTGCCTGAAGTGCAACATAGAAATCGTTGCCGTTCCAGCCCATGTAGATCTTCATATCGTTCTTGAGATATTTTTCAACATCTTCAAGAGTTTCGGAACGCTGTGAACCTTTTGTCCAGTTGAAGTACTTGCTGTAATCAGCAAATGTCATTGCGTGATATTCATCCGCATTGATCTTGCCGTCCATTTTAGGAGCAGTCTTGATGTACTTTGCTTCAAGGTCAAGTGCCTGACCTTCTGTATTGTTCTGAATATCCACAGTTGCAAATGCTGTGAGTGCCATTGACAGCGCCATAGCAACTGTCAAAATCAAAGAAAGTGCTTTCTTCATAAAATTTCTCCTTTTGAGTATTTTTGTGAATTATACATTACTTCACCAATATTGTCAATACGATTTTAAAAACAGTTAGTAAATTAATTTTACCAAACAAATGTTTCTTCGGCACGCTTGGTCATTTCAACGACTGCACCGCCGATGTCTTCAGCGCCGAATATGGACGAGCCCGCAACAATGACGTTGGCACCTGCTTCGGTAACAAGATTAACGTTATAGGTATAAAGACCGCCGTCAACCTCAATGTCTATATCACGTCCGGACTTCTTTATAAGCTCACGTGCGACCTTACAGCTTTCTATCGCTGAAGGAATAAATTTCTGTCCGCCGAATCCCGGCTGTACAGACATGATAAGCACCATATCAACGTAAGGCAGATACTGTTCCAGCACGGCGGGATTTGTATCGGGTTTTATTGATATACACGGCTTTATTCCCAAAGAACGGATATATTCAAGCACCTTTATTCTGTCGTGGCACGCCTCGTGGTGGATCGTTATTATATCAGCGCCCGCCTTAGCAAAATCATCGATATAGCGCATCGGATCAACTATCATCAGATGCACATCAAAAACTTGATTTGAATGCTTGCGAAGCGTCTGAGGAACTATCTTACCGAATGATATGTTGGGTACAAAAATACCGTCCATAACGTCAATGTGAAGATATTCAGCCCCTGCTTTTTCCGTCGCCTTTACATCATCAAGCAAATTGTTGAAATTTGCAGACAGTATCGACGGTGACATTTTAATTCTTCTTTCCATGATTTTCTCTCCTTTCTCGGTTAGTAATCTGACAATAGAATATTATACACTTTTCATTTTTCTTTGTCAATAGATATTGTGTAAACAAGCCATTCGGCGACAAAAACATTTAGTTTTTTCGTAATTTTGTACTGTATTCGGAACACAAAAACGAAATTTACAAATTATCTCAATAAAAGAATAAAGTTTGTCAATTGCATACAATTCCACGCACCGTATTTGTGCATATGTGACAAACAAAAGCATAGTAAACCTCTTAATAGTTCACATTCTGTATAAATATTCTCTTTTATTATATTATTTAATTATATTCTCTATATTGACAAAATCTTTTTTTAGGTGTAAAATGTGTTATCATTTGGTGAAACGAGAATGACATCAAATATTTTCCACGAGGAAAGGAACCCTTATTTTATGAAAAAGAACAGCAAATTGTACAAAGCGGTCATAACAGGTGTTTCAGCACTGTCTTTGTGTTCCGCACTTCTTATTCCGAGCATGTTCGGAGTTTCCGCAGCAGTATCTGTAACCGACTGCGATGTAACACGTGACGGCATCATCAACGGAAAAGATGTTATCCGTGTAATGAAGTATATGAAAACAGATGATTACTACTTCCCCGACAAGGCTGACGTAAACGGTGACGGAACTATCAACTCCGCCGACATCACAGCAATTCTCTCTTTCTCAGGTCAGACATGCGAAGTTCTTCCTGACAGAGTGATAGAATCAGTTACTCCTCAGCCTACATACGAACAGCTCGTTGAAAAGATCATTCAGGAAGCAAAAAAAGTAACAGAATTCACAAACAACCATGCTTTTAACTACGGTGACGCAGTAATAAACCCTGCGTTCAACTGGCTTAATCTCAACTTTGACGAAGGTCTTGACAAATCTTTTGCAACAGGTACACGTTCCGCTTGTGACCGTCTTGTAAGCTGGGTATTCCAGCGCGCCGGCTATTACGATCAGAGATTTTACTTCGGCGGAATCAAGGAAAAGGAATTCGCTAAGTGGAAATTCCAAAAGATCACAAATATCAATGATGTAAGACGCGGCGACATCGTACTTGTAAACAACACAACGCACACATTCATATGTGCAGGTCCCAACCTCAGATATGACCATGGTTCAGCTGAACGTATCCAGCGTGTGGGTGCATTCGCATATGTTGACAACACAACGGAGCCGTTCCGTGAGGGTATACGTAACTTCTCATACGCATGGCGTCCCAGCATTGAAGGTCTTCCCCAGACAGCACTCGCAAAAATATATCAGACTACCACTGCAAACATAGCACGTCCCTCCCCCGACACAGACACTGTTTTCACAGCACCCAACGGTTCGGGAAGCAGACAGCTTGATTTTGCTTACAATCCTTACAATGCAAACTACGAATTACACATGAACCTTGCAACATCCCCATCTTCGAGTGATAATTCTCCTCAATGTGCAACCTTCGTAGGCGTGCGTTTGCCGTATCCTAACCTGACACCCTCGGGCAGAGGCGGTATCTGGGCAGCACTCAGAAATGACGGTTATGTGTACTTCTACACAGGTACGGGCTGTTCCAAGGGTCAGAGAGGTTCAGGTAATGACGGCGAAGGAAGCGAATGGTACGAGCCTCTTGCATACACACGTATCCCCGAGCCTCTGACAACAGCACATAAGATAATGGTAGTTGACACGGGTGATGTTATCAAATACTATATGGTAACGCATAATCCGGGTGACACGTATCTTATATGTACAATAAGGGTAAATCCCGACTACGATTCAATCGTAATACGTGACAATTCAGGTAAGTTTATCTATTCAGGTCTTACCCAGATAGGACATACGGGATATTTCGGAATATATGCACACTTCAACAATTCAACACAAACAAACATTTCAATTGAATGTGCTAAAAAATAAAAAAAACTAGAAAGTTTAAGAGATATGAAAAACGGTAAATTTTTTAAGATCGCAGGAATTTTCCTGTCTGTTGTAATGATAACATGCACAGTAATGATCCCGAATTTGTTCGGTGTTTCAGCAGCTGTTGAAGTAACCGACTGTGACGTAACACGTGACGGCATCATCAACGGAAAAGATGTTATCCGTGTAATGAAGTATATGAAAACAGACGACTACTACTTCCCCGACAAGGCTGACGTAAACGGCGACGGTGCCATCAACTCTGCAGATATCACAGCAATACTTTCATTTTCAGGTCAAACATGTGAAATACTTCCCGACCGTGTGATCGAAGTAGAGACTCCAAGACCTACATACGATCAGCTCGTTGCAAAGATCATCGATGAAGCAAGAAAAATAACTGTTTTCACAAACGTTTACGGTTTTCATTACGGTGACCCGACTATAAACCCTGCGTACAACTGGCTTAACCTCAATTATGATGAAGGACTTGACCAGTCATTCGTAACAGGTATACGCACCGCCTGCAACCGTCTTGTAAGCTGGGCATACCACCGTGCGGGTTATACAGACCAGAGATTTTACTACGGCGGATTTAACGACGAAGATTACGAAAGATACAGATTCACCAAGATCACAAATGTAAACGATGTAAGAGCCGGTGATATCGTACTTGTAAATAACACACTTCACCAGTTCATCTGTGCAGGTCCCAACCTCAGATATGACCACGGAAGCGTTGAGCGTATCCAGCGTATAAATGAATTTTCGTATGTAGAAAATACCGATTTGCCGTTCAGCGAGCCGATACGTAACTTTTCATACGCATGGCGTCCCAATCCCGAAGGACTTCCCAATACTTCAACTGCAAAGATCTATAAAGCTCCTTCTGCCAACATAGCACGTCCTGCACCCGATACAGACACTGTTTTCACAGCTCCCAACGGTTCAGGAAGCAGACAGCTTAACTTTGCTTACAATCCGTATAATGCAAACTATGAGTTGCATCTCAACATTTCATCATCTCCCTCGACATCTGACAATTCCCCTTCAAGCTCGACATATTTAGGTGTCCGTCTGCCTTATCCTAACCAAAACCCCACGATGAGGGGCGGTATCTGGGTAGCTCTTCGAAATGACGGTTACGTATACTTCTACACCGGCACGGGATGCTCCAAGTCCAACAGAGGATACGGTAGTGACTGGTTTGAGCCTCTTGCTTTCACACGTGTGCCCGAATCACTCGCTTCAGAACACAAAGTAATGGTAGTTGATACGGGTGATGTAATTAAATATTATATGGTAACGCATAACCCGGGAGACACTTATTTGATATGCAGTATACGGGTGGATCCGGATTATAATCTCGTTAGCATACGTGACAATTCAGGAAAGTTCTTGTATTCAGGTATTACCGACATAGGTCATACGGGATACTTCGGTATATGGACACACCTTTCAAATTCAACACAATCCAACATCAGAGTCGAATGCGCTAAAAAATAATTTATCGGGAATGATTGCCGATCACATCGCCGGTCATTCCCGATTTCAATTAAATTTTATCACATAATGCATCGAACAGTATTGACAAAACGCACTAAAAAATGTATACTTATACGTGATAATTTTGTAAAATATATTTTTAAGGAATCGATCATGAAAAAGCTTATACTCAGATCACTTTGTTTACTGTGCACGATTTCTCTTTTGTCATGCACAGGCACTCCGAATGAAACATCGGGAGAAGCTGACAGCGAAGGTATAGCAGAAACAGTTCCCGAAACTTCAGCAGACCAAGAAGTAACGGAATGGAAAAGACCGACGTATGACGAGCTTGTTGAAATAATGATGCGTGAGGGAAAAATAGTTGCGGATTACATACGTGACAACGGATTTATCTACGGCCACGCTATAATAAATCCGGCTATAAACTGGCGCACACTCGATCCCAAGGATGCAGTAAGACCGGAAGAAAAGGTCGTTGCATGCGACAGACTTGTAAACTGGGTAATGTACAGATCGGGCTTTATAGATCAGGACTATTATTTCGGAATACATCTCGAGGATTATTTCAACAAACACGGATTTACGAAAATAAACTCAGCAAGAGAACTTAAAGCCGGCGACATTGTTTTTGTCAATCCCGATGCAAACGGTATCCCTGGGCACGTATACATTTGCGCAGGCGCAAACCTCAGATATGACGGAGGAAGCGATGCGAGAATTAATGGCTCAAAAGGTCCTCAGCCCTTCAATGAACCCGTAGGTTCTTTTGTATACGCATACAGACCCTCTCCTGATTACCTGCCGCATCCTTCAATGCTTGAGATATATGAGCCTGCTGAAGAAAATACAGCGGTTATAAATCCCGATGCTAAGACTATTATTACAAAAGATAAAAAAGAAGGCACGCTTTCATTTTCACAGACGTACGAACCGAAGAAGGAATACTCACAGTATGAATTCCACTTGAATCTTACATCGTATTCGGAAGTTGGCGATGAAAGTCCGTGGAAAGCATCATTTGTAGGTGTAAGACTTCCCGAAAAACGCAAGGATGCAACAGAGCTCGGCGGTATCTTCATTGCATTGAGAAGTGCAAACGAAGCTTGCTTGTATGTAGGTGGAAAGGCAAAAAACGCAAGTCTGTGGCAAGAACCTATTACAGCTATTAAATTGCCGGAAAACTTCAAGGATGCGCATAAGTTAGTTGTGGTTGACACAGGCGACATTATCAAGTACTACATGTATCTTGAAAACGGAGAACAGTTCCTTATCTGTACAATAAGAGTAAGCGCTGAATATGACCAGATAGTTGTGCGTGATCCCGAAGGCAACCTCATATACGCCGGAACAGCAGTTGTGAATGACGACGGATACTTCGGTGTGTGGTCACACGGTGTTACTACAATATCTTCAGACATCGAAATAAAAGCATTCTAATAAATAAATTTTTATAAAGCGAGGAAATTCAAAGCATGAAAAACAGTAAACTTTTCAAGATCTTGGGCATATGCCTGTCTGCGCTGATGATAGTCGGAGCAGTGTCGCTTCCCAACCTTTTCGGCACATCTGCAGCCGTTGCGGTTTCGGACTGCGATATAAACCGTGACGGTATCATAAACGGTAAAGATGTAGTACGTTTGATGAAATATGTAAGACTGCCTTCAGTTTATCCGTACAATGAAAGATTTGACCTTAACGGTGACGGAAATATAACAAGATCCGACGTTATAGCTGTCCGTAATTACATCGGCGAGCGTTGCGAAATACCCACAGATGAAAATGCACCTACATATACCCAGCTTGTAGACAAGATCATTGAAGAAGCCGGAAAAATCGTTAAATTCGCAGACGACAACAACTTCTTCTACGGAGATGCACAGCTTAATCCTGCATACAACTGGCTTAACCTCAACATAAATGAAACCATCGACGGTGAAAGAGCATCCGCTTGTAACCGTCTTGTCAGCTGGGCTTACCACCGTGCAGGCTATACAGACCAGAGATTTTACCGCGGCGGCTTTAATGATGCAGACTACGCAAGATTCAAGTTCCAGAAGATAACAAATGTAAACGAGGTACAGCGCGGTGATATCGTTCTTGTACTCAACGGAGAGCACCAGTTCATTTGTGCAGGTCCCAATCTCAGATATGACCACGGTTCAATTGAAAGAATACAGAGAACAGGCGGTTACTCTTACGTCAACGGAACAACAGAGCCGTTCAGAGAAGGTATTTCAAGCTTTGTATACGCTTGGCGTCCCAATCCTGCAGGACTTCCCAAAGCTTCCCTGAAGGAAATATACAACACCCCCACAGCCAACATCGCACGTCCCTCTACTTCCGCATCAACTATATACACAGCCTCAAACAGCTCAAGCAACATTGCTGTAAACTACAGATACAATCCTTACAACACACCGTTTGAATTCCATGTAACAGCTTCTGCAACAGCACAGTCCATGGATGCGGGTAACTTGCTGTATATCGGTGCACGTCTCCCCAGAGCAGGTCATTCGCCCACAGAATACGGCGGTTTGTGGCTCGGTGTACGTAACGAAGCATATGCTTATCTTTATACAGGTATAGGCTGCTCAGAAGAAAATCACGGCGAAGGTATGTACTGGTACAAGCCTCTTGCAAAGCTTCCGCTTCCCGAATCATTCTCAAGTGCTCACAGAATAGTTGTTGTTGACAGCGGAAAGACCTTAAAATATTTCATGTACACCTCATCCGGTCAGGAATATCTGATATGCAGTATAAACATCGATGTTGAATACGATGTAATATCAGTACGCGACCATAATAACAAGTTCGTTTATTCCGGCAGAGGTACATATGAAGATACAGGATATTTCTCCACATGGGAATATTATGTTGACATGAATCAGACAAATGTCTCCGTTAAAAGAGGCTAAAGCAGATCTATTTCAAAACGGCAGAAGCAATTCTGCCGTTTTGCTTTTTTTCGTACACAATTAATTTAAGTAATCTTATTGACAAAATATCGTATATAGTATATAATTTTTTAGGGTGATTTCCCAAATACATACCAAAGGATATATATATGAAAAAATTATTATTAAGAGCACTTTGTTTACTCTGTGCATTTTCAATGTTTTCATGTGGTGGAAACGAAGCAGATACAACAGCCACAGAACAGACATCTGCAGAAACAACTGCACCCGCAACAGAAGACACACCCGTTGTCGACAATTGGACTCCCCCTACATATGAAGAGCTTGTTGATACACTTATGAAAGAAGGTAAGATAATTGCCGACTTTATTCGTGACAATAGCTTTGTATACGGAGATGCCCAGATAAACCCTGCTATCAACTGGCGCACACTTAACGTAGATGAAGCTATAGACCCTAACGAAAGAATAGTTGCGTGTGACAGAATGGTATCATGGATACTTTTCCGTGCAGGATTTACCGATCAGAATTTCCGTCACGGTATTGACCAGATCGAATATTACGAATCACATGATTTCGAAAGAATAGAAAACGCCAGAGAGCTTAAAGCAGGAGACCTTGTTTTTGTTAACCCTGACAAAAACGGAAATCCGTTGCACGTATTTATGTGTGCAGGTGTCAATAAGAGATATGACGGCGGTTCAAACGAAAGAATCAACGGAAGAAAAGGTCCTCAGCCGTTCACAGAGCCTGTAGGTGCTTTCTTATACGCTTACAGACCTAATCCTGCAAAAATGCCCAATCCTTCAATGATGAACATATATAACACCCCTGCGGATGATATTGCAAAGGTAAGTGAAAATTCCACAGTTATTTACGAGAAGGATAAAAATGACGGCACACTGACTATATCAACTAACTACACTCCCGGAAAAGAATACAAGCAATATGAGTTCCATGCATCGATAACATCGACTGCAAAAAAGGACGGCTCAACAGAACTGAGCGAGGCATCATATATCGGTGTAAGACTTCCCGATGAACGCAAAAACGCAAGAGATCCCGGAGGAATCTTCCTTTCCATCAACGGTACAAATAAAGCAGGTATATTCTTCGGATTGAAGGAAAGCAGATACACATGGTACGAAACACCGTCTATTGTAACGCTCCCCGAAACATTTACGACTGCACACAAAATTGCCGTTGTCGATACAGGAGATGTGATCAAATACTACATGTACCTTGAAAACGGTGAAGAATATCTCATTTGCAGTATACATCTGAGTGAAAAATACGATCAGGCTGTTGTAAAAGATCATGACGGAAAGATCGTATATTCAGGCATCGCTGTGGTAAATGAATCAGGCTACTTCGGTGTATGGTCATATAAAGCGAATACAACAGCAACAGATATCGCTGTAAAAGCTTCTTAAAATATTTACATAATCCAGAAACGGTCACAAACGCTGTGACCGTTTTATTTTTTATGCTTCTCCGTAAAAAATTATTTAAATATTGTTATTGATATACGGTTTTGTTTGATATATAATTATTATAGGGTATGCTCCCAAATACACAAAAAAGGATAATATGATATGAAAAAAATATTATTACGTGCACTTTGCTTACTGTGCGCACTTTCGATGTTTTCGTGCTCAGGTACAGAAAACGACACGACTGCATCAGCTGACAGCATCACGGCTGCCGAAACAACAGCACCCGAAACAGAAGCGGAAGAGCCTGTTGTTGACGAGTGGACTCCGCCTACATATGAAGAGCTCGTTGAAAGGCTTATGACAGAAGGAAAGGTCATTGCGGATTTTATCCGTGATAACGGATTTATATACGGTGATGCAGAGATCAATCCTGCAATAAACTGGCGCACTCTTAATGCTGTTTCAGCAATAAACCCGAAGGAAAGAATAGTCGCATGTGACAGAATGGTATCGTGGATACTGTTCCGTGCAGGATTTATAGATCAGGATTACCGCCACGGTCTTAATCTTTACAGATATTTCGAAGAACATGATTTTGAATTAATTGAACATGCCAGATTTGTTCAAGCGGGAGATGTCGTATTTGTCAATCCCGATAAAAACGGAAATCCCGGACACGTATTTTTGTGTGCAGGCGTAAATAAAAGATATGACGGCGGATCAAATGAAAGAATCAACGGTTCAAAAGGACCTCAACCTTTTACTGAGCCTATAGGTAATTTCGTTCGTGCGTACAGACCGAATCCCGCAAAAATGCCCAACCCTGCTATGCTTGACATGTATGAAACACCTTCCGAAGATTCTGCGGTAATTGCAGAAAATTCAACAGTTCTTTTTGAACAGCCTACAAGAGAAGGAACATTTACTATCAATCAGAAATACAAGCACGGCGGTGAATACAAGCAATACGAATTTCACCTGACACTTACATCGACAGGCGAAAACGGTTCAACCGCTGAAACAGATGCTACATATGTCGGTGTAAGACTTCCCGACAAGCGCAAGACTGCAAGAGATCCCGGCGGTATCTACCTTGCATTTAACGGAACAACAAAGGCATCACTCTTTTTCGGAAGAGGCGGTGACAGATATTCATGGAACTACAGACCTTCATTCATTACCATTCCCGAGGATTTTTCAACTGCGCACAAAATCGTTGTAGTTGACACTGAAGATGTTATCAAGTATTATATGTACAAAGCTGACGGATCGGAATACCTGCTTTGCAGTATAAATGTAAGCGATGAATACGATCAGGCTGTTGTAAAAGATCACAACGGTAATACCGTATATTCAGGTTCGGCTATAATAAGTGACGAGGGTTACTTCGGTATTTGGTCAAATAATGCAAATACATCGATGACAGACCTTGCTATAAAGGCTTCTTAATTAAATAGCAAAAACACAAAGCGGTTGACTTACCTCAGTCAACCGCTTATTTTATAGTTAAAAACGGCTCATTCAGGAAAACATTTTCCGAATGAGCCGATTTATTTTAATTTTGTTATTAACCTTTAATTAGTTAACACCCTGCCACTTCATAGCTTCAGCAACCTTAAGGAAGCCTGCAATGTTAGCACCTGCAACGAGGTCACCTTCCATGCCGTATTCCTTAGCAGCTTTTGCAGAGTTTGTGAAAATGCTCTTCATAATACCCTTGAGCTTTTCGTCAACTTCTTCAGCAGACCATGACAAACGCATGGAGTTCTGTGTCATTTCAAGACCGGAAACAGCAACACCGCCTGCGTTAACAGCCTTAGAAGGAGCAACAACAACACCGTTCTGCTTCAAGTATGCAATAGCTTCGTTTGTTGAAGGCATGTTGGAAACTTCAACATAGTACTTAACGCCGTTAGCAACGATCTTTTCAGCTTCAACCATACCAACTTCGTTCTGAGTTGCACAAGGCATAAGAATGTCAGCCTTAACACCCCAGGGCTTTTCACCTGCAAAGAAAGGAACACCGAACTTGTCTGCATAGTCCTGAACCTTGTTACGGCAGGAATTACGCATTTCAAGCATGTAATTGATCTTTTCTTCTGTGTTTACGCCGTCCTCATCGTATATGTAACCGTCGGGACCGGAGATCGTAACGACCTTACCGCCAAGCTCTGTAATCTTCTTTACAGTACCCCAAGCAACGTTACCGAAGCCGGAAACTGCAAATGTCTTACCTTCGATGGATTCACCGAGGCTCTTGAGCATTTCAACAACATAGTAAACAGCACCGAAACCTGTTGCTTCGGGACGGATAAGAGAACCGCCGCTGTTGATATTCTTACCTGTGAGAACGCCTGTGAATTCGTCACGGATTCTCTTGTACTGACCGAACATATATCCGATCTCTCTTGCACCAACACCCATATCGCCTGCGGGAACGTCTGTGTCAGCACCTATATATTTCTGAAGCTCTGTCATAAAGCTCTGGCAGAAACGCATAACTTCGCCGTCGGACTTACCTGTAGGATCGAAGTCGGAACCGCCCTTACCGCCGCCCATGGGAAGTGTTGTAAGAGCATTCTTAAATGTCTGCTCAAATCCCAAGAACTTCATGATGGAAAGGTTTACGGAAGGAGCGAAACGGATACCGCCCTTGTAAGGACCGATAGCAGAGTTAAACTGTACACGGTAACCCTTGTTTACCTGAACATTGCCGTTGTCATCAACCCATGCAACTCTGAAGGAGATAGCACGTTCGGGTTCAACCATACGGTCAACAACACCTGCTTTAACCAAGTCGGGGCGCTGTTCGATAACAGGCTCGATAGATTCAAGAACTTCTTTTACTGTCTGATGAAATTCAGTCTCGCCGGGATTTGTACGAACAACTTTTTCGTACACGCCTGCAAGATATTCTGTTTTAAATGACATAATAATCCTCCAAATTAAAGATTTCGGGCAAATTATAGCACATATTTTGCAAGATTTCAATACCAAATCCGTATTTTTTGTCTAAAAAAATAAAAATATTTTGTGAAATAGAATCTGATAACGCAGTTAGTAACAAATTATGTTATATTGTTTTAATTTACACATAAATGTATATTTTGATATCAATATGATATTTTCAAAAGGAGCCGGCCCCTTTTTTACGATATATTTTAAATAACTTCAGATGCTTTTTCTTCAACTTGCAGAAGCTTTTTGTAATCCTCCATATATTTATTGAATCCCCGTATTACATCATCACTTGCCTTAACAGTCACACTTTCGGCGTTTGTAAATACACGGTTATTCAAATAATCTTCAAGTGTTTCGCCTTCCATTTTATCCGAAGCGTATGCAGCAAGAAGCGCCATACCGTACGGTCCGCCCTCACCTGCGGTTTTCATGCATGTTATCGGTGCGCCTGAACACACAGCCGACATATACATCTGACCGACCTTCGGGGTTTTGAAAAGTCCGCCGTGACCTGTCATAGAATCTATCTTGACATTTTCCTTTTCAAGTATATCCATACCAAGCTTCAAGGTCGCCATCGTAGAATAAAGAATTGATCTGAAAAAGTTTGCAAGCGTGAATTTACTGTCAGGACGGCGCACAACTAACGGACGTCCGTTTTCAATATGCGTTATGACCTCGCCTGCAAGATAATTACAAACAAGCACACCGCCGCAGTCATCGTCACCCTGCAGTGATTTTTCGTAAAGCTTTGTATAAATTTCCCCATCCGTCGCATCTGCGCCGAGAAGTCCTGCCGCTTCTTTAAGAACAGATACCCATGCATTTGAGTCGGTTGTGCAGTTGTTACCGTGAACCATTGCGACATTCTTTCCGCTTGGTGTCGTGATAATATCTATTTCTTCATACACATTTTCAAGCGGTTTTTCCGTAACGACCATCGCAAAAATCGACGTACCTGCAGAAACATTTCCTGTTCTCGGTGCAACTGCATTTGTTGCGATCATGCCTGTTCCGCCATCTCCCTCCGGAGGGGCAAACGGAATTCCCTCAGGCAAAAGACCGTCTATCATTTCACTGCCCGCTTTTGTAAGGGTGCCCGCATTGTCACCTGCGACAAGTATCTTCGGTAAAACATCGGTGAGATTCCACGGTATTTTTTTCTCATCTGCAAGCTTATTGAATTTTTCTACCATTTTTTCGTCATAGCAAAGCTTTTCGGTATCCACAGGGAACATTCCCGATGCTTCGCCTATCCCGACAGCGTTAACACCTGTAAGCATATAATGAACATATCCTGCAAGGCTTGTTATATGCGCCACTTTTGAAACATGTTCCTCGCCGTTCAAAACAGCCTGATACAAATGAGCTATCGACCATCTTTGCGGAATATTGAAATTAAAAAGCTCCGTAAGCTCATATGCCGCCTGTGATGTTATTGTGTTCTGCCACGTTCTGAAAGGCACTAAAAGATTCCAATCTTCATCGAAAACGAGATATCCGTGCATCATGCCCGAAAGTCCCATATATGCAATATCTTCCCTGCCCTGTATCTGTGACAGCGCAGTTTTAAGACCGTCCCATACCTTTGAAACATCATATGTCCATATGCCGTTTTCGTATGAGCTTGCCCACGTGTAATCTCCGCTTGACACGGGTTTATATTCAGAATCGAGAGCAACAGCCTTTATTCTTGTTGAACCAAACTCAACACCAAGAAATTTTTTATTAGTTTTCATATACTTCACCGCCTTGATTATATTGTACCATACAACATTCAAAATGTCAAATCCACGACAGATTTTTATCTGTCATATATCATATTATTCGCAGTTATCGTTGCCTTGAAATAAAAATCGGCAGGAAAACATATTCCTGCCGAAATTTTTATTAAAAATTATTCGCACTTGCCTGCACGTACAGCCTCGAAATCTTCTTCGATTTCTTTCGAGGGTGCTTTTGTCAGGAGCGAAACAACAACGATGCAGAGTGAAGAGAAGATGAATGCGGGGAGAAGCTCATAAATTGCGAACACTCCGCCTATCTTGCTGAGCACGAGCTTCCAGAAAAATACCATGAAAGCACCGCTTATCATACCTGCAACAGCACCGGGCTTATTGACACGCTTCCAGAAAAGGGAGAATATCATGATCGGACCGAATGTTGCACCGAAGCCTGCCCAAGCAAATGAAACTATCTCAAATATAACGCTGTTTTCGTCAAGCGCTATAACAATACCGATAGCTGTGAGAACGAGAAGTGTAATTCTCGAAACAGTCATAACCTGCTTGTCGCTTGCGTTTTTCTTGAACACGCCCTGGAAAACGTTCTTTGAAAATGCAGAAGCCGCAATAAGCAGATATGAGTCTGATGAGCTGATAGTTGCCGCCAGAATTCCTGCCATTACAAAACCTGCAAGGATCGGGGGCAAGAATGATTCGGACATAAGAATAAATATGCTTTCAGCAGATGATTTTGTCAAAAGCGCATCGGGGAAAAGCTGACGTCCGACAATACCGATGAATACGGCAACAGCAAGGGAGATAACTACCCAAACCATAGCAATTCTGCGTGAACGCTTGAGCTCTTCTTCCTTACGTATAGCCATAAAACGAAGGAGAACCTGGGGCATACCGAAGTAACCAAGACCCCATGCCATCATTGAAAATACACTAAGCAAGCCGTAGTTTGCAGCTTCACCGAATACAGGCTTACCTACTTCAAGAAGCTGTTTTCCTGTTTCACTGTCAACAGTGGGTGTTGCAAGACCGAAGAATTCAAAGAAGCCGGGGATCGATTTCGCATTTTCAAGAACAGCGCTGATACCGCCTGCCTGTGCCACACCGATGATAACGATGACTGTAAGTGCCACTATCATAACGATAGCCTGCATAAAGTCAGATGCGCTTTCAGCCAAGAATCCGCCGAGTATCGTATACACAAGCACGAACACCGCACCTACGATAAGCATCGACTGATACGATGTACCGAATAATGTTGAGAAAAGCTTTCCGCAAGTAACAAAACAGCTTGATGCATATACTGTGAAGAATATAAGTATAAACAAAGCCGAAATAAGCATTATATGCTTATTCTTTTCTCTGAAACGGTTTGAAAAGAAATCGGGAAGTGTAATTGAGTTGTTTGCCCTTACACTGTAGCGTCTTAAACGCTTTGATACGATAAGCCAGTTAAAGTATGTACCTACCGCAAGACCTATAGCCGTCCATGCCGCATCCGCAAGACCGCACCAATAAGCGACACCGGGAAGACCCATAAGGAGCCAACCGCTCATGTCAGATGCTTCCGCACTCATAGCCGTTACCCACGGACCGAGTGAACGTCCGCCAAGGAAGTATTCCTCAGAACTTTTATTGGCACGCTTTGCATAAAACACACCAATCATAATGACCGCCGCCATATATATGACCATGGCGATCAATATCTGAATAGTACTATTCATATTTTTCCTCCACATTAAAATGATTTATGTTATATTATACCATAAATATAACGTAAAAGTCAATATCTTTTTTACATATTATACATAAGCTTCTTTTTTCTTGTACAGGTTAAAAATGGCATCTGCCATTTTTGAGGCAAATGCCAATAAATACAATAAAACACAAAACAGCATCAAAGTAAATGTATTAGCTTATCGCCGTCCCGTCATTCAAAACACTATCACCGCTTTTCTGTTTTGTTCAAAGCCACTCCTCTGCAGCATTTTCTCGTAACGCTTTAAATCGACTGTATATTTCACCCATTTTAGACCTCCGATGTTTTTAAATATTAAGTCAAAGAAATTATCACATTAATAACTTGTAATACAATAATATCACAAAAGGATAATTTTATCAACTGTATTGTGGATGATAATTTTGTTCAGCGTATACTTTCTCCCTATTTTTTAAAAGCTATTTATTTGCATATGGCTTTTAACACTTACGGTTTTAGTAAAATTACTTGATGTACTCACTGTGAAATCAAAGACTGTCGCCTCATTTTGTATTTCTGCATATTATTAAAAGCAAGGTTGACGATATAATCAACGAAAAAGCCAAGTAAAGCAGATAGGGCAGCTCAATGATTTTAATAAAAAAATCGTCAAATCCGTTGAATATACAACGGATGGCAACACCTAAAATGCTACAAAAACAAAAGCCCACAAAAAGAACACTAAAGAATTGAAGAAATAAAAACAATAAACATGACTTTTGTTTTTTGTTGGTCTTTTTCATTTAACATTCTCCTTTGCGGTATTAATGGAGGAAATCAGCATGACACGAATACTTGTACAAGTGGAATCAAGCATCTTGTATTCATTTTCATCAATATAATTTGTCTTGTATAGAAGCTCTAACCAATATCCCGTTTCGTTTGCTTCTTTGAGTGCAATTTGAAGCTTGGCAATAAAATCCGCCTTACCGTGAGCATACTGAGCCTCACGGATGTTTGCGCCAACGGAGGTACCACTTCTGCCGATTTGATTGGAGATGATGGATTCGCGTTTTTCCTTTAAGAATTTTACAAGATTTATGATTTGAATCGCAAAATCCATAGATTGAACAGATAATTTGTCGTTTCTCATAACATCACCTCTTTCGGTATAAGTATATCATATTTATCTTCGTTTGTCAATGAAGCATGCCGTTGGCAATATGAAGCAGCAACTGCAACAAGTTGCCGTTGCCATGAAGTATTCCGCAGGCGGAACATGAAGCGAAGCGCGTATCTTCATGCGGCGGAGTTTGCAAGCAAACTCCTTGCCACTGCTTCATAGCCGAAGGCTACTTCATTAGCGAAGCGTCTTCATGCGCCTATGCGCGCTTCATTCAAAAAACGCACTTTTGTCTGTCAGACAAAAGTGCGTTTTTTGTTGGCGGAGAAGCAGAGATTCGAACTCTGGAACCGTTTTACCGGTTACACGATTTCCAGTCGTGCGCCCTCGACCAACTAGGCGACTTCTCCATATCGGTTGAATACTTGTGTATTATATCACAATAAATCAGAAAAATCAAGGGGTTTTTCAAAAAAATATTATTTTTTTACAATTCAACCGGTTTTGATGTTATATCACTATATTAACATCAAAATTTTTTGCACAGCACGGGCATTTTACAGTATGCCTTCCCTTTTTCCTCGGCAAGCGCAGAAAGTTTTTACAGTGCGGACATTTGCGATAACGGTGTGTTTTTATATATTTTATTCGGTTGAAGCTTCTTTTGAAAAACTCAAAGACAGGCTTTGAAAGCTTCAAATAGACCGCATTTTCCTTTTGTCTGGAATAAATATTTTTGGACATAACTCTGAAAACGATAAGTGCAAGCGGAGCGAAGCTTAAAAAGAAAAGTGTTAAGGATATTACCTGTGACGCTTTTGATGACGAAAAAGCAAGAAACATTCTTGCTATACAAATAACAAAATACACGCAGAACATAAAAAACGAAAGCTTATCGTATCCGTATCTGCCGTACATAAATTTTATAAGTTTATCTCTGAATCTCATTTTATCCCCCAAAATCAGTAAGGACAACCTTGCGGTCGTCCTTACCATTATATAGAAACATCTTGAACAAATATTTCTCTTACTGTATCTTTTTTCTTTTCAGGTTCTGTATTCGACAGTTTTCCTCTTTTTTCGAAGAAATCCGTTGCAACCTTCGGGAAAAGTGCGTAGGAAAGCACGTCCTCCTCGCACTTGGCAATTCCCTTTGTTTCCTCTTTGTACTTTTCAAGCTCAGGTGAAATAAGATCAGCAGGGCGGCAAGTTAAAACTTCTTCATCGCCTATTGCTTTTTTGCGTACCTCTTCATTGACCTCACCCGGAAGTTTTCCGTATTCGCCCTTTAAAAGTCCTTTTGACTCTTTAGTGAACACCTTATATCTTTCACCCGAAAGTACGTTCAAAACGGACTGTGAGCCTACTATCTGGCTTGTAGGTGTAACAAGCGGTGGATATCCGAAATCCTTTCTTACACGGGGAATTTCAGCAAGCACCTCGTAATATTTATCCTCTGCATTCGCCTGTTTGAGCTGTGAGATGAGATTTGAAAGCATACCGCCGGGCACTTGGTAAAGAAGCGTATTTGTGTCAACATTCAGTACCTTCGGATCAAGCGAACCGCTTTCTTTAAGCTTCTTCGCAATACCTCTGAAATGCGATGCGGCATCGCTCAAAAGTGCAAGATCAAGACCTGTATCACGCTCGGTTGATGCCATTGTTGCAACCAGCGATTCTGTTGCAGGCTGTGACGTGCCGTTTGCAAGCGGTGACAGCGCTGTGTCGACTATATCAACACCTGCCATTGCCGCCATAAGATACGTCATATCACCCGTACCGGATGTGTTGTGCGTATGCAAATGGATCGGAATAGATATTTTTTCTTTAAGCGCCTTGACAAGTGAATATGCATCATAGGGCAAAAGCAGATTTGCCATATCCTTGATACAGATTATATCGGCGCCTTTTTCTTCAAGTCTGCAAGCAAGCTCCACAAAATATTCATGGCTGTGCACAGGGCTTGTTGTGTAGCTTATCGCCGCTTCTACCGTACCGCCGTACTGCTTTGTATATTTCATTGCCGCTTCGATATTTCTTATATCGTTAAGTGCATCGAAAATTCTGATTATATCAATACCGTTTTCAATCGATTTCTTAACAAACGCTTCAACTGTATCGTCTGCATAGTGCTTATATCCGAGAAGATTCTGCCCTCTTAAAAGCATCTGCAGCTTTGTATTCGGCAAAGCCTTGCGGAGTGTGCGGAGTCTTTCCCACGGATCTTCATTCAAAAAGCGCATACAAGAATCAAACGTCGCCCCTCCCCAGCATTCAAGGGAATAAAAACCTATTTTATCGAGTATTTCACAAGCGGGAAGCATATCCTCTATCCTCATTCTTGTGGCGGCTTGCGACTGATGCGCATCACGCAGTATCGTATCTGTTATTTTTAACGGATTTTTAGCCATATTATACCCCTTTCAAATTAAAACATATTGGGTATCTGCAAAAGGACACCTGCGGCGATCGCAGAACCTATAACGCCTGCAACATTGGGTCCCATTGCGTGCATAAGCAAGAAGTTTGAGGGGTTCTCCTCCTGTCCTACCTTCTGCGAAACACGTGCAGCCATAGGAACGGCGGAAACACCTGCAGAACCGATGAGGGGATTGATCTTGTTTTTGGAAAACAGATTCATAAACTTCGCAAGAAGCACACCGCCTGCCGTTCCGATACTGAATGCAAATATACCCATAACAAGTATCAAAAGTGTTTCGAGATTGAGGAAGCGTTCAGCCGTTGCCGTAGCACCGACGGACACACCGAGGAATATTGTAACAATATTCATAAGCTCATTCTGAACGGTCTTACTGAGTCTTTCAGCAACTCCGCATTCACGAAGAAGATTTCCGAGCATAAGCGAACCGATAAGTGCCGCCGCAGACGGAACAAGGAGCGAAACAACAGCCGTGATAACGATAGGGAAAACGATTTTTTCTACCTTTGACACTTCACGGAGCTGTTTCATTTCTATCATGCGCTCTTTTTTAGTTGTAAGGAGCTTCATAATAGGGGGCTGTATAAACGGCACGAGCGCCATGTAGCAGTATGCCGCAATTGCAATAGAGCCCAAAAGCTCAGGCGACATTTTCGTTGCCGTATATATTGCCGTCGGACCGTCAGCACCGCCGATAATACCGATAGAGCCTGCCTGTTCGGGTGTAAATACACCGGATGCACGCGAAAGGATATATGTTACAAATATACCTATTTGTGCCGCCGCACCCAAAAGAAGCGATTTTGGATTTGCAATAAGCGGTGCAAAGTCAGTCATAGCACCGACTCCTATAAATATCAGACACGGGAAGATACCAAGCTTGACACCGAGATACAGATAGTCAATAAGTCCCGCTGTACCTGCTGAAAACATTCCCCAATTTATATGTCCTGTTTCGTTTATAAATATTTCAGGGTGGTAAAGCTCAGCACCCGGAAGGTTTGTGAGTAGCATTCCGAATGCTATAGGCAAAAGCAAAAGCGGTTCGAAATTCTTTGCTATTGCAAGATATATAAGAAGTGCCGATATAGCATACATTACAAGCACCCACGGGTTTTCTGCAATACCTGAAAAGCCCGTGGTCTTGGCAAAATCTATAATTGCGCCCATAATACACCTTAACCTATCGTGCAAAGACGTGCGCCCGATGAAACCGCCGCACCCTTGCTTGTATCAACTGATGTTATTTTACCGTCGCACGGAGCGCATATTTCGTTTTCCATCTTCATTGCCTCAAGGATCATGAGAACGTCTCCTGCTTTAACAGATTGACCGACGGAAACATTTACAGAAAGAATCGTACCTGCAATAGGTGCGTTCACTGCCCTTCCGCCGGCAGGGGAAGATGGCTGTGATGAAGGCTTCTGCGCAGGTGTGTTTTTGATTTCGGATGCGTTTATTTCTTCAAGCTGTACTTCATACAAATTACCGTTTACAGTTACTTTAAATGTTCTCATTATGTTTTCTCCTTAAATTTTCTTAATGGATATGATTCGGAAGGAATTTGCATCCTCTCCCATATATTCTGCCAAAGCCGCAGAAATTGCGGCAACAAATTCTTCTCTGTTTGGTATTTCCTCATCTGATGTCTGAGCCTGAGATACAGCTGTATCTTCTGTCTTTTCTTCCTTGCCCATCCTTCCGACAAGCAAACCTAAAATTTTGCAGATAATAATGACAACGATAAGTCCCACAAATACCGTGCCAAATCCAAGAAGGCACACCTTCCAGTCTGTCATGGAAAATTCGGGGATGGTCAGTAAAATTTTACCCATAATTTTTCTCCGTTTATACTTTTATGATAAACAATTATTCCCACATAATCATGAAAATATTTGCTTTTGCTTCTGCGGTTATTATTTTACGTATCAGATAATCTTATATAATTACTTCCCGCAACTATATAATGGTCAAGCAGATTTATATCTACAAGCGACAGCGCACGTCTTATATTTTCGGTGACGGAAATATCATCTGTTGAGGGGATTGCAAGCCCTCTGGGATGATTATGCGCCAATACAACAGACGATGCCCTGCCCAGAAGTGCGATCTCTGTTATCCTTCTTACATTTACCGCAGATGAATTTACAGAGCCTTCATGCAAAACTCTCGATTCTATAAGTCCGCCCTTGTTGTCAAGAAGTAATAAAATGACCTTTTCGTTTTCCTCACCGGCAAACTTTTCGATCAAAAACTTTCCTATCATATCTTTGCTGTCGAATGCTGCCTGTGAGCGTTCAGATGCGTCCTTTTCGTAATATCTTACAGTTGAATGAAGCAGCTTCAAAAATATTGCGGCATTTTCACCTACACCGTCAACACTTGCAATATCCTCAAGCGGTGCTTCAAGCACTTCGGAAAATGAACCGAATCTGTCAATAAGTCTGTGTGCTATACCGTTTGTATCTATCCTCGGTAACGCATAGAAAAGCAGAAATTCAAGTGCATTATGCGGCTCAAAGCTGTCAAGATCTTCTGTTAAAAACCTTCTTTTTACCCTTTCTCTGTGTCCCTCTGCCAATTGTTACACCTCTTTTTTCGTTATTTTCCGTTTCTGTCAAGCAATGCTTTTTTGATATCCCACAGTTTTTGCGACAAGTCAACGTAATAGTTGTGCGGATTTTCAAATCTCGTCACTTCATCCCACAAAGTATCAAGCTGTGCTTTACAATATTCTCTGATGCTTTCTATATCGGGTAATTCATACACACATTCACCGTTTTTAAAGATCGGCACCTGCAGTTCCTTTGCGGTATAGTCAGTTATCGTTTTACGCTTCCATGTGTAATCAGGATCAAAAAGCTCATAAGGCTTTGTAAAATCGGGTGTTTCATCGTGTACGCACAAAAGATCAGCCGCCGCTTTACCGTTTTCGTTTTCATAAAGTCTGTACAGCTTCTTAAAATGCGGATATGTGATTTTTTCAGGGTTTTCGCTTATCTTTATTCTCGGTATTATCGCACCGTCTTCATCTTCAACTGCCGCAAGCTTATAAACACCGCCGAAAACAGGCTCGCTTTTTGATGTTATAAGTCTTTCGCCTACACCGAAAACATCTATCTTTGCGCCTTGATTGAGCAATTCTCTGATGATATATTCATCAAGTGAATTTGAAGCAACTATTTTACAATGCTCATATCCTGCATCATCAAGCATCTTTCTTGCTTTTCTTGAAAGATATGCAATATCACCGCTGTCAAGACGTATGCCCAAGGATACATTTTTATTATCCTTACCGTAAACAGCATCGAATGCCTTTATTGCATTGGGAACACCGCTTTTCAGTACATTATACGTGTCGACCAAAAGTGTTGCACTGTCTTTATATGTTTTGCAGTACGTTTCAAATGCTTCGTATTCCGTGTCAAACATCTGCACCCACGAATGTGCCATTGTACCGCCTGACACAACACCATGTTCTTTATCGGCAAGCACGCACGCCGTGCCGTTACAGCCTGCAATATACGCCGCCCTTGCGCCAAGCACCGCACCGTCAGCCCCCTGCGCTCTGCGTGAGCCGAATTCCGAAACTGCCCTGCCGCCTGCGGCACGGACAATGCGGTTTGCTTTCGTTGCAATAAGCGATTGATGGTTGATCGATAAAAGCACAAACGTTTCAATAAGCTGTGCTTCTATGGCATTTCCCCTTACTGTCATTATCGGCTCTCTCGGGAAAACAGGTGTGCCCTCGGGAACCGCCCAGATATCTCCGGTGAATTTGAAATTACGCAAATAGTCTAAAAACTCATCTGAAAACATATTCTTGTTTTTCAGAAACTCAATATCGCTGTCACTGAAATGAAGGTCTTTTATATATTCAACAACCTGTGCAAGTCCTGCGGCAATGGCAAATCCTCCGCCGTCGGGAACACGTCTGAAAAAGACGTCAAAATACACGGTCTTATCCTTCATTCCGTTTTCAAAATAGCCGTTGCTCATCGTCAGTTCGTAAAAATCGCAAAGCAACGTGTAATTTTTCTTATTCATATATTCCTCGGTATTTTCAGTTTGCTGTTATTCGAAAACTTTTTTACAATCCTTTCGGAATGTTATTTCTTTCATTACGGTGTAGTATTCACCGCTTTGCTCAAAATCTATATTCTTATATTTCGCAAGCGCGCGTATGATATAATCGGGATTTATGTAGTTGTCAACGCTTGATTCAAGGTCAGCAACTATTTCTATATATTCACCGTTAAATGTAACCGTGCTTGATTTTATTCCCGGTAAAATATCAACATCCGTAAGACCGCTTTTCGTCTTCTTTGTGCGCTTTGTGATTATCATCGGAGAAGAAAGCATTTCCTTTATTTCGTTTGCTTTTTCCTCAGACATACCGCCAAAATAAAGCTTAAATGTATATCTTGACCAGCACAGGTCCTCAAGCTTTGTCTTAGGCGTATAAACACGCTTTATCTGTATATCATCGGGAAGATTTTCATTAAGGCTTTCTTTTATTTTTTCATAGTCAACGGGCGGAAGAACTCTGATATCAAGAAATTCGCACACGCTTTCAGCCCCGAGTGACAAAGGAAGCGAAAACACAAGCTTAGGATGGGGATTAAATCCGTTTGTAAACCATATCGCTACCTTCGCCCTGACGAAAGCAGTTCGTAATGTTCTGTTCAAGTCAAGGTGGGAAATGAACTTTGCCCTGCCCGTTTTGGAAAATTCAAGTCTTACTTTTTCGTATTCGTTGACGGACACCATGTACATTCACCTCCGAGTTTATTTGCACCGCATCCCGCACACGATCTCATGCAGTTTTCGGTAACTGTATCGTTATATGCCTTATGACGCTCACGCAGGAAAAATTCCTTTGATACACCGCAGTCTATAATATCCCACGGTAATACTTCATCCTCACCAAACTCACGGTTTGCGTAGAATGACGGGTCAATTCCGCATTCTTCAAATACAGAAAGCCATTTATCATAATCAAAGCATTCATCCCATGCATCGAATTTAAATCCATACTCCGATGCCTTTGCAAGTGCCTTAGAAAGCTTTCTGTCGCCTCTTGCAAACACAGCTTCAATTCTGCTGACATTTGCATCGTGATAATTATACTTTATGCTTCTGTCGGTTATAGCCGAAGCAAGAAGCTTTTGCTTTTCAACAAGCTCCTCCATAGTTGACTGTCTGTCCCACTGGAATGGTGTAAAAGGCTTTGGTATAAAGCATGCAACGCTTATTGTGACCGTCGGTCTTCCCTTCGGTCTGTTTTCTGTTTGATAGTATTCATCGACAACAGCCTTTGCAAGCTTTTCGATACCTAAAATATCCTCATCCGTTTCCGTCGGAAGTCCGCACATGAAGTACAGCTTGACCTGATTGCGTCCGCCTTCAAATGCTGCACGGCACGCTTCAAATATATCCTTTTCGCAAATGTTCTTGTTTATTGCATCACGAAGTCTTTGTGTGCCGGCTTCCGGTGCAAACGTAAGTCCTGCTGTACGTACTGATGATACCTTTTTCATAAGCTCGCGTGAAAAGCTGTCAGCCCTCATTGACGGAAGCGAAAGACCGACCATTTTATCATCTGTCCATTCAAGAAGCTTGTCTGTAAGCTCTCTTATATGCGGATAGTCCGATATTGAAAGTGAGCAAAGCGAAATTTCATCATATCCCGTATTTTCATAAAGCACTCTTGCATCACGGTCAAGTGTGTCGGGTGACTTTGCACGTGCAGGACGGTATATCATACCTGCCTGACAGAAGCGGCAGCCTCTGGGGCATCCTCGGTACACCTCAAGCACGATCCTGTCGTGTACCGTTTCGATATACGGCATTACAAACTGTTCGGGATAATACGTTTTGTCGAAATCTTTTATAATTCTTTTGCGTATCTTTGTAGGTATATCGTCATATTCAGGGGTGTATTCCTTAACCGTGCCGTCGTCATTATACGAAACGTCATATAAAGACGGAACATAAAAGCCCTCTATTTTTGCCGCTTCGTGCAAGAACTTTTCCTTTGTATAATCTCCCGACTCTTTCATTTTGATGTAAAGCTCACAAAACTCGACAAGTGCTTCTTCACCCTCACCGATCGAAAAAACATCAAAAAAGTCAGCTATAGGCTCTGCATTGTAAGCACAAGGGCCTCCGCCTATAACAATGGGGTATTCTTCCCCTCTGTCCTTTGCATATATCGGCATATTCGCAAGCTTCAGCATATTAAGCACGGTTGAATAACAAAGCTCATACTGAAGCGTAAAGCCGAGAATATCAAATTCACAAACAGGATCCATGCTTTCGTGAGCATACAGGGGAATGTTATGCTTTTCCATCTGCTCCTGCATGTCGATCCACGGAGCATACACACGCTCACACCATATATTTTCGTTTGCATTAAGTGCGCCGTATAAAATACGCACACCGAGATTCGACATTCCTATTTCATAAGTATCGGGAAACGCAAAAGCAAACCGACACTTGACATTTTCTTTATTTTTAATTATCTGACCGTATTCTCCGCCTGTATATCGGCCGGGTTTAAGAACCTTTCTTAAAATACCGTCAATGTTATAACTATTACTCAAAGCACTACTTCTCCGATTATATTATTTATATATTATTATACATGCAAACATTACTTATGTCAATATAAGGAAAGAAAAAAGGTGCCGGCTCATTTGGGGAAATTGTTCCCTTGATGAGCCGCACCATATTTTTTTAAATATTTATACTGTAGGGGTGCAAGCAGTTCGTATACAAACTGCGCACTACCGTTTTTATGTGATTTATACATTCAGAAGCAGACGACCGATGGTCGCCCTTACAAAGTTTACCATTTATTTTCTTAAATAAACAACCCCGAAATGTTTATTCAATAACCTTTTGTACAGGTGCAGGAGATGCAAATTGGAATGTACGTATTATTGCGTACAAAAGAATTGCCACCTGAAGACCGCTGTATACCGAGAAAATGTTAAACGGCAACACAAGCATAACTGTAAGCACAAGATTGGGAATGCAGTATGTTGCGGTAATCACTATCGTCACAAGTGAAAGCGCAAGATGTAAATGATGATTAGGTCTTGTAATTCTGTATTTTGCTTCGGATGTCAGATAGAGCATTATAAATATAACAGAAAGCTGTGCGTAAAGCTTTTCAGAATTGTTTATAACGGTTGAATTATCGAAATAAAGATATATCAGGTAAGAAATGCTCCAAAGTATCGGGAAGAAAGACAAGATCTTTACTGCTGTACTGTTTTCACTCTTTGTAGATTCTGCTTTAAGGAAAAATGCAGCAGCGGGAAGTGAAAGCAACAGCGTTGTCAAAAGCGATACGACCTCAACCTTTTCGCCCTGGTTCCATGCACGTACAAGAGAACCGTTTGCAAAAAAGTCAAAGTTTATGTAAAGCACCAAGAACATCGACGAAATGAAGAAAAATCCGCAAAGAGAGGATGCAAAAAGCGATGCCACCGTGCTTTTGGGTATTACCGCACTTTTAGACGGCGGTTTAATAAAGAAATATACCGAAAACAGTGCAATACAGCAAACTATAAGCAATACATTGTAAAGCGTCGGCATACACGTTGAAGTCTGATAATTCTCAAGACTCGGATCATAGAAATAATTCATCAGAAATATTCTTGCAACAGACAAAGCCGATGCAATAATAACAGCACTTAAAAGAAAGGACTTATAAACTTTTTTAAACAGACTCATTTATCTACCTCTGTAAATTTGATAATGATTTAAAGTATGCCTTACTATTATATAATGCAAATATTAACAAAGCACCTTTCAAAGCGTAAACATTTCATAATTATACATCAAATGATTTGAGAATAAAGGGAATAAAACTTGCAGTATCCGATGCTGTCATGCCGTAGGAGGTATTTTTTTCTTCAGCCAATTCCCCGCACGCTCCGTTTATATACGCCCCTGATGCTATAGCTTTAAGCAGTTCGTCATCATTTGCAAATCCCATAATACCTGTCAGTATTCCGGAAAGCACATCTCCGCTTCCCGCAGTTGCCATGCCCGATGTACCTGTATCGGAAATATATACAGTCACCCCGTCGGTTATAACAGTTGATGTTCCCTTCAAAAGAAGTATAACACCGTATTTTACGGCATAGGATTTTGCGTATTTTACAGGATCGTTCAGTATATCCTCACAGCTTTCACCGCACAGACGTGAAAATTCTTTCACATGAGGTGTAAGAATTACAGATGCTTTTGTTTTTTTCAGTACATCGCTTCCCATTTTCGCAAGCGTATTTATGCCGTCGGCATCTATTATCAATCTGCCTTCATAATTTTCAAGTATATATGAAAGTATTTTTTCTTGTTCTTTTCCCGTTTTCATTCCCATACCGAATGATACACAGCGGACAGAAGAAATTGCATTTTTGACGGAAGCTTCATCGAAAATAATATTTTCCCCATCGCATTTCATCGGACAAAGTGTGCTTTCCAGCAAATAAGGCATAACGGCATGCGCTATACTTTCGGGAACTGCAAGCCTGCACACACCGCAGCCTGTGCGCAGTGCGCACATTGAAATATTTGCAAGCTTTGCCGCACCGCTGTACTCAACACTTCCGCCGATAACCGTTACGTATCCGTATATCCCTTTGTGGCTGTAGTTATTTCTTTTTTTGAAAATCTTACGTACATCCTCTTTTTCAATGAGAAATGTGTCGTTTTCAACCACTTTTATACCGACGTCGCACCTTACCTTTGATTTCATAACATCCTTTGCACGGGCAAGAAAGTGGCCGTATTTGTATTCACCCAGGGCAACGGTAATATCGGAATTGACGCATAAATTCCCCTGTCCGCTGTTACTGTCAAGTCCGCTGTTTATGTCAGCTGATATAACATACGCACCAGATGAATTTATAAGCTCTATTGCCCGTGATGCTTCATTTCTCACTTCGCCTCGGAAGCCTGTGCCGAGTATGCAGTCTACAACCGTTTTGTACTGTGTCATGTCAATATTTTTAAAAGACAAAACGGGAATATTTTCATTTTTACATTCAGATAAAAAGTATCCGCCCTCATTTGAAAGCTTTTCTGTAACGATGCAGATATCAGTTCTGATATTTGCTTTTTTCAATAAAAGCGCAAGCGCAAAGCCGTCAGCACCGTTGTTGCCGCCTCCGCAGACAATGCACACAGGCGGTGTATACCGTGCCGAGCGAAACAACGCCTCAGCGGCATTTTTTATAAGCTGTCTTTCAGGCGTTAAATTTTCCACCGTATATTCATCGCTTTTCCGCATTTGCTCACGTGATAAAACAGTTATCATAATTTCCCCTTAAATACATAGCGGGCGACCATTGCGGTCGCCCCTACATTATTATTTTGCGTTATACTGATATTTAAATCTTCCCGTGGGTGCAACATCACCGCTTACATAGAAGTCCATAATATCGCCTTCATTCTGAACATTATCTGTCCATTTGAAGTTTACGGTAAACTCATTTGATGTTATACCTAAAAGTGCTTTAGGTATCTTTACCATCATTACATTTCCGTTCACCTTATACTCAACATCACCGACAACCTCTGTGTCAAATCCGTTTCCTGTGAACTTTTCAAGTACTGCCACCGTTTCGGATTTCGGTGTCTGTTTGTTAAGAATATAGTCAAATGTTTCCCAATTAGCATCGTCTGTATTCACGTCAATATAAAGATGCATCCATTTTTCATCTGTATAAGGTGTAATGTCACCGACACAGCGAGCCATAAAGTAGATATTTTCGTTATCACGTGCAACCTTGAAATCATAAAGGTCATTTCTTCCGGACTGATCCTTGTATACTATCGGGGACAGTGTTTCGGGATCCTTATAACCTCTTGAGTTTCTGTTTGCCGTATTACCTGCATAGCTTATGTAACGAGGGCCTACCTCTGCCCACTGACCGAAGCCGCCGCCAATATCTATCTTCACAGGCTTTGAAGCATCTTCAACCTTGTCAGAGCCCTTGAATTTACGGATATAGTCAACCATCTGATAATAATAATGGTCTTTCAAAGCACCCTTTGTAGGCTCAATATCACGGCTGAATTCATCATTATACTGGTCTGCAAAAGCATTTGTAACATCAGACCAGATATCTTGTCTTATTGCTACCCATTCGTTGTAACAGCTCACAAGAATAAACTGCGGATCTTTTTCAATTGCATATTCAAATTGCTCAGCAAAGTTTGCGCCGTAAAGCACAGCATTTTCACGTGTGTCATATCCCTTTGATGTATATGTTCTTCCTGTTACATTTTCACCGTTCATCGCTGTGAGCTTCTTCGCTACATAGTCATGGTTCTGTGCAACACCTACAGCCATCTGCTCAACAGGTCCTTTTCTGTCCTTTGTGCTCTTTTTGTAGGTTGCCTGGGGATACATTGAAAGCCATCCCCACTGTTCGTTTCTCGTCTGTTTTTCAAGATAATCGGGCTGTCCGTATCTGAATGTGAAATATTCACGTATTTCTTTTTCTTCAGGATTATTTCTGCTCAATCCGTCGGGAGATGCAATTATAAGGGGCTTGCCTTCCCACATAAACCAGTTATCCGCATAATTCTCACGGCTGTAAAGTCTTTTGTAAAGATCCTTAAGCTGTGCAACTGTCGAAGCATCATCAAAAAACGGCAAATGGAATATTATCTGAGGAGCATCAACGCCGTCAGCTCTTGCCTGGTTGAACACCTTTGCGATCTCATTCATCGTATCAGCCCATGTGTACGAGCCGTTTGTGTTATCGCAAACAATAGCATCAACACCTGCAGCGGCAAGCATTTCCGCCTGACGTCTTATTACCCATTCATCTTTTCCTGTATAATAGCCGTAGATCGGTTCATTCCAGAAATGATATCCGTCATCGCCCCAACGGCTGTCCGAAAAATCATTTTTGCCGATGTCGGGGTATTTATCAAGTATCTGCTGGTTGTTATACGCAACATGCTGCGTAGAGAACGTACCGTGCCACGGAGAGTAGAACACAGCAACAAATTTATCTTCCTTAAGATCTCCCGTCTCGCTGTTCGTGGCGGCTGTTCTGCCAAGTCCGTCAGTGACCACCCATGAGCTTGTAGATGCATAATTCTCTGTAAGCGCAGTTTTATCCCCTGATTCATAGAGCTTTACACTTGAATCATCCAGTGCGGGATCGTAATCTCCAACCCCTTCTACTACAGATGTATTGGATGATGAATTTGCGTTATCTGTCGAATTTGATTCACCGCCTGTACAAGAAGCAAACACTGACAGTAAAAGCGATGCTGTAAGCAACGCTGTTATTATCTTCTTTTTCATATTTTTTCTCCTTAAGATATGCTATGTGTTATTTATACCATAAAACTGTATTTCATGTCAACAAAATACAAAACAATTTACCATTTATTTTCTTTTGTCTTTTTCAAACCAATTACCATGAGAAAAATAAGAAGCAAAATACTTATAAACTGAGAGGTTGAAAATATCCATACCTTTCCTCTTATCTCGTCTCCGCGCAAAAACTCAATAAAAAATCTTCCTGCTGCATATACGGCAAGATATATATACAGAAGCCGTCCTTTAAAAAAGCTTCTTTTAAACAAAGCAAAAAGCACACAAGACAGTATGAGCAGTAAAAATGCACTCAAAAGCTGTATGGCAAAACGTCTCGTTCCGTCAGGCATTATAAAACCGAAATTTGATATTACACCGTAACAGCATCCCGAAAAGAAACACCCAACCCTGCCGAAAGCATGGAAAAGAGGCAAGGAAACAGCGGCAGCATCGGTGTAGGGGGATTTTTCAACACCTTTGATCTTTAGTACGGCAAGCCCTGACAAAACTGCACCGAACAGTCCGCCGCAAAAAACACCGCCTCCGAAAATAACATCGGGGGTTGCTGTGCCCCAAAGATCGTGCCGTGTTAAAGCATACAAAAGCTTCATTCCGACAGCACCGCCAAACAGTGATATCAACTGCACCTCACGTGCGCACAAAGCAAGTCCGCCTCTTTTTTTGACAATATGCATAAAAACGAGGTACTGAACAACAAATCCGACAAATGCAAATATATCATACACAGCAAATTTCAAGCCGAATATATTAATATACGGATACAAAACAGCACCTCCCTTCTATGAAATATTATCATATATCAAAAATGATTTCAAGTTAAATTTGAAAACATTAACGGAATATAAAAAAACAGTAATGCATAGACTTTACAAAACAAACTGAAAGGTTGTAATGCTATGGAATACGATATAAAAGAGCGATGTGTGATCTTGGGAAAATATATTGCTGAAACGGGACAAACGGTGCGCACGTGCGCCTCAAAATTCGGTGTTTCAAAATCAACTGTACATAAAGACGTGACTGAGCGTTTAAAGTACATAAATCCGTCACTTCACGGACAAGTATGCGAAGTGCTTTCCGTAAATAAAGCCGAAAGACATATAAGAGGAGGAATAGCAACAAAAAACAAATATCTGCATAATAAGGAAAACAGCGGGGCAAAATAACACCGTAATTTTTCAAGGAGAATTTACGGTGAGTGTAATTAAAATAAAAGATCCCCCATGTGTTTTAGGGGTAGGAAATGCAGTCGGAAAAGAAGAATTTGAAGGACCTCTTGGGGATTATTTTTCATTTCACAGCGATGATAACCGTTTTGGAATGAAAACATGGGAAAAAAGCGAAGCTGAAATGGTGCGGACCGCATACAACAATGCGCTTGCAAACGCAAACCTTTCACAAAATGACATAGGCGCTGTATTTGCAGGTGACCTTATGAATCAGTGCACGGCATCGGCATACGGTCTTGCAGAGGCAAAAGCGCCTTATTTCGGGCTTTACGGAGCTTGTTCGACAATGGCAGAGGCAATTATACTTGCATCGCTTACGGTAAGCGGAGGTGTATTCAAAACTGCCGCCGCATGTGCCGCCTCGCACAACTGCACCGCCGAAAGGCAGTTTCGCTTTCCTGTTGAATACGGCGGACAAAGAACACCGACATCACAAAGAACAGTGACAGCCGCCGCAAGCATGATACTGTCGCAAAATGATTCATATATGTACGTTTGTCATGCCGCACCCGGTAAAATAATCGATGCCGGAATAAATGACATCAATAATATGGGGGCGGCAATGGCACCTGCGGCATATGACACACTTTTAAATTTTTTTACCGCAACGGGAAGTGCGCCGAAAGATTTCGACCTGATAGTAACAGGCGACCTCGGATTTGAGGGTGCTGAAATTTTAAAAGACTTTATGAAAGAAAAAAATTATGACATTTCCCCCGTGTACAACGACTGCGGGCTTATGATGTACAACAGAAAAGAACAGGATGTGCACGCAGGCGGAAGCGGTTGCGGATGCGGTGCGGCGGTGCTTTGCTCATATATAGCTGAAAATTTCAAAAACGGAAAATTCAACAACGTGCTGTTTATAGCAACAGGCGCACTTATGAGCCCGCTGACAGTATTTCAAGGTGAAACGATCCCGGCGGTAGCTCATCTTGTGCATTTTTCATCGTCAAAATAAAGGAAATCAAAAATGGAAATATTACTTCATTATTTACGTGTATTCATAACAGGCGGTCTTTTTTGCATCGTCGCACAGATCCTTATTGACAAAACACGTATAACACCCGCACGAATTCTTGTCTGTTACGTTGTAAGCGGTGTCGTGCTTCATGCGCTCGGTGTGTATGAAAAAATTATATCATTCGGCTCTATGGGGGCAAAAATTCCTCTGACAGGCTTCGGTTATTGCCTTGCCGAGGGAGTTAAACAGGCTGTAAACGAAAAGGGGCTTTTCGGTGCTTTGACGGGCGGACTTACGGGAGCCGCCGCAGGAATCACAGCGGCAATACTTTTTTCTTATCTCTTTTCCCTTTTCTTTTCAAGCCGCGATACGTGATAAAACCAGGATCAATTTTCAAGACAAAATTTAAAATGAAAAAGGGGCTTGCTCATTTAAGGAAATAACTCCTAAAATAAGTCGCCCCATGTATTTTTTTGAATATTTATTCCGTAGGGGAGTGCATTGCACTCCCGCTTTTAGTATATTTACGCATTTCGAGGCGGACGACCAATGGTCGTCCCTACAAAGTTTACTATATATTTTCTTAAATGAGCCAGCCTCTTCTGCTATAAATGGGTGAAAAGGTCAACAACATACGATGATTACTTTTTAAATTGCGCTGTGAAATTGGGTAACCCTTTAAGAAAACTTGGAAAATAGGTTTGATCAATACAATTTTTAAATTTCAGTTCTTGTCAAAAACCGTTTGCGTCTTGAGAATCCAAGAAACCCGAAACAATAATGTGTCCAAGACCATCTTCCGAAAAGATAGTGAAGGGCTTAATTGTTCAGATCCAGCAAAAATTTAACATTCATTTTGTGGTAACCTTTAGAGTTTTACAACTTGCGATCAACATTCGTCTAATGCGACCGCAAAGATTTCTGTGGCTTTTATATGTTTCTTCATCAATACCGTTTGTGTTGAATAATAACTGCAACCATCCTTCTGTCTCGCTGCATTCTTTAAGAGCTATTTCAAATTTTGAAAGCATATCCGCCTTACTCTGTCCGTAATTGGCTTCACGAATGTTTGCATACACACTACTTGAGCTTTTGCGGATTTGGAAAAGAGTGTTGGAATGAGCTTTGATATTTTGACAAAGTAATTCTATATCGGTTGCGAGTTGCTCCGAATAGATCAATAAATAATTTTTAGCCATACAATCACTCCCTTCGTGAATATTATATCATATTTTGCAAAGTAATTCCAGAGCTTTTCGCATCCTCACATCCCAATCACACCGAAGGCGTGTATATCATAAATTCCGAAGAAATTGCATATCACCAACACGGAGTGTTGTATATCATCAAGCCGCAAGAAGATGCACGCTGGCACGTGATGATATACAACCCCAAAGTGGCTGATGATATCCACGACTGCGTCATGATGATATGCCAAGCCTGCAGCTTGGATAAACAAAAACAGAACATTCGTCCGTAGACAAATGTTCCGTTTTTATTGGTGCGAGAAACGGGACTTGAACCCGTACGGTGAAATCCACACGCCCCTCAAACGTGCGCGTCTGCCAGTTCCGCCACTCTCGCATATTCAAATGTTGTCGTGTGTTTCACACAACATTGTATATTATACACATTTTAATCGATTTGTCAATACCTTTTTGAAAAAAAGTTTATTTTTTTTGAAAATAATGCGGACGCTCAATTTTAAGCGTCCGCATATCTGATTATTTGTAGTTCTGGAATATAAAGTTAAGTCTTCCGTGAGGTGCGGAATCGCCCGAAGTGTACATTTCTTCCATCGTGTCGATCATATCGTCACTGTCTGTCCACTTGAAGGAGAACTTGATCTTTGTGTAATCCTTGATTCCCATGGATCTGAGAGGTACACGGATCATCATCTTGTTTCCTTCGATCTTATAATCGAGCTCTTCTGCCGCTTCAAATGCAAATGCATCGTCTGATGTGGACTTTGCAAGCGTTGTCTTTGCATCAGATGAAGCCTTGTGGTTGATTATGTAGTCATAACCGTACCAGCCTGTTGTAGCATTATCGGAATTGATAAACAACTGCATCCATGTTGAGTCTGTATCTGCTGCTGTTATATCAGCTGCTGTTTCAACATAGAAATATGCATACTTTGTATCGTAAACAACTTTAGATGCAACAATATCATTTCTGCCCGATGTATCTGTAAGTGTCTTTTTACCGAATGACATGTTATTTCTGTCGGCTGTATCGCCCTTGAAGTCGCTGTATGTTACGAGGATATCATTCCACTGATCAAACGAACCGTTTATATCAATTATCTTTCTTGTATCCTGAACAAGTGTGGGAGCTGTTCCCTTGTATGCTCTGATATTATCGATAAGCTGCATATAGTAGTTATCGAAATAACCGCCGCGCATCATTTCAGCGTCACGGCTGAATTCGATATCACATGTGTCTATAAATACAACTCTGTTATTTGTACCGCCGGGCTGACGCTGTGCAACCCATTCGTTCCAGCTTGTAACGAGAACGTAAGGAACATCCACCTCAAGCGCACGGTCCCACTGTTCCTGGAAGTTGTAACCGTAAAGGTATGCGCCTTCTGTTTTGTCATTTCTTCCGTTGTGATAGCTTCTGCCCCAGTTTTTGTTGCTTCCGTAGATTGCAGAGTCAGAGAAGCATACAGTACCTGAGTGCTGTGCAATTGAAACGCTTATCGCTTCATCAACACCGTTGTACTGGAATACACGCTGAGGACGTGTGAAGTCCATCCAGGGCCAACCGCCCGAAGGAACAGCACCCTCATTGGGCCACTGCGGAACACGGTAAGAGAAGAATTTCTTTATATGCGGCTGTGTGATCTGGTTTTCGTAAGCGATGATAAGGGGCTTGCCGTCAACCATAAACCATGTATCTCTGCAGAAGTTTCTTGCATATATCCAACCGTAGAGTGATGCTACAACGCCGGGGGAATCTGAATGTGTATAGAACACGACCTGGGGGGCATCCCAGCCCTGGCTGTTCATTTCGTGAAGGACTTCCATAAGCGCCTTTGCGTTTTCAACGTAGGGATAACCGTTTGTTACGTCTATATAAAGGAAGTCAACATTTGCGTTTGCAAGCTCTTCAGCGTGCTTACGCATAACCCATTTATCTGAGCTGTAATAGTAACCGTAAAGGGGTTCTGCAAAGAAATGCATTGCACCCTGCGGTCCCCAGCCTTTGTATGTGGAACGTCTTGCAGCAGCTCCGCCTTCTTCAAGTATCTTATGCATATCAAATATGCCGCTGTCGCCATGCTCACCCATCCAGAGGAAGTAGAAAAGACCGACATATTTGCCTTCTGATATGTAACTCTTCGATGTTTCAGCTGTTTTAAGCTCACGGTCAACATCGTCAACAGCAACAAGCGGACCGCAATTGAAATTGTTTTTATTGGGGTATGCAACGCCGTCAACGATTATTTTATCTCCGTCAACCGTGTAAGCAGGTGTACCTGCGAAATTATCGTTTTCTGTGGGATAAGGCAATTCAGGCTCAGGCTCTTCAGTTACAGCATCTGTTTCGCCATTCGTTACATCATCACCGTTTTCATCGGTTTCCTGTGTGCCCGTGATAACCGAGCTGTCCGATGCAGGTGATTTTGTTTCTGTATTTTCACCGCCTGTACAAGAAACCAGAAGGGACGACACGAGCATTGCAAGCAATAATGCGCCCGAAATAATCTTTTTCTTCATAACTTAAAATCCTTTCATGTAGTAATGAATTCGTTATCAAACAAAGCAGCCGAACAAAATATGCCGGCTGCTTTAATATGTCAATTATTTTCCGCCGTTATCAGTGGATGATGCAAGCTTCTGTGTCCTTATCAAAGATGTGCATTCTGGAAACATCGAAAGCAACCTTGATATTGTCGCCTGCTCTCGCCTGTGAACGTGAGGATACACGTGCAATAAGGCTCTGTTCGCCTGTCTTGAGGTAGAGGTAGATCTCAGCACCCATAAGCTCTGTAACTTCTACATATGTATCGATTGCGGAGTCAGCGTACTGTGAAAGGTACATAGGCTCATCATGGATACATTCAGGTCTGATACCTGCAATAACTTCCTTGCCGATATATTCCTTGAGTTCGGGAGCGTTTGCCTTTTCAGCGGGAAGCTTCATCTTGTTGCCCTGGAATTCAACGTAAACATCGTTACCTTCCTTCTTGAGGCTTGCTTCGATGAAGTTCATCTGAGGTGTACCGATAAATCCTGCAACGAATACTCTGTTAGGCTTATCATAGAGGTTTTGAGGTGTATCAACCTGCTGGATCTTACCGTCCTTCATAACAACGATACGTGTAGCCATTGTCATAGCTTCTACCTGGTCATGCGTAACGTATACGAATGTTGTTTCGAGTTTCTTGTGGAGCTTTGTAAGCTCTGAACGCATGGCAGCACGGAGCTTAGCGTCGAGGTTTGAAAGCGGTTCGTCGAGAAGGAAGACCTTAGGATTACGGACAATAGCACGACCGAGCGCAACACGCTGCTTCTGACCGCCGGACAAAGCCTTCGGACGTCTGTCAAGCAAGTGTTCGATATCGAGGATACGTGCAGCTTCTTCAACTCTGCGCTTGATCTCAGCCTTGGGAGTCTTGCGGAGCTTAAGACCGAATGCCATATTTTCAAATACTGTCATATGAGGATACAGAGCGTAGTTCTGGAACACCATCGCAATATCTCTGTCCTTAGGAGCAACGTCGTTTACAAGCTTGTCGCCGATGAAAAGTTCACCGTCTGTGATCTCTTCAAGACCTGCGATCATACGGAGTGTCGTTGACTTACCGCAACCGGAAGGACCAACGAAGATAATAAATTCTTTATCCTTAACTTCGAGGCAGAAGTCGGAAACGGCTTCAACACCGCCGGGATATCTTTTGTAAATGTGCTTAAGGGATAAGCTTGCCATTATAAAAATCTCCTTTAATATTCAGATTTCAGCACCGTTTGACATGGGTGCATTTCTTCTTTTTAATTTATTGCATACAATTATACCAAAGAAATATGAACTTTTAAAGACGTTAGTTTTCCAAAAAATAAAACTTTTATTTGTGCATAATTCACAATACTTTTCAGATATATTTTTTAAAAACCTCTGCAAATGTTGTATTTTTTTAATATATTAAAATCAAGCGTTTTTGGGTTTCTTCATTGTCAAAGAGATCCTCTTCTTTGCGACATTGACTTCAAGCACCCATACGGTTACCTGATCACCTACAGAAACAGCCTCCGACGGATGCTTTATAAACTTGTTTGAAAGCTGGGATATATGGACAAGTCCATCCTGATGTACGCCGATATCAACGAATGCACCGAAGTCGATAACATTACGCACAACTCCCGTAAGCTCCATTCCCGGTTTGAGGTCTGCCATATCGAGAATATCCTCACGAAGAATGGGTGCAGGAAAATCATCACGCACGTCACGTCCGGGCTTCTGAAGCTCTTTTACGATATCGTCAAGCGTCGGCGCGCCTATTCCCAACTCTTCACAAAGCTTTGTTTTATTTTCTTTCTTTATCTTTTCACCGAGAAGAACGAGATTTCCGTCTTTTACATCATCATCCGTATAACCGAACTTTTTAAGCAGCTGTTTTGCCGCCTTATATGATTCGGGGTGAACGCCTGTGTTATCAAGTATTTCGTCTCCGCCCGACACACGCAAAAAGCCTGCGCACTGCTCATATGCCTTTGCGCCGATACGGGGCACTTTCAAAAGCTCCGCACGGCTTTCAAATTCACCGTTTTCCTCACGGTATTTGACAATATTCTTCGCAGATGCGGAATTTATACCTGCGATATACGAAAGAAGTGAATGCGATGCCGTATTAAGGTCGATACCGACTGAGTTTACGCAGTCCTCAACAACGCCGTTCAACGCTTCATCAAGTCTTGCGGGCTTCATATCATGCTGGTACTGTCCGACACCAATGGATTTCGGGTCTATCTTTACAAGCTCAGCCAAAGGATCCTGCAGACGTCTTGCTATAGACACGGCACTTCTTTGTGTAACATCGAAATCGGGGAATTCTTCTGCGGCAAGCTTCGATGCGGAATACACGGATGCGCCCGCTTCACTTACCATTATGTATTTACATCCGCAGTCCATTTCCTTAAGAACTCCCGAAATGAATATTTCGGATTCCTTTGATGCAGTTCCGTTGCCTATGGCAACAACATCGACACCGTAACGCTTGATAAGCTTCTTTACGACAGTTTTCGCTTCCTCTATACGGTATTCCTGCTTCATTGTAGGATAAATTACCGCAGTATCAAGCACCTTTCCCGTTTTATCGACAACGGCAAGCTTACAGCCTGTGCGGTATCCGGGGTCAAGTCCGAGCGTTGTTTTGCCTTTAAGAGGCGGGGACATAAGCAGATTTTTGAGATTTTCGGAAAACAGCTTTATTGCGCCTTCGCTTGCAACGTCAAAAAGGTCTGTTCTTATTTCCCTTTCTATCGACGGTGCGATAAGCCGTTCATATCCGTCAGTTACGGCGGCTGTTACATATTCGTTAGCCTCGCTGTTTTTATTTGTGATTACCTTTGAAAGAATGAGATTTATGACTGTTTCCTTTGCTATATCGATGCTGACTTTCAAAAATTCGTCTTTTTCGCCTCTGTTTATCGCAAGGACACGGTGTGAGGGTATCTTGTTTACACGTTCCGAGTATTCGTAATACATTTCGTAAACGCTTTCCTCATCCTTAGCCTTCGCTGTAACGATAAGACCTGTGTCATATGTAAGCTTTCTTATTTCCTTACGGAGGTTTGCATCATCCGAAACATCCTCTGCAATAATATCAAGCGCACCTGCCAAAGCATCCTCAGCAGTATTTACTTCTTTTTCTTCATTTATAAAAGCTTCTGCAAGCTTTATAATGGGTTCGTCATATTTTTCCTTCTGTTCGAATATAAGCTGTGCCAAGGGTTCGAGTCCCTTTTCTCTTGCAACAGATGCCCTTGTTTTACGCTTGGGCTTGTACGGACGGTATATGTCCTCAACCTCGGTAAGTATCTGCGCTTTATCAAGTGCTTCTATAATTTCATCTGTAAGCTTGCCCTGCTCTTCAATAGATGAACGGACTTCTTCTTTTCTTTTTTCAAGGTTACGAAGGTAATTCAATCTGTCAAAAAGATTTCTCAAAACCGTATCGTCAAGTGCACCTGTCACTTCTTTTCTGTAACGTGCAATAAACGGAATTGTGTTGCCTGCGTCTATCAGCTCAACCGTGTTTACGACCTGTGATTCCTTGAGGTTGAACTCTGATGCTATCGTCTTTAAAATATCCATATATATCTCCTTGTCATTTATTTCCCGTAAAAATTTTTACTTCATCATCCGTAAGATACCGCCATGCGCCCTCTTCAAGCGTTTCATCAAGCAGTATATCTCCGAATGACAGCCGTTTGAGTGCGGTTATTTTATTTCCAACCGTCCCGAACATTCTTTTTATTTGATGGTATTTACCCTCGTGTAAGGTTATTTCGCCGTATTTTTCACCGAGCGCTTCCATCTCACACGGCAGTGTTGTATATCCGTCTGCAAGAGTTATACCGTTTTTCATTTTTTCAACATCAGCATTTGTAAGTGCATCTGCGCACTCATATCTGTACTTTTTGCTGACATGGCTTTTAGGGGCAAGTGCTTTGTGCGATGAAGGACCGTCATTTGTTATTATCATCAACCCAGTTGTGTCCTTGTCAAGTCTGCCCGACGGAAAGACACCGCACTTTGCGATATTTTCCGGAAGCAATTCAAGCACGGTATGCTCCCCGGGTTCATCTGCGGAGCTGACATATCCCTGCGGTTTATTGAGCATTATATAAATGTATTTCATATAAACAACTGGCACACCGTCAAGTGTTACCGTATCTGTATTTTCGTTTATATGTACGGCAGAGTCAGTTACGACCTTGCCGTTGACAGAAATGCGCCCTCTCTTTGATGCCTGCGCACATTCTTTTCTTGACATTGTTCCCGTATGGGTGAAAAATTTATCAAGCCTCATCACAAATTTACCGCAGTATAAAGCATATAGCCGCCGACAGCAGCAAATAATGTACCGACAGCCAAGCCCACCGCAAACCTTTTTAATATACTTTTCATTAATATCACCCTGTAAAATTGTGTTCCCTTTCAATTCAGGGTATTCAATTTAACGGGATGTTTTTTTATTCTATCACACGGATATTTTTTTGTCAATGCGTATTTTGTGTGATATTAAAAAAATCTTAATACTTTGCCCTATTTGTTTTTAATAAGCTGTATGCTATAATAAAGCCATAAACTGAAAGGAATGTTAAAATGTACAACATACTGATATGCGACGATGAACGTGACATCGTAAATGCACTGAAAATATATCTTACCAATCCCGAATACAAAATTATTGAAGCTTATAACGGACAAGACGCCGTTGAAATTATAAAAAATGAAAATATCCATTTGATATTACTTGATATAATGATGCCGATCCTTGACGGAATTTCTGCTATGGCTGAAATAAGAAAAACAAGTAATGTACCGATAATACTGCTTACTGCAAAAAGTGAGGACTGTGACAAGATACTCGGACTCAATCTCGGTGCAGATGATTATATAACGAAGCCGTTTAATCCCGTTGAAGTGATCGCAAGGGTAAATTCACAATTACGCCGATATATGCGACTGGGAGGAAACACATTAAACCAAAACATACTGTCCTCTGGCGGACTGGAGCTTGATGACGAGCAAAAGGAGGTCACCGTTGACGGAGAAAAAATCAATCTCACCCCGAGAGAATATGACATTTTAAAACTGCTTTTGCAAAACAAAGGCAAAGTATTTTCCCCGAAAGAAATATACACGAAAATATGGGGCGAAAATCCCTTGGGATGTGATAACACAGTTGCGGTGCACATACGTCATTTACGTGAAAAAACAGAAATAAACCCCGCCGAGCCAAGATACATCAAGGTAGTATGGGGACAGGGCTATAAATTTGAAAAGGAGAAAAAGGAATGAAACAGCTTACAGCACGTCCGTGGCTGAAGGTCACGGCTTTTATTCTGACAGTGCTTTTTATTCTTATGAGCTGTGTCGGTGTCATCGTCATTTACTGCTCGATAACAACGGAAGTATATACAACGTCGGAAAACAAATACAAAGAAGACATCTTTAAAGATATGACCTTTATGGATATAAAAAATATAGTCTATAGATATTACGAAACCGATGGGGATATTTCGTCATTCATTCCATCGGAAAACATTTCATATTTTGAAATAAAGGACTTTCAGACCTCTGAAACACTGGCATCGTACGGAGAAATATCGGAAAATTCGACAATTTACAAAAACAATTTCATCTTAAAGGAGCAGTACTCACCCGAAAATCACAATTACAATCAAGGAATGATTTTGTATTCGGTGGGTAAATTTCCAAGCGAGATAAAAGACGGGGAAACATTCATTTCCGCATCTGTTACACTTTCTTCTCCGCTTAACGTACAGGACAAATATTTATTCACTGAAAATCTGATAAGAACGCTTTACAGCATAAGATACACGGTATTCCCTCTTACCCTGTTATGTGTAATATGCGCCGTCGTCGGCTTTGTTTTTCTTATGTATGCATCAGGCAGACAAAAGGACACTGACGAGATACGTCCGAGCTTCGGTGTAAAAATACCGCTTGATTTGTTTTTGGCATTGGTTGCGGGGATATTTATTCTTGGATTCATTATTTTGATTGAAGCAGGTGCGCTTTCAGAACCGCAGGACATCGTCATTATCGCAATCTACGTCACGGCGGGAATATCGTCAGCGCTCGGACTTTCAATGAGCGTTGCGGCAAGAATAAAAACAAACACGCTTTTCAAAAACACCGTTATTTACATGGTGCTTCACGGCTTATACAGAATCGCTAAAAAAATATTCCATTTTTTACGTGTCATTTTTTCAGATCTTCACATTCTTGCAAAGGTCTGTGCTGTTACGGCAATCTTTTTCATCGCTGACTTCATATTTTCGGCACTTTTATTTGAACATGATGTTATGATTCTGATTTGGGTATTATTCAAGCTTTTTGAGCTTGCAGTCATTCTTCTGTGCGTGCTTATGTGGAACCGACTTTTAAAGGGCGCAAAGTCACTCGCAGACGGAGATCTCACACACAAGATCGATACATCCTCACTGATACTTGATTTCAAATCTCACGGAAACACTCTTAACAGCATAGCAGGCGGTATGAAAACAGCCGTAAACGAAAAACTGAAAAGCGAGAGAATAAAAACAGAGCTTATCACAAACGTATCGCACGATATCAAAACACCGCTTACATCTATAATAAATTATTCAGATCTGATTTCAAAAGAACAGACAGAAAATGTAAAAATAACGGAATATTCCTCTGTTTTGTTAAGGCAGTCGGAAAAGCTCAAACGTCTTATAGATGACCTTATAGAAGCCTCAAAGGCATCAACGGGAAATCTTGATGTAAAGCTTGAGCCGATGCAGATAGACGTATTCGTAAACCAAGCAGTCGCAGAGTACCGTGACAGGCTTGAAAAAAATATGCTTAACGCCGTATTGTCAGTCCCCGAGCATCCCATGATGATAATGGCGGACGGCAGAAGACTCTGGCGTATATTTGACAATCTGATGAACAACATCTGCAAATATTCTTTAAGCGGCACAAGAGTATATATTTCTTTGGAAGACACAGGCAAAAATGCAAAAATAACATTTAAAAATACATCCCGCGACGAGCTTAATATTTCAACAGACGAGCTGTTTGAAAGGTTTTCAAGAGGCGACAGCTCACGTAACACCGACGGAAACGGACTTGGGCTTTCTATCGCGCAAAGCCTGACGGAGCTTCAGGGAGGAACGATAGGTATCACAACAGACGGCGATCTGTTCAAAGTAATTCTGACATTCCCTAAGATATGATTTAATCCCCTGCATTTTTTATCCCGAAGATAAAGTACAAAAGATGAAGCAAAAAAACAAGTGCAAGAATTATTCTGACAGTAATGCTGTCGGAAATAAAAGATCCAAAAGCACAGCATGCACCTACTGTCAATATAATGCGTATCTTTGTTTTCTTTCTCATTCCGTTGCCGTCAGCAAGACTCTTGAAATTGTTTTTATACAGCTTTGATGAAATAAATCTGTCATAAAGGCTGTCCGAGCCTTTGGCAAAGCACACACACGTTACAAGAAAAAACGGAAACGTCGGCAAAAACGGTATAACACAGCCAAAAGTACCAAGCGCAAATGTAACACAGCCAATGACAATATATATCTTTTTTATAGCACTCACCCCAAAAAGAGCATATGTACAAAAGCAATTTGTGTTAACAAATATTACTTGACAAAAACTGTTTGAACATATATAATGTTGTCGCAATAACATTCAAGGAGTACAGTGATTTGAAAAAGAAATTATTGATAATGCTCATTGCGTCGTCGCTTTTACTGTGCGCTTGCGCAGATACATCTACAGACTCGGGCACGTCATCTGATGTATCCGCCGCCGAAGCAGGCACGCAAGAAACAGATGTACAAACGGAGGAAAAAATGGAACTTACGTATTTTATAAGATCGCCCTACAACAACGAAGAAACCCAACAAGGCGGTGAATATACGGCACTTGATGAAGCAAAATCCGCCGCTGATGATATGGCACAGCTCGGCTATGTCGTATTTGACTCGGAAGGAAATCTTGCATACAATCCCTGCCCCACGTTTTCGGCAGCAAAAATACTTTACCATGCAAAAATAAACGCTGACAGCATGCGTGACGATAAATACAAGTATGGTGATGCAAGCGTTAACCCCGCACTTGACAAAACAGAAAAGCTCGTATCATGCGACAGATTTGTGGGCTGGACACTTTACGATGCAGGCTTTTGCAAAAACAGACAGCCTTCTACAAAGGGCTTTACACTTTACACAACAAACCCCATCGAAAATCTTTTGAAAAATCTTAAATTTGAAAAGATCACAGATGAAGCAGAAGTCAAGGCAGGCGACATAATCTTTGTCGGAAACAGCCAAAAGATCCCCGTGCCCGAATATCTCAAGGATTATCCCAAACACGTATTCATCTGTGCCGGTCCCGCTTCACGCAATAATTTTTACAGATACGATGCAGGCTCTGATAAAAGACTTCAGTCAACACAGCCGTCTGCAGAGCCGTTGTCAAGTTCGGGCGCTGAATTCAGGTTTGCTTACAGACCTGTAGATTGAGTTTTGATAAAAGCTGAAATTATACAAAACAGTTATGCACCGTAAAATTATGCATAGCCGTTTTGTGCATTTTGCACAATTTTTAAGAAAAAATTTCTATGTGTTTGAGATTTCAAATAAACCGAAAGGTATTGCATAACTAACAATAATACAGTATAATGTATATATGCATTATACGCTAACAATTATTGCTTAGAAAGGCAGGAATATATCTATGAACAACAATATTCGTAATGTATGTTTGATAGGTCACTCATCACATGGCAAAACATCCGTTGCTGAGGCTATGCTTTATTTCACCAAAGCAACGAACCGCTTGGGAAAGGTCAGCGAAGGAAATACCGTGCTCGATTATGATGCCGAAGAAAAGAAAAGAGGCTTTTCAATTTCCCTGTCTGTTGCTCCCGTTGAATGGAAGGGCAAGAAGATCAACATAATAGACACTCCCGGATATCTTGATTTCTGCGGCGAAGTTTCGCAGGGACTCCGTGTTGCGGGAAGTGCGATAATCGTTGTTGACGGTAAAGCAGGCGTTGAAGTAGGTACAGAGCTTGCATGGGAAAAGGTAGTCGAAAACAAAGTTCCCAGAGCGTTCTTTATCAATAAATTCGATGATGATGAATGTCGTTTCGCACGTGCATTCAAGGAAATAAGAGATGCATTCGGCGTTTCTGTCTGTCCTGTTCTGATACCGCTTATCGACGGTGAAAAGGTTACGGGCTTTATCGATCTTATAGATATGTGCGTAACTGTATTTGACAAGGAAGGTAAGCACACAGAGTCGGCAATTCCTCCCGCTTACGCCCCCATTGCTCACTCATACCGCAATATGCTTTATGAATCCATCGCAGAAACAAGTGAAGAGCTTATGGATAAATACTGCGCGGGTGAACCGATAAGCCGTGAAGAAGCTATTCAGGCAATTCACGTAGGTTTCGTCGGACGTACGATCGCTCCCGTTATATGCGGTGCGGCAACAAAGATGTGGGGTATTGATAATCTGATGGATAACATCATTGAATACTTCCCTTCACCTTTTGCAAGAGAAAAAGAGAAGGTCATAAGAAACGGCGAAGTTGTAAGCTGTGAAATATCTCCCGATAATCCCACAGCAGCGTTTATATTCAAGACGGTCGCAGACCCGTTTGTGGGTAAAATGTCTTACTTCAAGGTAATGAGCGGAGTGCTCAACCGTGACGATACACTCACCAACCCCGAAACAGGTGTGTCCGAAAAGTTTGCACACATCTACACAATAAGGGGTAAGGAGCTCAAAGAGGTAGACTCACTTTACACAGGTGATATCGGTGTTACAACAAAGCTTGCGGGAGTAAATACAAACGATACATTCTCCGCAAATCCCAATGCTGATCCCTACAGAAAGATAAAATACGAAGAACCTTATCTCAGAGTCGCCCTTGCTCCCAAGGTAAAAGGCGACGAAGACAAGATATCTCAGGGTGTTACAAGACTTCTTGAAGAAGACCTTACACTCGGCTTCGTAAACGATGCTGAAACTAAGCAGCTCGTGCTTTCGGGTATCGGTGACATACACGTTGATGTAACGATTGCAAAGCTTGCTTCACGTTACGGTGTAAATGTAGACCTTTCCGAGCCTCGCATAGCTTACAGAGAAGCTATAAAGAAGAGCGTTGACTGCGAAGGTAAGCACAAGAAACAGTCAGGCGGTCACGGTCAGTACGGTCACGTAAAGATCAGATTTGCACCCGGCGACGGTGAAGGACTTGAATTTACAGAGTCATGTGTCGGCGGTTCAGTACCGAAGAACTTCCATCCCGCAGTTATAAAGGGACTTGAAGAAGCAATGCAGAAGGGTGTACTTGCAGGATTCCCGATGGTATCACTCAAGGCTGACCTTTACGACGGTTCTTATCACGATGTTGACTCTTCGGAAATGTCGTTCAAGCTTGCGGCAAACCTTGCTTACAAAGAAGGTATGAAGAAAGCAAATCCCATCATTCTTGAGCCTGTAGGTGCTTTGAATGTAACGATTCCCGATGCACTTGTCGGTGATGTTCTCAGCACGATCATGAAGCGCCGCGGACGAGTCCTCGGTATGACGCACACAGGCAAGAAGGGTTATCAGATGGTTGAAGCCGAAGTTCCTATGGGTGAGCTTTCAGATTATACAACAGCACTCCGTGCTATGTCACAGGGACGTGGAAGCTACACGCTTTCATTCCTCCGCTATGAGGAAACACCTGCAAATATTGCACAGAAAATAATTGAAGACGAAGCAAAAAAGAGAAGCGAAGATTGATCGTTTCACGCGCTCTTTATTAAATCGGATCAATTGATTTAAAATGATCAAAAGTAGGGGCGCCCCAACCGTCCGCACAGTAAAGTAAAATTCAGCCGTGCGGAAATAACGCCCCTACATAACTTTTGTTAAAACATGTCAAGTTAATTGAACAGTTCAGACAATTTTGATAAAACAAACCCAAAACATCCAGAAAGTTGACTGCAGGTTTCAAACTTACCTGTGTCGGAGAAATTAAAAATGAAAAAGAAAAATTTTATATTTAAAACAGTTTCTACACTTTTGCTCTTATCTTTTGTACTCGCTTCGGTATGTGCGGCATTGAGCTCATCCGTAAATGAGCTTGCTGAAAAAACAGTTGAAGCGACAAATGTTAATTCATTCGCCCCTATAAGCACATCACCTCTGCAGATCAAAAATAATATGATCGTGAACATAGAGGCAGGCACAAAGGCATACTACCTCATGGAATCGTTTAATGAGCCGTGCTATGTAAAGGACAACAGCGGCAAGTCGATCTCCAAAAACAGCGTTGTTGCAACAGGCTTCACGCTTGTAAATATCAGCACAGCAAAAGAATATCCGTTGGTTGTAAAGGGTGACCTCACATGCGACGGAAAGATAAACGGCGCAGACGTTGTCAGAGGAAAAAAATACCTGCTTAATACCCCTGAGATCTCCGCTTCATACGCAGCGCTCGACTTCAACTTTGACGGCAGTTACACAAACAGCGACTTAAGCCTGATCGTTTCCGCAGTTATGGAAGGTGTAACAGTAATGCCCGACACGGAAATAACAGAAATTCCGCTTGAAGACAGACAGCCTCTTAACCTCGGTACAGACTTCTATGCATCGATAGATATTATGTACACAAGTAAGTCTATCATGCCTGTATACAGCAGCACGAACAGCGTTGTTGCTTATGAAAAGAACAGTTCAGGCGAACAGACATGGCACTTCACACGCAACTCTGACGGTACATACACCATTTCCAACCTTGCATACGGCAAGGTGCTCGACCTCAGCGGCGGTGCCGTTCCCGGAATGGACGTAAAGGTTTACCAGTCAAGCTCATCAGACGGACAGAAATGGAATATCGTAGATGCAGGCGACGGCGTACACTACATGTTGCGTCCTTGCAATTCAAACGGTGTAGTACTCAGCGCAGTATCTCCCTCTGTATCAAACAATACAAACATTGCACTCGGTGCATTTGATGATTCAGCAACTCAGAAATTCCTTATAACAAAGCTTTCGCTCAACACATCGGCAAACTATCTCGATATGGTAGGCAAATCTGACCTCGGTGATGTTTTCTATTCCACTATCAGCGCAGGCGGAAAACGCATCAGCAACCGTTATTTAGAGCTTTACCTGTACAATACAAAGAATCAGCCCGGTGAAATGTGGAAGTTTGAACGCCAGTCAAACGGATCGTACATCGTAACAAACATGGCAAAGCACGGTATGGTTCTTGACATTCAGGGTGCTAAAGCCGAAAACCTTACAAAAGTACAGCTTTATAATTCCAACAAAACAGCTGCTCAGATGTGGAATCTCTACATAAAAGACGGTAAGATAGTATTCTCATCAGAACTTTCAAAGCAGCACGTTCTTGACATATACAGCGGTACATTCAACCACGGTCAGGCTGTTGATATCTATAAATTCAACAACTCAGAGGCACAGAAATTCACACTTGAAAACAAGACAAACGATTACAGTCCTGTTTTGCCCAAGGACAAGCATTACGATATTCTCTTCATCGGTAACAGCTTTACCTGGTACCACCAGATGTCGATATACAGATTCTACAATATCGCTATTGCAGGCGGATACGATGTAAGCGTTACATTGATTGAGCACGGCGGCGCAAGACTCATTGACTATGTTTCAGGTTCATACGCATCTGAAGCGGCGAATGCGATCAACAGCGGCAAATATGAGTATGTAATTCTTCAGGAACAGAGTACAACACCGCTTACTGCTCCGTCAACGTTCCACAGTGCTGCAAAGCATCTTACAAATATGGTAAGACAAAAGGGCGGTGAGGTCGTACTGTATCAGACATGGGGCTTCCATCCCAGCCACGGCACAACACAGTCTTACGGCAGTGTCGGCAATATGGAAATGGCGCTCCGTAACTCATACGATGCTATCGGATATGATGTAGGTGCTATAATGGCAAACGTAGGTAAAGCATTTACCTCGGTTTACAATGCACACGGTCTCAACATCAACCTGTGGCTCGCTGCTGACCTTTATCACCCCTCTGAGCTTGGCTCAACACTTGCGGCATATACAATATTCGCATCTATCTTCAGAGCCGATCCGAGAATCGGAATCGACCATACATTCGGATTGGATTCAAACAAAGTTGCAATATTGAAGGATGCTGCATATAACGTAACATTCAAATAATTCTTCCATCTCCTCGGGTTTTCACCCGAGGAGATACTTTTATTCAATTATTATTAAAAAGAAATATATATCTTAATATTTTTATGGTATACTTTGAAAAAACAAATATATAAACGAGGTATCACAATATGAAAACATGTGTCAGCACATACAGCTTCGGTCCTTACATAAAAAGTGCGGATTTCGGCATTTTCGGTGCCATTGATTTTGCAGTGGAAAACGGCTTTGACGGAATTGAGATCGTTGACGGTATGCACGAAAACTGCTCCGACCTTGAGCTTGCAAAAAAGGTAAATAAATACTGTGAAGAAAAAGGCATTGAGGTGGCATCCTTCTGCACAGGCGCTGATTTTCTTTTCGGTTCAGGCGGTGATCTTGATGCAGAGATTGAACGTGTATGCAGAATAGTTGATCTTGCACACGCTTACGGTGCTAAATGCTTCCGCCACGACGTTGCATACGGCCACGGTGACAAGCGTGAATACAAGTTTTACGAAAATGCAATTCCAAGACTTGCAGAGGGTTGCCGCAGAGTGTCCGAATACGCTGAAAAGCTCGGCATCGTTACGACAACAGAAAACCACGGCTATTATTCGCAGGACTGCCAGCGTGTTGCCGCGCTTATCAGCGCTGTAGATTATGATAATTTCGGCGCACTCGTTGACATCGGTAACTTCATGTGCGCAGATGAAACACCGTACAAGTCGGTTTCCATTGTTGCACCTTACGCAAAAATGGTACATGCAAAGGACTTTTATTTCAAATCGTGCCTTGACGTAAACCCCGGTGAAGGCTGGTTCAGATCACGCGGTAACAATTATTTGAGAGGTGCTATCATCGGCCACGGCGATGCAGGTGCATTTCAGAGTCTTTCAATCTTAAAGAAAAACGGCTACGACGGCTATATTTCAATAGAATTTGAAGGTCATGAGGATAGACTCATCGGAATTAAAATGGGCCACGCAAACGTAAAAAGATTCTGGGAAATGGCTTAACTATGGACAAAGAAAAAAAGAAAATACCGACCAAAGCCATAGTATCGGTAATTGTAGCTGTATGTCTTCTAACCGTTGTTATATCGGTTTTCAGACAGTGTACCGATCCCTCTGAAGTACAAAAAGATACTACTGTACAGTCATATAATCCATTTCTTTATAAGAGCGATGTAGGTTATTATACTCCCGAAGATGGTGAAAATATATTCGATGATGAAGAATATATGGAGAAAAACAGATATCTTACTGTTGACTATCAGGGAACAACAATGACTTATACAGAAAATGAAATAGATTCAGCTCCCTTGTCGGTACAGATGCTTTTTGACTATTTCAATGCGGCTGTAAACGGTGACGGCGCATCGCTGAACACATTGTTTACAGATTATTATTTCAGTAATCACGGTCTTCCAATTGAAAAATACGAAGACAGCTTCTATCAGCAAAAAATATACAACATCAAAGTTTCCCTTATATCAGGCCCTACTGCTATAACGCAGACATCGGGAATAGTTACACGTGAAATTTTTGAAGTTTCTTATTATATCATGGATAACAACGGTGCATTCCGCCCCGACTTACCCGATCCGGAAGACGGAACGATACCGATATTTTTCGAAGTACTCACAGAAGACAATGTTTCGAAAATAAATCAGATATTCGTATATTCCGAATAAAATAAAAAATTCAAGGCAACAATCACCGTAAAACATACGGAGGTCGTTGCCTTGACTATTTTTGACATTATGCCGTCATTATGGCTTGTATCTGCTGTTTTATTCTCTCTTTTTTCGCTGTTTTACAACAGCACGCTATCACTTTGTGCCCTTTCAGCATCACTTTTTTCGTTTGCTTTTTCGCTTTTGTCCCTGCCTATTTATCTTCAATGCTTTTCATTTATAATGATCTGCTTTTCGCTGTTTATCCTGTCATTTTTTACAAGAAAAATAAATCGGGATAAAAAGCATATTTTTTGCGCAGTCAGCACCATTGATACATCAGGAGGCTTTGCCAAGCATCACGGAAAAATTTTTTCCGTTTACAGCAGGGACGAATATATCCGCTACAGGTGCGGAGAGGTATTCAAGGGTAAAAAATCAAACGGCACCTATATACTTTGGGGCAAACACACTTGATCATTCGAAAGATACTTCTTTTCCAAGCTCAGCGGAATCGTATATACCCTGCATGATGCGGGCTGTTATCTCCGCTTTGTCTATATGGGATCTGATATGTTCACCGCTTTGTATACAGTCAATAAAATGATTAATTTCCTGATTGAACATATTTGCAGTATTATCAAATTCAGGCTTTTCAGTTGTAAGCTTGCCGTTTGTTACCGTGAACAGCTCAAAATCAGCACCGTATTTCAAACGGATCCCGCCCTTTGTACCGATAAAATCTATATACGTTTCAGGTACGAAAATATTCTGCGCCCAGGCACCGTTAAATGTCATTGTCGGTCCTTCGGTTCTGATAAATCCTGTAACAAATTCTTCAACATCATACGTGCCGTTATAATCGGGGGGACCTGCCCACATGCTTTCAAATACGTAATCACGCATATTTGTTGCAAGCTTGCTGTATGTTTGCGCCGATACCGTTTTCGGTTCGGGATCATTCATACAGTACATAACAAGGTCAAGGTAATGAACACCCCAGTCGATAAGTACACCGCCGCCCGAAACTGACTTTGTGGTGAACATACCGCCAAGACCGGGAATACAGCGAGGCTGACGGAAAGAAATGTATATGTGATATACATCTCCGAGAATACCGTCAGAGATTATTTCTTTTATTTTGTTGACAGCATTATTAAAGCGGTTAACAACACCGATATTAAGTATTTTACCCGTTTCCTCAGCCGTTTTCTGCATAAGATGAACTTCATCGATGGTTCTTGCCGCAGGCTTTTCGCAAAGTACATTCTTACCCGCCCTCAAAAAATCACATGAGATTATCGGGTGCATATCATTCGGTGTGCAGACAGATACAGCATCAAGCTCAGGATCATTTAATATTTCCTTATAATCATATACCGCAATACCGCCGTGCGCCGCTACCTGTTCATCAGCACGTTCAGGGATAATATCACAGAAATACTTTATATTTACATCCGGATTTGCAAGATAGCTCGGTATATGTGCACTCTTTGCTATAGTACCGCAGCCAATTACAGCAACATTTACTTTACTCATAGTATTATATCCTTTCATGTTGTTGGTAGTATTGTACATCATTATAGGGCACAATTCAAGACTTTTCAAAAAAATATTGCATTTTTTCAAATTATTTTATTTTTTTTCAAAAAAGGTATTGACAAAACGAGAAAGTTGTGGTATTATATCGGTGTTGTCAGCGAGGCAACAAAAAAATGAAAAATGTGCTGGTGTGGCTCAATGGCAGAGCAGCTGATTTGTAATCAGCAGGTTGTTGGTTCGACTCCGATCACCAGCTCCATTTTTTTGGGGGAATTCCCGAGCGGCCAAAGGGGGCAGACTGTAAATCTGTTGTGCATTCACTTCGGTGGTCCGAATCCACCTTCCCCCACCAACAAAAAACGCACCTTTGTCTACCAAGACAAAGGTGCGTTTTTTGAACTAAGTGTTCCGCTTGTGCGGAACGTGAAGTATGCTTTGCAAGTGAAGTGAGGCTCCGCCTCGTGAAGTAGTGCCATGGAGTTCGCAAGCGAACTCCGCACGATATGCGGAACACTTAACATCACTACTACAACATACGCAGAAATATGATATATTCGAAACTGCGGTTTATACCATGTTATAAATATCATATTTTGCCAATATAAAATGGTAACGTCATGAAAAAACTTATTTCTTTAATTCTCTTATGCCTTCTGACAATTTCACTCCTTACCTTAACCGCATTTGCAGAGGATATAAATTTTTCCGGCAATGCATCATTCGTCACGTTGCGTGCGGGCGGTGGTGGCGGAGGTGGCGGAAGCGGCGGTGGCGGTGGCGGCGGTTCCTCGCATCACACATCGCACGGCACAAAAAACGCATCATTAATTGATTACGTGATGCTTCCGTTTATATTATTCTCTTCATCAATCATTTTTTACATCACACTTTCAAAGCGTTCAAGAGCTTCAAAAAAGCTGATGAAGAAAATAATGCAAAGCGACAGCGCATGGAAATACGAAGACATTTCAAAAACAGTAAGCGATGCGTTTTACTCAATACAGAATGCATGGACAAATATGGATATGTCCACATCATCAAAATATATGTCATATGAACTTTACGCCGAGTTTCAGACAAAGCTGAACTGGATGGCATACAGACACGAAAGAAACATCTTAGAGAAGATAAAGCTGATAGATGCCCTTCCCGTTTCCGTGCACGACGATCCCGACAACTCGCACGACCACGTATGGTTCTACATAAAAGGAAAAATGGTAGATTATACGGTAAATACAGAAACACAGTCAAGAATCGACGGCAGTACATTAAACACATCATTCGTAGAATATTGGCAATTTGTCAGACAAAATAACAGCTGGGTTTTAAATAAGATCTTACAAAAAGACGAATCATATAAAATTAACTTCAGCGAATAATATAATAAATTCGCATCAGATGCATTATTTCATTTATATAAACAAAAAGGACTGATAAAATTGGTGAATCATACCAAATTCAAATCAGTCCTTGTTTTATTAAAGTCAAGAGCTTATCTTATGTCATTTATGCACCGGGCGATGATCTCAGCAGAACGTGTCTTTGTATAAAGATATCTGCTTTCAAAAAGCATATCAAAGAAGTTCGATGCTTCATCAAGCAATGTTGCCTCGCTTGTAACAACACCAACCTGCCCTGAAAAATCAGCCGCACTTGATATTGTCACACTGAACATAAGCTGACAGTCCTTCATATAGTCTATCATTGTATCTATCGTAAAGTCCACAAAATCCTCGTTTATGATACGGAAGTCAGACGAGCCGTTTTCAATCGCCTCGAGCAATTTTGAAAGTATCCGCTTTCTCGACTCAACCGGGGCAGGTCTTACATACTCTTCAGGGAAATCATAAAGCATGCCTGTCTGTGCAAAATCATAAAGTCCTTTCTTTGTGAATGCACCTTTTTTCAGTCTGTTTTTATACGAACTGTAATACATGTGGATCGAAGGCAATATCTCATTTATCTCAGGATACTCCACTCTGGCAACCTGTTGCATCTGTTCATACTCCATAAACGGTGCAACACACGGAGAATGCTGGAAATAGCAGGCATACGAAAGCGAGCTCATTGATCTTTTAATTGAATCAAACAAATCAAATACAGAAGAATAGCGGCGCACAAGGCTTTTCATTCCATCCATACGCTTCTGACACATATCCGCAAAACCGTCTACCGTTTCCCTGTCCGTTATGGCAAGAGCTTTATCAAGATTTTCATTCACGAATATTACTTCATCTGACAGAAGGATATAATACGAAAATCCGAAAGGCAGTATATCTGTTTTTTCAGACGTATATTCGTAAAGAATATCTCCGCTTCCGATAAAAAACGGTGCGCAGTCAATAACCCTCAAAAAATTTCCAAGGCTTCCCTTTGCCTTATTTTTCGTTATCTGCGTACACATTTTAAAGTTTACACGTTCCGAAACATCCGCAAGAATTGAAACTACACTTTCATGAAGTATTTTGTTATCAATAGTGAGATTTGTATAGACCTTCGGAGCTGAAACCGTGTCCACTTCTCTTTTTACCGCCTCCAACACATATACAAGAACCTCTGTATGTGTTTTAAGCATATTTATTCCGTTTTCTTTACAAGAGATATTCCATTTTTCATGGCGAGGTATTTTCAACTTCTGCATTGAAAACTGAGTGAACGGAGAGGAAAGTTCATTTTTCTTAATGATATCATCAAGCTGACGGCAAGCCGCGCTTCCGAAGCGGGCGATATCCAACTCCTGCATTAAAGAACATTTTTTCGCCTTTGAAATCGGAATAACATCCATGATGGCATTAAGCTCATCAAGTGTCGGTATTTTCTGACCGTTTACAATTTTTGTTACAATCGAACGCGAAATATTTGCACATGCGGCTATACGCATAACTGACATATCATTTTCACTTATCTCATTTGAAAGTATTTCGCTGAATGCAGACATTATCTATCTCCTTCCTATCGTTTATTTTCTCACACGATAATAACACATTTTAATCATTTCGTCAAGTTTTTTGACTGATAATCATTCAAATTATTATTTTTTTCTCCAAATTATGCACACCAAGCAATTATCTTTACGATAATTAATTATAAACTAAAAAAATTTCAAATGTGTACATATGATTTATGTATTTAATATGTTATAATGACATATATACTTTTTAAATTTTAAATTCGGAGAGAAACATGAACGAAAAAATTGCTTTTATCGGTGTTGGAAACATGGCGCACGCCATAATCAACGGAATACTCAAAAACAGCTCCGATTTCTCATCGGACGATATAATCCTTTACGATAAATTTCCCTCTCAGCTTAATGACTATCCGACATTAAAAGCAGCCGCTACCGCAACAGATGCGGCAAAGGAAGCCGATTTTGTTGTGTTTGCGGTAAAGCCGCAAAACTTCAGCGAGCTTTTAAGTGAGCTTCGTGAGGGCGGTATTGATTACAAAAACAAAACATTTATAACAATTGCCGCAGGAATAAGCTGTGAATATATTCAGTCTTATTTTCCCCATGCCGCAGTTGTAAGGGTAATGCCCAACACGCCTATGCTTATCGGTGCGGGTGTTTGTTCCGTTTGCAAAAACGAATTTGTAAGCGAGAAAAATTTCAAAACCGCATTTTCTCTTTTCTCTGCTCTCGGTGTTGCATTTGAGCTTACAGAAGACAAGATGAATGCAATAATCTCCCTGACATCATCTTCCCCTGCATATATATTTTTGTTTATAAAGGCTCTGATGGACGGTGCTGTAATGCAGGGACTTGAATTCAAAGACGAAAAGGAAATGAGAAGGATCGCATGCGAAACTGTCATAGGTTCAGCTAAACTGCTTATGAACAGTGAAAAATCTCCTGAACAGCTCATAAAAGATGTCACTTCCCCCGGCGGTACAACAGCAGAAGCGATGAAAGTCTTTTACGGGGCTGAATTTGAAAAAACAGTACACGAAGCCATGCTTGCATGTACAAAGCGTGCTGACGAGCTTTCAAAGAAATAATCGGAATATTCACATACAGCACTTCATATTCTTTAACAAGAATAAAGAAACGGAGTGTCAAAAATGAAATATATTACCGACGGAGAAAATAACAGCCAAAACACAAAGCACGGCGACGATATTGCTACACGTACACTTTACACGCTTGCAAAGCGAAAGGACAGGCGGAATTATTTTTCCGCATCACTTGTATTTTTGTGTGTTATATTTTTTCTGTCGATAACCGTCGGATGTCTGTTGTACATTTATCTAAAGCAAACAAACGCTTTACCTGTTTTTGATATTCAGACATCTGCTGATGCGTTTACGGAACATGCCAAAACGGTACTTAAAAATTATTTTATATCTTTTCTTCCGTTTGCGCTTGTTTTCGTTCTCGGATTTACGACACTATGCTCACTGATCAACGGCTTGCTGTGCGCATGTCTCGGCGTCTTCTGCGGTTTCTTTGTCACATATATGTATAAGCTGTCAGGCTTCGGATGCTTGCCCGCTTCCCTGTCGCTTGCTTTATACTGCTTCGTATTTCTGTATTTTTCGGCAGTATCGGTAAGCTTTTCTCACAGCCTGAATCCAAACGGCGAATTTGACAGACTGTTTGAAGAAGATCTTGCGTGCTATCTGCGTTATCTTTTAACCTCTGCTGCGGCAATTCTTGCCGCATGCATGATCTACCACATTATCTGAAGGAAATTTAAAATGGAAAGAAAAAAAATTCTCAAGCTTCCGAACATATTTGATACCCAAAAAGAAGGAAAAGGTGTTGAAAAAGGTGAAGTAAAAGAGCCTACGTTCAAAAACTTTTTCAAATATTTCGGAAGATCTATAACAAAACTTCTTAATGTAAACCTTATGTTTACCCTTTTGTGTCTGCCTGTTTTTTCTCTGTTTTTTGCTATTGCAGGATTCACAAATCTTTCAGCTCCTGCGGCGTCCGGGACGCTTTTCGGTCCTGTACGTTCTGCGATCATAAGCGGAAATATAAATCCCGTGACAATGTCGCTGTTCGGCGCATACGGTGTTCAAACAGACCAAAGCGTGCGTCTTACCGTACCGACACTTATATTTTTCGGTATAGCCGCACTCATTATTTTCACATGGGGCTACGCAAACACAGGAATGTTTTACGTTATAAGAAACATTCAGAAGGGCGAACCGGTGTTCATGTTTGCCGACTTCAAGCAAACAATAAAGCAAAATAAATTCCAGTCGCTTGTACTCGGCATCATAGATCTTGCGATCATCGGACTTACGTTCTATGATTTGCAGTTTTTCGCTATCAACTCGTCACTTTCAACTATGTACAGCGTTATGTTCTGGATATGTATCTTCATCGGTATCACGTATATGATAATGAGAGTTTATATCTATCTTATGCTTGTCACATTTGACCTTTCGATATATAAAATGTTCAAAAACGGACTTATATTTTCATTTATCGGACTTAAAAGAAACATCCCTGCAATTTTGGGAATGCTCATTGTCATCGCATTTAACGTCTTTATCTTTATAGGATTTTTGCCAGTTGGAATCGTTTTACCGTTTGTTCTGACATTTTCAACGTGTGCGTATATAGGAGTTTACGCAGCTTATCCGAAGATAAAGGAAGTTATGATCGACCCGTATTACAACGAAAACGGCGAAGAAGAAGCAGAGTAATAAATATACTTCTTTGCTGTAATTTTAAATATAAATATCAAAAGACAGGTTTTCAGGCAAACCTGTCTTTTGTGCTTATTCAGCTGAAATAAGCTCTGATACGGTCAGAAATTCGTATCCTCTTTCAATAAGCTTCGGTATCACATCTTCAAGTGCATCGGGAGTGGGTGTGTCGGGAGTTATAAAGTCATGAAACAAAATTATATCTCCGCATTTAACACCGTCAAGTATTTTTTTTGATATATCTGTCGACGGCGTATGTGCCCAGTCCCTCGTATCATGTGACCACAATATCACCGAGCAACCGCATTTTTTCGCTGTACTTGTAATATTTTTTCCGCAAAACCCTTCAGGAGGGCGGAAAATAGTAGGTGTTTTATCGGTTATTTTTGAAATAATAGCCGATGTTTTTTCAATTTCCCTTTGCAGTTCCTCATCCGATATACTCTTCAAATGCGGATGAGAATAGGTGTGATTGCCTATTTCATGCCCATGTGATGCTATCTTCTTTACCTTTTCGGGATATTTTTCAGCATTTACACCTATTACAAAAAACGTCGCCTTGACACCGTAGCTTTCAAGAATATCGAGTATTCTGTCAGTATACTTATAATGCGGGCCGTCATCAAATGTCAGGGCGATTTTTTTATCCTTCGTGGAAATGCATCTGTACACATCGGAAAAAGCCGACGTGCGTATCACAGCAAAAGAACACAGACTTAAAGCAAGTGCCAAACATATAAGCTTTATCCGCATAATTCATCAAGCGTACCGAAACGGTAACCCATGCTTTCCCACTCCGTCATAACCGAATCGAGTATATCAGCATTGGTTTTCGACGTCGGATGAAGCAAAACTACCATTCCGTTGTGGGTATTATCGAGAATAAGCTTTTTCGACCTTTCCGGATCAGGCTGTTTGTTATTGTCCCAATCTGCATAGGCAAAGCTCCAGAAAACTGTTTTGTATCCAAGCTCATTTGCCCATTTCAGATTATTAAACGAAAACTTGCCTTCGGGAGGTCTGTAGTACATCGCCATTGTTTTACCTGTCATTTCGGCATAGAAGGATGAAAGCTCTGACAGTTCTTTTTCGAACATCGCTTTTTCGGATATTTTCGTCATATCCTTATGATGTGCCGTATGGTTGCACACAAGATGTCCTTCTTCTGCCATTCGTTTTACAAGGTCTGTATTACGTCTTATGAGATTGTCAAGTACGAAAAACGCACCCGTCGCACCGTGGGACTTGAGTGTGTCCAGAATGCGCTCTATATTGCCGTTTTCATATCCTGCATCAAACGTCAGATATATGACCTTATCATCATCACGTCCTGCGTAATAACCGCCGCAGTCCTTCATAAAACCGAATTTCGGGTCAAGTGTGGGGGTTTTATGCTCCCCGTTTCTTTTGCAGTAATAATTCAGTGTTTCATTTTCGCCCGCAGTTGCAGCACTGCTTTCTGCACCTGTGAATGAAATTAAAAGAAAAAGTGCCGCAAATGCGGCACACAATCTATAAAGCTTCATTTTTGAACCGTCCCTTTGATTGATTTTTGCCCGCAGGATTATTGTATTCCGTTCAGTGCAAAATATACTTTCGGGAAAAGGTCAATTTTTGGATTTTCTGCCAAGATTATAAATAAAGCTCTCGGCTTCAGCAAGGATACGTCTGTAATTTGAATTCCAGAACAAGCGGCATGCATCATCGTATTTAAGCCATCTGTATTCAGACATAACGCTTTCAAAGACAACATTCGGGTCATTAGACTCAGCAAGAAAAAGAACAACTGTCTTTCTGCACGGTGCGGCAAGTCTGTATGTCACAGACTGTCTGAAGTTCTTGTGCGGTTTAAGATGCTGACCGATCTCTTCGAACACCTCACGCTTTGCTGTTTGTAATTCCGTTTCGCACATTTCCATGTGACCTTTCGGGAAGCTCCACGTTCCGGATCTCTTCTGGAACAGCAAAAGATATTTGATTCCGTCGGGTGTTTTTCGGTAAACTATCATTCCGGCAGATTTCTGATAAAGCGAATTTACCGTTATGTCATAAAACTTCTCACGGAAGTGCACCGCTTCTTCAATTCTTGCCTGATTTACATACACGCCTGCAGGAGCTAAAACGAGGCGCACACCGCATTCTCCTCCTCTGTGTATAACGCCGACAACAGCTCCCGTAAACGATGAAACGGGTGTTCTTACACCGAGTATATACGCACGGAGCTCTTTACCGTCAGCACCGTGTTCTCCCTCTATAACACCGTAATTTATCGGATATGTTATATTCTTCTTTGTGGGATGGCGTGTACCTATCGGACGTGTTACACTTACCGTAAACGTCTTACCGAGATAATTCCTTGTGCTTGTTTTTCTTACTACATTTCTTATATATTCGGCTTTCGAAGCATTGTAATGGTCAATGCTGGAAGGATGCTTCAGATATGCCGCTTCTTTTATTTTTGTGTATTCTTCCCTGTGTGAATCCTTTGCACTGAGATATTTTCTGAAATTCATGAAGCCCTGCCAGCGTTCATCCATATACTCAACAAAATGTATATTATGAGTAACGATATCATTTTCAAGATCTCCCGAATAGAAAAACATACGTCTTGCGTTATCCTTTTCGGGTACATGATATACACCTATATCCGCAAGCTCGGGAATAAATTTGTTGACATCCTCAAGAAAACGTACACCGACAGCTATATCTATCACAGGCACTGCCGACATTCCGAACACGGCGGTTGAGCCGATATGCTGAATATCAACGGCGAATGTGCCGAGTACATTTTTTAAATTTACAATAGTATCTGCCGCTTCCTGCTTCCACGCAGAATCGTAAGCGGATAAATAAACCTTATTTCTCTGTATTCCAAGCATATCTTGCCCACCTTATCCGATTATTTTCAAAAGCTTTTACTTCAAAAAAGGGGTTGGCTCATTCAAGGAAATAACTCCCGGAATGAGTCGCCCCATGTGTTTTTTTGAATATTTATACATTTCGGGGCGGACGACCGGCGGTCGCCCCTACAATGTCGCCTATATTTTTTTATTTTAGTTCACATCCGCAGGACGGGGAGTTGTAAATTCAACAGTTATTATCTGTGATCTTCCGTCACGGTAAATAACTATTTCCACAGTATCTCCGACACAGTACGAAGCAATAAGCGTTGAAAGCGCATTTGAAGATGTTATCATCGTACCGTCAACGGTGAAGATGATATCATTGACCTTCAGCCCTGCCTTCTGTGCATCAAAGCCGTCATGAATTTTTGTTATATACACATATCCCTGTCTTGTCTGACCGATCTCAACACCGAGATACGCTTTGTCAGTTGAAGATTTATTTGCGATGATATCCTGAACTATGCCGTATGCCGTGCTTGACGGAATGGCAAATCCGATACCCTCGACGTCGCTTCCCGATGATTTTGCATTGACAACACCGATAAGCTCACCCGCCATATTGAAAAGTCCTCCGCCTGAATTACCGGGGTTTACGGGTGCATCAGTCTGGATAAGTGTCATCATTTTACTGTCAATTTTGATTTCACGTGCCAAAGCCGAAACGATACCGCTTGTAACGGAACCGCCAAGCTCACCAAGGGGGTTGCCTATTGCAATAACAGTCTGACCGACCTTGAGATTGTCGGAATTTCCGAACGTCGCAACAGGAAGGTCTTCTGCTTCTACTTTTATAACAGCCAAGTCATTTTTTGTATTCACGCCCCAGATAACAGCATCATACGTTGTACCGTTTCTGAGTCTTACTGTGACCTTTTCCGCACCGTCTATAACGTGATTGTTTGTAACGATGAAACCGTCTTTTGTAACAATTACACCGCTTCCGGCACCCTGCGAAACACTCTGTCCGAAAATAGATCCGTATACGACCTTTTCTGTTTTTATTTCAACAACACAGTCAACTGTTTTTTCAACAACGCTGACCATTTCATCAGGCTGTACAACAATGTCGCTGTATGAAAGTGTTTCGTCACTTGCTGTAATGCTGTCTTTTCCGTTTTCCGAACCGTCTTTTGTGACTTCGCCGCCTACAGGCGGATTTGTTCCGTCCTTATTTCCGAAATATCTTCCGGCAAAATACGCACCGGTGCAAAGAAGTGCCGCCGCAAGCAGACAGATTATAACGATACCTGCGGAGCTTTTTTTCTTTTTCGGCGGCTCAGACGGATAACTGTACGCAGCATAATCGGGATTTGAAGTATAGCTTCTCGTTCCGCCGTCATATGAGTAAGATGTTTTCTGTGATTCATCATAACCGGTCTGTTCGTTTTCACGTGCTTGCTCACTTACATTCTGACTGTTTTCGGATTCAGGCGTTTTTATTTCGTTCTGATTTTTATTTTCGTCAAATACGTTGAAATTTTCGTCCATGATTCTGTCCTTTCAAAATTATGTATCAATTGATTTTATGAATTCATTTTCCCCCATTTGAGTGACAGGAATGTGAAATCACACTGATTATATTTTGAAACTTTACAAAAAGCTTATGCAAACACCTTGTATGAAGATATTACCGTGTATCCTTCATCACTTAAAGATTTACAGAATGCGTCGTACTCTTCTTTACTGAATACATCTGTAACGAATGCTATGACGTTTTCTTCGGGAATATGTGCGCATACATTGAATTTCTTATCAAATCCGTCAACCTTACCGCCGACACGCATAAGATAAGAAAGCTTTCTTTCGTCCTTTGCAACGATATCTTTTCCGTCTTTCCAGATATCAAACTGCGATTTTGCATTTTTTCTTGCGGCAATATCGATAATATCGGAAACAACAGCGCTTGCTGTGGGAAGCTTACCTGCGCCTCTTCCGTAGAACATTACCCTGCCTGCGGCATCTGTATCGACCATAATACCGTTGAACACATCCTCAATTCCGTAAAGCGGAACATCATCTGCAATACAGTAAGGAGATACTTCAAGCAAAAGCTTGCCGCCGCACATTTCCGCAACGCCCAAAAGCTTTATCTTACAGCCGAAGGATTCAGCGGCTTCAACGTCTTTTCTTGTTATTTTCGATATACCCGTGACATTTACATCATCGGGACATACGAGTTTTCCTGACATTATTGCGCCGAGTATACATATTTTTCTGCACGTATCAAATCCTTCAACGTCTGCTGTAGGATCTTTTTCCGCATAGCCTTTTTCCTGTGCTTCGGAAAGTGCTCTGTCATAGCTCTTTCCGTGTGTGAACATATTCGTCAGAATATAGTTTGTTGTACCGTTGAGGATACCTGCAATACGTGATATTCTGTTTGCGGAAAGGCACTGTGCAATAGGAGTAAGCGCAGGGATCGCGCCGCCCGTGCTTGCCTCAAAGAGATATCTTGCGCCGTTTTCCTGTGCCTTCTGCATAAGCTCAACACCGCAGTAAGCTACGATCTCTTTATTTGATGTAACAACACTTTTACCCTTTTCCAAAGCCATCGTCGTGAACTTATACGCGGCATTTCTTCCGCCCATTGTTTCAACAACAATGTCAACTTCGGGATCGTTTGCGATAATTTCAAAATCCTTTACCAATTTATCCGCAAAGGGTGAGTCGGGAAATTCACGTATATCGCATATATATTTCAAATTTATTTTTTCGCCTGCATTTTTTTCGATAATATCGGCATTGTTCGTCAACAGCTCACAAACGCCGCTGCCGACTGTACCGAATCCTATCACTGCAACATTCAACATTTCATTAATTCCTTTCGGTATTTTTGATTAGACTTTGTTATTTTATCATAAAAGAATGACAAAATCAACAACATATTTGTAATTTTGTTTAATAAATCGTTTAATTTGGTAAAGTTTTGAAGCATCACAGCGGTTGACACGGCAAACATTGTAAGATATAATATGATAAAACCAACGAAACGGATATAAAGCGATGGACAAAATAAAACACAAACTTTTGACATTAAAGGATGAAAAATACAAGGATTTTCAAAGCAAGCTGATACCGGCAATTGACAAAAATACTGTCATAGGCGTGCGTGTTCCCGAATTGAGAAAAATCGCAAAAGAGCTTTTAAAAAGCGGAGAATACCGTGATTTTATATCAAAGCTTCCGCACCGTTATTATGAAGAAAATCTCCTTCATTCGCTTATACTTTGCGACATTTCCGATTTTTATGAATGTTTACGCTGTACGGAAAATTTTCTGCCGTTTATTGACAACTGGGCGGTATGCGATTCACTGCGTCCGAAATGCTTTAAAAAGCATAAATGTGAACTGTACGAACATATAAAAGTATATCTTCGGTCTTCCCACGCATACACCGTAAGGTTCGGAATAGAAATGCTTATGGTTCATTTTCTTGATGAAAATTTTGAATGTGATTTTTTAAAAACAGTATCGGAAATAAAAAGCGAAGACTATTACGTAAATATGATGATAAGCTGGTATTTCACCACAGCACTTGCAAAGCAGTATGAAAGCACACTGCCGTACATTGAAGAAAAAAGGCTGTCTTCGTTTGTGCATAAAAAAACGATACAAAAAGCGTGTGAAAGTTTTTGCATCAGCAAAGAAAGAAAACAATATTTGAAAACTTTTAAGGCAGCTAAATAATTTTTGATAAATGGCAAAAATATACACATTAGTACTTGTATTTTCCTAAATTATGTATTATAATATAATTTAGAGTTTTTCACAGTAAAAGGAGTGGTATAATGGCAGCAAAAAAGGAAGAACTCGCACCGTACCTGTTCCACCAGGGCACGAATTTTGAAGCATACAAATACCTCGGTCATCACAAAGCATCAAGGGGAACTGTAGTTTTCCGTGTGTGGGCACCGAATGCTGACTCCGTTTTTGTAACAGGCGACTTCAACAATTGGGACGAAAGCTGTCCCATGAAAAAGATAACAGACAACGGCATATGGCAGGCAGAGCTTAAGCTCAAAATACAGAACGGTGAAAAAGTCAAATATAAATACAAGATCAAGCGCGGTACGCGTGAGATATTCAAGGCTGACCCGTATGCGGTTCATTCGGGCACACTCAGCGAAACGGCATCTTATCTGTATGAATTGAATGAATATCATTGGACTGACAGATCATGGCTGAAATACAGAAAAGAAACGGTCATGCGCGGAGATTATCCGATACCAATGAATATATACGAGGTGCACCTCGGTTCATGGAAAAGGCATGAGGACGGCTCATATTTGTCATATATAGAGCTTGCAGATGAGCTTGCACCTTACGTAAAGCAAATGGGTTACACCCATATTGAGCTTATGCCGATAGCGGAGCATCCGTTTGACGGCTCATGGGGTTATCAGGTGTGCGGATTTTACTCTCCTACTTCACGCTTCGGAACACCTGAGATGTTCATGTATTTCGTGAATAAAATGCACGAATACGGTATAGGTGTCATCATGGACTGGGTGCCTGCACATTTCCCGAAAAACGAACAGGGGCTTTATGAATTTGACGGCTCTCCCTTGTATGAATATCAAGGCTGGGACAGAATGGAGCATAAAGTATGGGGCACACGCTTCTTTGATGTCGGACGTGAAGAGGTTCAGTCATTCCTCGTTTCAAATGCACATTACTGGCTGAATGAATATCACATTGACGGCTTACGTGTCGATGCGGTCGCCGCAATGCTTTATCTTGATTACGACCGTATGCCGGGTGAATGGACGCCCGCTTTTGACGGTTCAAATAAGAACTACGAATCTATTGCATTTTTCAAAAAGCTAAACGCATCCATCTCTGAACGCTTCCCCGATGTGATAATGGCGGCTGAAGAATCAACAGACTGGCCGATGATAACAAAATCTGTATCCGACGGCGGTCTTGGCTTTAACTTCAAATGGAACATGGGATGGATGAATGATATCACGGATTACATCGGACGTGATCCGATATACCGAAAATATCATCATACGGCGCTTAATTTCTCGCTTATGTATTCATTCAACGAGAATTATATACTTCCCATATCGCACGACGAGGTCGTACACGGCAAATACTCTCTTATCGATAAGATGTGGGGAAGCTATGAGCAGAAATTTGCAGGCGCACGTCTGTTCATGACATATATGATGTGCCACCCGGGCAAAAAGCTGATGTTCATGGGAAGTGAGTTTGCTCAGTTCCGTGAATGGGATTATGCGTCATCGCTTGAATGGTTTATGCTTGATTATGATACACATAAAACATTCCAGCATTTTGTTTCCGTTTTAAACCGCTTTTACCTTTCAAAAAGCGCTTTATGGGAATGTGACACGTCATGGGACGGATTCACTTGGGTGCGTGCGGACGACGGCGACGGAAATATGTCCGTATTCACAAGACAGAATAAAGACGGCAAAAAATTGCTTTGCGTTATGAATTTCTCGGCATCACACAAAGAAAACTGCTGTATCGGTGTGCCCGACGGCGGTTATTGGCACGAGGTATTTTCCTCTGACAGCCGTGAGTTTGGCGGTTACGGCTGTGAAAACGGCTCGGTTTCGGCACGTGAAATGATGTGCGACGGTCTGCCGTATGCACTTGCCATATCGTTACCCCCTCTTTCAGCAGTTATATTTGAGCAAGAAGATATAGAAATAAAATGCGAATAAAATAAATCGTAAAGGAGAACATCAATGTTCAAAAAAAAGGAATGTGTTGCGATGCTTCTGGCAGGAGGCCAGGGCAGCAGACTTTACACACTTACGGAAAAAACCGCAAAACCCGCCGTGGTATTTGGCGGAAAGTACAGGATCATTGACTTCACTCTTTCCAACTGCGTAAACTCCGGCATAGATACAGTCGGTGTCCTGACACAGTATCAGCCTCTGGTGCTTAATGAGTATATCGGAAACGGACAGCCGTGGGACCTTGACAAAACATACGGTGGTGCTATGGTTCTTCCACCTTATCAGCGTCAGAAGGGCGCTGACTGGTACAGCGGTACGGCAAATGCGATATATCAGAATATCGATTTTATTGCAAGATACGATCCCGACTATGTTCTCATCCTTTCGGGTGACCACATATACAAGATGGATTACTACGCAATGCTCGACTATCACAAGAAAAACAATGCAGACTGTACGATAGCGGTTATAGACGTACCGATCGAAGAAGCAAGCCGTTTCGGTATTATGAACACAAATGAAGACGGCTCCATATATCAGTTTGAAGAAAAGCCGAAGCAGCCCAAGAGCACAAAGGCTTCCATGGGTATCTATATATTCAACAAGCAAAAGCTGTTTGACTATCTTACAGCAGATGAGGCAGATCCGAATTCATCGAAGGACTTCGGTAAAAATATCATTCCTGCAATGCTTGCAGGCGGTGAGCGTATGTATGCATACCCCTTCAGCGGTTACTGGAAGGATGTCGGAACGATATCGAGCCTTTGGGAAGCAAACATGGATCTTTTAGGCGAAAAGCCCACATTCAACCTCAAAGAACCCTCATGGAGAATATACTCACGTAACTCAACAGAGCCTCCGCACTATGCAGGCGAAAACTCCGCTATTGTCAACTCCCTTATCACAGAGGGATGCGAAATATACGGACGTGTCGAAAATTCCGTACTTTCAAACGGTGTTACGGTTGAAGAAGGCGCTGTTGTCAAAGACAGCGTAATTATGAAAGGCACAGTAATAAAAGCAGGTGCTGTTGTAAATTATACTGTTATGGACGGTGACACGGTCGTAGGAAGTGGTTGCTCCATCGGCGGTGATAAGCAAAACGGCGAGATCACACTTGTCGGCGGCGGTCTTTCAATTCCCGACGGCACAAAGATTGAACCCGGAAAAATGATAAATGAAAGTTCGCTGAAAGAACTTACCGAAAAGGAGGATGTATAATATGTCCGCAGTTGGTATAATATTTTCAAATGTTCACGACAGAAATATTCCCGAGCTTACACAGATGAGAACAATGGCGTCAGTTCCCTACGGATGCCGTTACAGATTCATTGACTTTGCGCTTTCCAATATGGTAAATTCAGGCATACAGAAGGTCGGTGTGATAACACAGTCAAACTACCAGTCGCTTATGGACCACATAGGAAACGGTAAGGACTGGGACCTGGCATCACGTTCAGGCGGTATCAAAATACTTCCCCCGCACATAACAGCATTTGCAAGTACATCAAGACTTGGCTTTGCAACAAGACTTTCAGGTCTTATAAACAGCTTGCATTTCATCGAAAGATGTAAAGAAGATTATGTTGTTATGTCTGACTGTGACGTTATCTGTAACATAGATTTCAGAAAGCTTATCGATGCACATGAAAAAACAGGTGCAGATATAACGATAGCGGTCAAAAATGTTGTTCTCAATTCCGAATCGTGCAAGAAAAATGTAATTATCAATTCCGACAATGACGGACGTGCAAAGGATATTTTCGTATATCCGACAGAAAAAACAGGCGCACACGATATAAGCCTTAACATAATGGTCATGAAGCGTGAATTCTTGCATTCTGTTATACACGATTCAAAAGCACATGATTACACAAGCTTCAACTCGGATATAATCGCAAGAAACATCAACTCCTATAAAATAATGACATACAAGTATGAAGGTTATTTTGCATGTGTTTCTTCATTTGCTGAATACTATTCATCATCAATGGAGCTTCTTACACCCGAAGTACGCAACGCACTTTTCAACATAAAGGACCGTCCCGTGCTTACAAAGATAAGAAATTCATCCCCCACAAGATACGGAAATCACTCCTCTGTTAAAAATTCTCTTATTGCAGACGGATGTATCATCGAAGGAACTGTTGAAAATTCGATCATATTCAGAGGTGTCAAGGTCAGCCGCGGCACTTGCGTTAAGAACTCAATTATCATGCAGGACTGTGAGATAGGCGAAAATGTTGTTTTAAACTGCGCCGTACTTGATAAGAATGTTGTTGTACGTGACAGCCGTGTACTTTCCGGACACGAAACAAAGCCGTATTTCGCTGAAAAATGCATAATGATATAAAAAGGAACAGTTGAGTAATGAAAAAAATATTGTATGTTGCCACAGAACCACTTCCCTTTGCAACTTCAGGCGGTCTTGGAGATGTTATAGGTGCGCTTCCCGTTGCAGTAAAAAAAGCTTCTCCCGAGGATGATGTCCGTGTTGTAATTCCGCTTTATTCAGCGGTATCGGGCGCATACAGGGAAAAGATGAAAAAAGAATGCGAATTTGAAGTTTCGCTTTCATGGAGACGTCAATACGCAGGACTCTACAGCTACAACCTTGACGGTGTTATCTATTACTTCATAGATAATGAATACTACTTCAAGAGAAATGCACTTTACGGCGACTTTGATGACGGAGAAAGATTTGCATATTTCTGCTCGGCAGTGATCAAAATGATGGAGGTAACAGGATTTTATCCCGACATACTCCACGCAAATGACTGGCAGAGCGCGCTTTCAATAATATACCTGAAAACAAAATACAGCAATTGGGAGCATTACCGTGACATAAAAACGGTATTCTCCATTCACAACATCGCCTTTCAGGGCAAATACAGCTTCGACATTCTTGAGGATGTGTTCGGACTTGGTCAGAATGAGCGTGAGATGCTCGAATACAGCGGATGCATCAACCTTATGAAGGGTGCTATAGTGTGCTGTGACATTCTCATGACCGTAAGTGAAAAATATGCTGATGAAATACAGTCCTCGGTATACGCACACGGTCTTGAATACATGACAAGACTTTATGCAGGAAAGACATGCGGTGTCCTTAACGGAATAGACATGAATTACTATGATCCGAATACGGACACGGCAATTGCCAAAAACTATACGTGGAGATCGGCAGGCAGAAAAGCTGACAACAAGCTTGAGCTTCAAAAATCCATAGGACTTCCCGAAAGGGCTGAAGTTCCTATGATATCCATTATTTCACGTCTTACTGAGCAAAAGGGGCTTGACCTCGTAAAGGCAGTCATTGATGAGATATTGACAGACGATATTCAATTAGTTATACTCGGTAAGGGTGATTACGAATACGAGGAATTTTTCTCACAGCTTGAGAAAAGACACCCCGGCAAGGTACGCACACTGCTTTGCTATAATAAAGATCTTTCAAAGAATATCTATGCTGCATCCGATATATTCCTGATGCCTTCAAAAACAGAGCCTTGCGGTCTTTCGCAGATGATCGCATCACGCTACGGCGCAATACCCGTGGTCAGGGAAACAGGCGGACTTTACGATTCCATAAAGCCGTACATTGAGCACGGCGACGGAACATTCGAAGGCGACGGCTTTACGTTTGCCAACTACAACGCTCACGATATGATGTACACACTCCGTCTTGCAGTTTCGCTTTACAGAGATGAATCAAAGCGTAAGGAGCTTGTAAAGAAAATTATGCGCCGTGATTTTTCATGGGAAGTATCTGCTGTCAGATATCTTGAAATATACAATCAATTAAAGAAGTAAAAGGAAATTCTACCAATGGCAACAAACAGAGAAATTGAAATCAAAAATAATATTATAACAAAGCTTACCCGTAATTTCGGAATAACACCCGATCAGGCACTTGACGATCAGATGTATACCGCAACACTTCTGACAATAAGAGATATTCTCATGCAGAAGAATGCGGCATTTGAAAAGGAAGTACAGGAAAAATCCGCAAAGCGTGTTTACTACATGTGCATGGAATTTCTTATCGGTCCTTCCCTTAAAAACAATCTTATGAACCTCGGTCTTTATTCCGAATACAGCCGTGTTCTTAAAGATTTCGGATTTTCGCTTGAAAAGTTCATAAAGCGTGAAGACGACCCTGCACTCGGAAACGGTGGCTTGGGAAGACTTGCTTCGTGCTTCATGGACGGTCTTTCATCCCTTGATTATCCTGCATACGGCTATTCGATATGCTACGATTACGGTCTTTTCAGGCAGAAGATCGTTGACGGCGAACAGTATGAATTGCCCGATGTATGGCTTCCTACAGGTGAAACATGGCTCGTTCCCAGAACTGACCTTAAATACACTGTCAAATTCGGCGGTTATGTAAAGGAATACTGGCACAACGGCAAAATGCTTGTTGATTATGTTGACTGCGATGAAGTTCAGGCGGTTCCCTACGACATGATGATATCGGGTGCTGACTCCAAGGCGGTAAACATTCTCCGTCTGTGGCGTGCACAGGATGAGTCAAAATTCAACATGAAGCTGTTCTCACAGGGACAGTATATCAAGGCTCTTGAGGATAACACGAATGCGGAAGTAATTTCAAAGGTGCTTTACCCCTCCGATAACCATTACGAGGGTAAACAGCTCCGTCTGACACAGCAGTACTTCTTGGTTTCCGCATCGCTTCAGTGCATATTGAATGAGCATCTTGCACAGTACGGAACACTTGACAATCTCGCTGATAAGGTTGCCATTCATATAAATGACACACACCCTGCGCTTTGCGTACCTGAGCTTATGCGTATTTTGCTCGACGAATGTGCATACGACTGGGATCACGCATGGGATATCGTGACAAAGACAATGTCATATACAAACCATACAGTCCTTCCCGAAGCGCTTGAAACATGGGGAGAAGGCATATTCAAGCTCAAGCTTCCCAGAATATACACCATCATTTGTGAAATAAACAGACGTTTCTGCGAATCTGTCCGTAACTTCTGCGGTAACGAGGATACAGTTGCACGTATGTCTATCATCGGTTACAATCAGGTGAGAATGGCTAACCTTTCCATCGTAGGCTCACACCATGTAAACGGTGTTTCAGGGCTTCATTCAGATATCCTCAAGAAGACTATCTTCTCGGATTTCTACGCTATGACACCTGAAAAATTCACAAACGTAACAAACGGTATTGCACACCGCCGTTGGCTGTGCTACAGCAACCCCGGTCTTGCAAACCTGCTTGACAGCACCATCGGTCCGGAATACAGACATTCCCCCTGGGAGCTTGAAAAGTTTGCACAGTACAAGGACGATGCAGGCGTTCAGGCAAAGCTTGAACAGATAAAGAAGGACAACAAGGAAAGATTTTCCAAGTTCCTATTAAGCAATCAGAAAACACTCGCACTTGACTGCGATTCAATATTTGACGTACAGATCAAGCGTATGCACGAGTATAAGCGTCAGCTTCTCAACGTGCTCCGTATAATCAATATATACAACAAGCTTCTTGAAAATCCCGACCTTGAAATGCGCCCTGTAACATTTATTTTCGGTGCAAAGGCTGCTCCCGGTTATTACCGTGCAAAGCAGACCATCAAGCTCATTACACATATTGCGGCTGAGATCGAAAAGAACCCGAAGATAAGACAGAAGCTCCGTGTTGTTTTCCTTGAAAACTACTGCGTATCAGCGGCTGAGATCCTTATTCCCTCTGCAGATATCAGTGAACAGATATCTCTTGCAGGTAAGGAAGCAAGCGGTACGGGTAACATGAAGCTTATGATAAACGGTGCGCTCACTATCGGTACACTTGACGGCGCAAACGTCGAAATGCATGAGTCTGTCGGTGATGACAACTTCTTCTTATTCGGTCTTACAGCTGATGAAGTTGAAAAGGTATGGAGAGAAGGATACCGTTCAAATGTATACTATACTCAGAGCGAAACATTGAAGGAAATTATAAACTCCCTCAACAGAGGCTTCAACGGTGTTTCATTCTCCGATTTCTCCAATTATCTGCTGTTTGACGGCGGTATTCCCGACCCGTATATGTGCTTTGCCGACTTCAACTCATACAACGCCGTTCATAATAACATGGACAAGATGTACGAAGACAGGGCAAAGTGGCTTTCAATGAGTGCTGTTAATATTGCAGGTGCAGGCAGATTTGCCGCTGACCGTGCAGTTAAAGAATATGCCGATAACATCTGGCATGCAGAACAGATAAAGGATTAATTTATGCTTCCATTTTCACTGAAACAGAATGAGCCCTTTATCGTAAGAAAAACCGTAGACGGCAAAAACTATTTCAGTTGTGCATTCGAGAAGGGGGAGATAAAAATCTCCCTTCTTTCTCCTCGTATATACTGTCTTAACGGATGCACACTTTTGCTTGAACACGATTTTTCCGATATAACAGACACATATAAAATGGAATACGATGGGATAGAGGACGGATTTGACGTTTATTCCGTTACCGTAAAGCCCGAAATCGGACTTTATTATTTCTTTTTCAAGCCTGAATGTAATGGAAATGTCTTAACAGTTTCTTCTTCGGGAAACGAAAAAAACGGATTTTTAACAGAAGGATACCCCGATAAATTCCAGCTGATGGTATATCACAACGAATACCGTCAGGCAAATTGGTTTTCGGAAGGTGCGATGTATCACATTTTCGTTGACCGTTTTTGCAAAACAAACCACAAAATACCCGTGCGTGACGATGCGGTATTTATTTCCGATTGGGACGGCGGTGAGGTTGAATACGTCGAATATCCGGGACAGCCTTTGAAAAACAACACATTTTTCGGAGGAAGCCTTTACGGTGTCACATCAAAGCTTGATTATTTAAAGGACCTCGGAATTAAAACGATATATCTTTCTCCTATTTTCAAAGCTTATTCAAATCACAAGTACGACACGGGCGATTATACAAAGATCGATGAAATGTTCGGCGGTGAGGAAGCCTTTGATAAGCTTGTAAAGGAAGCGCACAAGCGTGACATGAAAATAATCCTTGACGGTGTTTTCAATCACACGGGCGATGACAGCCTTTATTTTAACAAATACAAGAAATATCCGTCTATAGGCGCATATCACAGCAAAAATTCACAGTATTACAATTGGTATGATTTTACAGAGCATCCCGATAAATACAGAGCATGGTGGGGCATCGGAATCCTTCCGTCGCTTAACCATACAAGAAAAGATTTAAGAGAATTTATATGCGGTGAAAACGGTGTTATAAGATATTGGCTTCGCCGCGGTGCTGACGGCTGGCGTCTTGACGTCGCTGATGAGCTTCCCGATGACCTTTTATATGACATAAAAAAGGCATGTGATGCCGAAAAGCCCGGTTCGCTTCTCATAGGCGAGGTGTGGGAGGATGCATCGAATAAAATAGCATACAGCTACAGACGCCATTATTTCCAAGGCAAGCAGCTTGACGGGGTTATGAATTACCCCTTGCGTAATGCAATTATAGATTTTGCCAAATACGGTGACGAAAAGGCGATCGAATACGCATTGACTATACTTTCCCGCCATTATCCGCACGGAGATCTTTTGCACGCCATGAATTTTCTCGGCACGCACGATACAGAAAGAATACTGACCGTTTTGGGCGGTAAGGATATTTCAGGTGAAGCGGGCAGTGTGCTTGCAAAAACACGAATGACAGAAGATGAGCTGAAGAATGGCAAAGCACGTCTTAAGCTTGCGTTTGCCCTGCTTGTATGCGCACCCGGTGTACCTTGCATTTACTACGGTGATGAAGCGGGATGTGAGGGATACCGTGACCCGTTCAACCGCCGTCCGTACCCGTGGGGGCGTGAAGACAGCGAGCTTAAAGAATTTTTCAAAGATACGCTGAAGCTCCGTGATGAGCATGAGGCGCTGAAATACGGAACGACAGAAGTGCTCAAAACAGCTCACGGAGTCATAGTTTTCAAAAGAGAGTATAAAGAAAAACATGTACTCTGTATGTTTAACGCAAACACTCACGGAGTGAGCGTGAACCTTCAGCGGTTGAAGGTATCGCTTAAGCCTATGTCCTTCGTAACAGTGGAATATTGATGAAAGGAAGCAAAAACAATGGTTAAAGTTATAAAAAACGGCGTTGTTTACCGTGCAGGCAAAGGGATAGAAATATCGGCTCTTACACCCGAACAGATAGATTCGGCGAAGAAAAAGACGATAGCATACCCGATTTTAACATCACACAGCGTAAGCGGCGGCGATGACCTTAAAATAAAATTCGATGCTATGGCATCGCACGACATAACATACGTCGGTATCATACAGACAGCAAGGGCTTCGGGACTTAAGGAGTTCCCTGTTCCGTACGTTCTTACAAACTGCCACAACTCACTTTGTGCTGTCGGTGGTACAATAAATGAAGACGACCACGTTTTCGGTCTGTCTGCGGCAAAAAAATACGGCGGTATATATGTACCTGCGCATCAGGCTGTTATACACTCTTATATGCGTGAGATGATGGCAGGATGCGGTAAAATGATAATCGGCTCGGACTCTCATACACGTTACGGCGCACTCGGCACAATGGCTGTGGGCGAAGGCGGTCCTGAGCTTGTAAAGCAGCTTCTCGGAAGAACTTACGATATAAAACGCCCCGGCGTTATCGCCGTTCATCTGACAGGCAAGCCGCGTGCGGGCATCGGCCCTCATGACGTGGCAATTGCACTTATCGGCGCTGTGTTCAAGGACGGATTTGTTAAAAATAAGGTTCTTGAATTTATCGGTGACGGTATTGCAAATCTGCCCATCGAATTCCGTAACGGAATCGACGTTATGACAACGGAAACAACGTGTCTTTCATCCATCTGGGCGACGGATGAAGAAACAAAGAGATATTATGCGCTTCACGGAAGAAGCGAGGACTTCAAGGCACTCTCCCCCGAGGACGGTGCATATTATGACGGTGCTGTTGAAATTGATCTTTCGAAGATGGAATCCATGATCGCACTCCCCATCCACCCGTCAAATGCATATACAATAAAGGAATTTAATGCAAATGCAAAGGATATCTTGGCTGAGGTATCCGAAAAGGCGGCAAAGGAACTTGGCGTTCCCACGTTCTCACTCGTTGACAAGTATCATGACGGCGGCGTATGGGCTGACCAGGGTGTAATTGCAGGCTGTGCAGGCGGTATTTTCGATAACGTGTGCGCCGCAGGCGACATTCTCCGCGGCAAGAGCATCGGATGCGAAGCCTTTGCACTTTCCGTATATCCTGCAAGCCAACCCGCATACTTACAGCTTATCAAAAACGGTATTTGTGCAGATCTTATGTCTGCGGGTGCAACACTCCGCACAGCGTTCTGCGGTCCGTGCTTCGGTGCAGGTGACGTACCTTCGAACAACGGTCTTTCCCTCCGCCACACGACAAGAAACTTTGCAAACAGAGAAGGCTCAAAGCCGGGTGAAGGACAGATCGCATCGGTTGCGCTTATGGATGCACGCTCAATTGCGGCAACAGCGGCAAACGGCGGTAAAATAACAGCGGCAACAGATATTGACGTTGAATACAATACTTACGAATATAAGTTTGACAGATCCGTTTATACTAACCGTGTATACTTCGGTTATGGCAAAGCAAACAATGAAGAAAAGCTCATACTCGGTCCCAACATAACGGACTGGCCCGAAATGGTTTCCCTTTCCGACAATCTCGTTTTGCAGGTCGCATCTTATATAACAGACCCTGTAACAACAACGGACGAGCTTATCCCGTCGGGTGAATCGTCCTCATACCGTTCAAACCCCCACCGTCTTTCCGAGCTTACGCTTTCACGCAAAGACCCCGCATATGTAGGACGTGCAAAGGCGATAAGAGAGGTTGAATACGCACGCCGTTACGGTAAAAAAGTATTTGACGGTATGCTTTCAAAGATCGCCGAAAAGCACGGATTTAATGAGGCAAATACAGTTGTCGGAAGCGTTATTTTCGCAAACAAGCCCGGTGACGGCTCCGCACGTGAGCAGGCGGCATCATGCCAGCGTGTGCTCGGCGGATGCGCTAACATAGCCATTGAATACGCAACAAAGCGTTACAGGAGCAACGTCATAAACTGGGGTATGATCCCGTTTACGGTTGATGAAGCACCTGAGTTTTCCGTTGGCGACTATATCGTTATTCCCGATATAAAAAATGCTGTTGAAAACGCTTTGCCGACGGTTACGGCTTACGTGTACGGAGAAAACGAAAAAACGCTCAAGCTTACAATGCCTGAGCTTACAGACGATGAAAGAAAAATAATTCTTGCAGGCTGTCTTATCAATTTCTACAAATATTAATTAAGTGAAAACTATCATATATTATTTTTTAAAAGTTTCATTTTCATCTTGATATTATCAGGAAATTGTTGTATAATTCGAATCAAATAATATATTTATTTTGGAGGATAAAATCATGGCAGTAAAAGTTGCTATTAACGGCTTTGGCCGTATCGGAAGACTTGCTTTCCGTCAGATGTTTGGTGCAGAGGGTTACGAAGTTGTAGCTATCAACGACCTTACAGATCCCAAGATGCTTGCTCACCTTCTCAAGTATGACACAGCACAGGGCAGATACCTCGGTCACACAGTTGAATGTGACGAACAGTCCATCACAGTTGACGGCAAGAACATCAGAATCTACAGCGAAAAGGACGCTAAGGATCTTCCTTGGGGCGAAATCGGTGTTGACGTAGTTCTCGAATGCACAGGTTTCTACACATCCAAGGCTAAGGCACAGGCTCACATCGACGCAGGTGCTAAGAAAGTTGTTATCTCTGCTCCCGCAGGTAACGACCTTCCCACAATCGTATTCAGCGTAAACGAAAATACACTTACAAAGGATGACACGATCATTTCTGCTGCATCCTGCACAACAAACTGCTTGGCTCCTATGGCTAAGGCTCTTAACGATTATGCTCCTATTCAGAGCGGTATAATGTCAACGATCCACGCTTACACAGGCGACCAGATGATCCTTGACGGTCCTCACAGAAAGGGTGACCTCCGCCGTGCAAGAGCAGGTGCTGCTAACATCGTTCCTAACTCCACAGGCGCTGCAAAGGCTATCGGTCTTGTTATTCCCGAACTCAACGGCAAGCTCATCGGTTCTGCTCAGAGAGTTCCCACACCCACAGGTTCTACAACAATTCTCGTTGCAGTTGTTAAGGGTAAGGACGTAACAAAGGAAGGCATCAACGCTGCTATGGCTGCTAAGGCATCCGCTTCCTTCGGTTACAACACAGATGAAATCGTTTCTTCCGATATCATCGGTTCCACATACGGTTCTATCTTCGATGCAACACAGACAATGGTTGCAAAGATCGACGATGACACTTACCAGGTTCAGGTTGTTGCATGGTATGACAACGAAAACTCCTACACAAGCCAGATGGTAAGAACAATCAAGTATTTCGCAGAACTTGCATAATTGAAGCATTTATAAAAAAAACGGTTGGACTTGTTCCAACCGTTTTTTATTTCATCGAAAACTATATATTATTTTGTAAACTGCACTATTCTGTCATATTTACAGTTTCGGAAGTATAATCCGACATCTATTGATATTTCTATGAAATTCAGTATGTAAAAAAAGAAGCTTAAAAAGAATATTCCGCCTGTACAGCCGAGTACAGTGAGCTGTATTATTTTACGTAAAATTCCGAATGCGTATCCGACAAGTAAAAACACTTCGAAAAACAAGCTTTTGCCTTTGGCGGTTTTTGAGATAAGTGATTTACGTATTGATATCGGCCACGAAAGCCCGAAGCAAAGTATAGTAAATGCCTCCATTAATTCAGTAATATAAGAAATTTCCATAATTGATCCTCCGATATTGACATTTTGTGTTTACCATATTATAATACAATGCGGTGTATATGTAAAATATATATATAATATACTAAATATATCATTTTGATATGGGGTTTTGTATGAATATAAGCTACGATCACTACAGAATTTTCTACAATGTTGCCAAATATAAGAGCTTTACGAGAGCCGCCGAGGTAATGTACTGCAATCAACCCAACCTGACAAGGGCAATTAAAACGCTGGAGCGACAGCTCGGATGCACTTTATTTGAGCGAACAAATAAGGGCGTAAGACTTACCGATGACGGTTTGGCACTTTATGAGCACATTTCTGCCGCATTTGACCATATTCAAGCCGGAGAAAAAGCAATATCATCCAAGCACAGCATGGATAACGGCACAGTTTCAATAGGTGCCACCGAAATAGCCCTGCGTTGCTGTCTTTTGCCCATACTGCGGAATTATCACCAATTATATCCGGGAGTAAAGATAAAGATTTTGAACGTCTCAACACCGCAGGCACTGAAAATGACGGACAATAAGCTTGTTGATATTGCGGTGGTTACAACCCCCATTGATATAAACAGTAAACTTACCGTAACAAAGCTTTCAGTGCTTCAGGAAGTTCCCGTATGCAGTAAAAACTTTAAGATCGAAAATGAAGTTTCGCTTTCGGATCTACTTCAATATCCAATCATTTCCCTTGGTGCAGGAACATCCACATTTGACTTTTATTTTGAAGAATTTTTAAAGCACAACTGCCATTTTTCACCCGATATCGAAGCGGCAACAGCAGACCAGATACTTCCGCTTGTGAAATACGGACTCGGCATAGGATTTGTTCCGGAACAGTTTCTCGATTCCGATGACACTATACACAGAATAAATCTTTCAAAACCGCTTCCCCCAAGAGAAATAATCCTTGCAAAGAAAAAGGGGCACAGTTTGCCGCTTCCTGCAAAGGAACTTGTGGATATGATAAATAAAGAGTACGGTTTAAATTGATATTTAAAAGCCAAGACAACAGTAAACATTGCCTTGGCTTTTTTCATATATTCTGTTTTTCAACAAGTTCACAGATATCATCGGAAACATCTTTATCACCGACTGCATCTGTTATTGCCTTTTTCATATCTAAACAAGTAAATCTGCATCCGATCAGTGCTTTTGATACCTCATCTGCGATCTCCCAATCCATCGCATCGGAATATACCTGAGCTGTTTTTATATGCCCCGATTCCACCTGCAGCTGAAGCGATATGCTTCCCCAAGAAAATCTTTCCTCGCAACTGAATGTAAACGGCAAGCGCGGACCGTAGAGCCATTCCCAGCTTTCAAGCTGTTCTGTATAATCTCTGATTTTTTTTACATCTTCGCCGCTAAGCGTTATTTTTTCCGCATTATGTCCGTATACCTTTTCAAATGCATTTTGCATATGCACTGCCATTGTCTGACACGTAAGCTCAGGTGCAAGCACTTTCAGATTTGTTACACGTGAACGCACAGATGCAACGCCCTTAGCCTGCAATTTTGCCTTTGACGGAGTGAGATAGCGTGAAAGCTTTTCCATATCGGCATCTACAAGAAGCGTACCGTGGTGGTATGCGTGTCCTTGTGTGTGGTAAAAGGCATTCCCTGAAAACTTGTATCCGTTAACAAGCAGATCGTTTCTTCCTGACTTTTCGGCAGTAAGACCGATAGATGCACAAGCTGTCTGAATTACAGAAAGCTGACGGTCAACATCAAAATCTTCATCACGTACCAAAAAAGTAAAATTCAAATTACCAAGGTCATGGAAGACAGCACCGCCTCCTGAAAGACGTCTGGCAAGCTTACCGCCTTCTTCCTCCAAAAGTGATGTTCGGCATTCCGCCCATGCATTTTGATTCCTCCCTATGACAACCGTGTTCTGATTCTGCCACAGGTAAAGAATACAACAGCCTTCTGAAACACTTTCAAGCAAAAATTTTTCCGTTGCAATATTGAAATACGGATCAACACATGTGCTGTTATATACGTATATTTTTTCAATCATAACATTTCTTCATTGTATACTGCCCTTGCACCTCCGATAAATTTCGGGCGTGTGCGTGCGGCAAGAACCATTGCTTCTCCTATTTTATTGTTTTCAAGGCGCAACGGAACTGCAACCTTTTTTAAGTGCATTCCTATCATCGTAAATCCGATGTCAAGCCCTGCGGTGGCTTTTATTTCTTCAACCGCTACAGGATCAACAAAGCCCTCGTAAGCCTTCGTCGCCAATGAACCGCCTGCTTTAGGCTGTGGTTTGACATTTACAGCTTCGGCAAACGGAACAGCACACCGTTCTGTTATTATGGCACGGTTCAGATGCTCACAGCATTGAACAGCTAAAAACAGTCCTTTGCTTTCTGTATATTCGTGAAGCGCTTTAAAAATTTCACCTGCTACATCGGGATTGGAATTAGTTCCTATTTTTGCCCCTGTAACCTCACTTGTAGAACAGCCGACAACTATAATATCACCTTTTTTAAGGTTTGCCTTTTCACAAAGCTCTTTAATTGAAGCTTGTGTTTGCTCATATATTGATTTATTCATAAAAACACCTCCGAATAACACGGAAATTATATCATTTTTTTCTTGTAATGTCAATAGAACGCATTTTACAAATTATCACACATTGACTAATTCACAAGTTTATGATATATTTTTACATATCTCACCTAACATTTCTGTAAATGCACGGACTATATAAGTGAAAGCATTGATCAAAGCTTGGAGAAAGAAATGAAAAAACAAGACTTGCTGAATTATTTTGATGACACCCTGCTTGATAAGCTGTTCGGCTTTTGTTACGCACGAACAAATGACAGCCATGAGGCGGAGGAGCTTTGCTCCGATATTATCTTTGCCCTTGTAAAAGCTTCAAAAAGCGAGGGAGAAATTGAAAGTGTTTATCCGTTTATCTGGAAGATTGCAAGAAACGTATATGCTGACTTCTCAGACAAGCGCAAAAAGCACACGGAAAAGGTATATGAGGGTGATTCGGAAGACATTCTGTTAAAATTGGCAGAGGAAGATACATCCGACAATACCGCAGAGCTTTTACGTGCAGTATACCGCAGGATAGCGTTTTTGACACGGGCGTACCGTGAAGTGATGATAATGTTTTACATAGACGGTCTTTCCACCGCTGAAATAGCAAAGCTGCAAGGAACAAGCGAGGGCGCTGTCCGTCAAAGACTTTTTTCGGCAAGAGAAAAGATTAAAAGTGAGGTAGAAGAAATGGCAGACACTTATAATAGACCTGTAGCACTTGATAAAATTGATTTTGTAATTTGGGGAACAGGAAACCCTTCTTGGGGCGACCCGCGTAATGTATGTACAAGGATATTTTCAAAGCACATCGTATGGCTTTGTCATAAAAAGCCGATGAGTGCTTCTGAAATTGCAGAAGAACTGAATGTTCCGACTGTATACGTAGAGGAAGAACTCGAAATACTGACAAAAGGTGCAAACGGCGAATACGGATTTTTACGACGTCTTGATAACGGCAAATATGCGATAAACTTCGTTTTGCTTGACAAGGATGTATTTGAAAAAGCAAATTCGATTTATACAGAGCAATTACCGAAAATTTGCGATATTATATCAAAGTACATTGAAGAACATAAAGCTGAATATCTTGCTTTTCCGTATCTGAACAAGAATATTGATTTAAATCTCATCCTTTGGCAGCAAATATCAAGTATAGCCGATTCCTTTGCGTATTGTGTCAAAAAGAATTTAGAGGAATATCATTTTTCAAATACCACTTTGCCAAATCGCCCGTTCAGCGTTTTCGGATATGTTGACAACGGTAAATATTACGGAGGCGGCTGGGACGGCATAGGGGCACAGAATATTTGCGGTTTTTCCGATGTTCGTTTTGATAATATATACATTACACGCATACAAAAGCATTTCGATTGCGGTCATAATGTATCAACAGACCCGCTTCTTCAGTTTGCACTTCGTGCTATTGACGGACTTGATATTTTGTCGCTCACCGAGGAAGAAAAGGAGCGTGGTGCAAAAGCCGTTGAATGCGGATATTTATACCGTGACGGTGATATGCTTTACACAAAAATTCTTGCGTGTGAACTTTCAAACCGTAGCAAACTTTTTGATATCAGCAATTCTTTACAAAACGGATATTTTGACGAAGAAGCAAAATCGGTCGCAGAAAAGATAGCCGCACTTATTAAAAAAGCTCTCCCTGAACATTTGCTCGGCGAATGGAAATTTGCCAATTCCTTGGCATCAATGCCCATTTTAGATGCGGTTGTTGAATGTCTTATCGAAAAAGGTGTGCTGACTCCGCCCGAAAACGGAATAGGAGCCGAGGGATGTTGGATGTGTGTTGAAAAGTAATATAATACCGTCTGTAAACCAAACGGTTATACAGACGGTATTTAAAACGAATTTATCACAAGTTTTTATAATTTATTGAGTCTACGCCATTTTATGCAGTCTTGTATTTTATAAATAGATTTCCGTAGGAAATCTGCGCCATTTGCCTGCAGGCATGGCGCCTATACTGTAAAGATTCAGATAAAACGAAGCAGTTTCAAACACAATTTCTTTTATTATGTCATTCGTGAATGCTCCTACGTTTTTTAAACACTTTGTTTATTCTGTAAAATTCGGTGTTGTAGGGTTGATTCACGAATCAACCGTTTTAACCCATTCGGCGATAACTATATTTTATTTCTATAAAACACAAGGGACGGTCAACACCGTCCCTTATTTGATTTAGTTTTTAGCTTCTTATCGTTATGCCGAGCTCTTTGTCGAGGTTAGCAAGCATCTTTGAAATTGCCGCTTCTGTTTCCTCTGCTGTAAGTGTTCTGTCGGGAGCACGGAGAGATACGGAATAAGAAATACTCTTTTTACCGCCTGTCTGTGCGCCGATGTAAATATCGAACAGCTTGACACCGTCAAGGAGCTTACCGAGTGACTTTTTGATAACCTTTTCGATCTTTGCCGCTTCAAGGTCAACGTCGCACATGAACGAGAAGTCACGTGTTACAGCCGGGAACTTGGGCAGGGGCTTGTACTGTGCAACATCACCTGCATTTGCAAGGAGAAGCTCAAAGTCAAGGTCTGCAACAAATACGGGCTTGTCAATGGAATAGTTTTCACACACACCGTAGCTTATCTGACCGAAGATACCGAGCTCCACACCGTCTTTGACTATCTTTGCGCATCTGCCGGGATGGAAGATGGGGCAAGTAGTTACTGCTTCAAATTCAACGTCCTTGACACCTGTGAAGGCAACAACCGCTTCAACGATACCCTTCAGCGCATAGAAATCGCCTTTAAGTGTACCGATAACGACCTTTGTCTTTTCCTCGGGAAGTGTTCCGGGGATGCCCTTATCGTTCGTTACAATTCCCTCACGGGGGATATATACCTTTGCCATTTCGTAAAGGCTTGCATCCGTGTTATTGTAGTTATTGTTTCTTGCAAGCACTTCAAGCATTGAAGGAATTGCCGTTGTACGCATTACGCTTGTATCTTCACCGAGGGGGTTGCTGATAACAACGCTCTTGCGTATAACGCTGTCTTCAGGAAGATTTATCTTATCGTAATACTTCGGTGAGATGAACGAGAATGTCTGAATTTCGTTAAGTCCCATACCGCAAAGTGCTGTGCAAAGACCTCTGTAATATCTCTGCTTGGGTGTGAGCTTTCCTTCTGCGGCTGATGTGCGGAAGCGTGTAGACTCAATTTTGTTGTAGCCGTAAATTCTTATAACTTCCTCTGCGATGTCGTTCATACATTCAACGTCGCTTCTGTAGGAAGGAACGTATATTTTGTCACCGTCAAGACGGAAGCAAAGCTTTTCAAGCGTTGCACGCATATCAGCTTCGGAAATGTATGTTCCCAAGAAGTTGCTTATTCTTTCGGGTTCAAGCTTGATAACGGTTTCTGCTTTCTTTTCGGGGTAAATGTCGATAGTACCCTCTGCAACCGTACCTGCACCGAGAAGCTGAACAAGCTCACATGCACGGTTTACGGCATCCATTGTAAGCTCGGGATCAAGTCCCTTTTCAAATCTGCCCGATGACTCTGTTCTCATACCGAGAGCACGGGAAGTAATTCTTACACCTGCGCCGTAGAAATTAGCGGATTCAAACACAACAGTCTTTGTATCGTCTGTGATCTCACTGTTTTCACCGCCCATAATTCCCGCCAAAGCAACGGGCTTTTCAGCGTCTGCAATAACGAGCATGCTTGATTTGAGCTGTCTGTCAGTACTGTCGAGAGTTTTGAATATTTCGCCCTCGTCAGCGCATCTTACAACGATCTGCTTACCGTCAAGGCACTTGTAATCAAATGCATGCATAGGCTGACCGTATTCAAGCATAACATAGTTTGTAATATCAACGATATTGTTTATAGGTCTTACACCTGCTGCTCTCAATCTTGAACGCATCCAAAGGGGGGAGGGCTCAATTTTTACATTGTGAACGACCTTTGCCGTATATCTGGGGCAAAGTGCAGGCTCATCAACTCTTACGGAAATATAGTCCTCAACCTTACCGTCACAAGCCTTTATTTCGGGTGTGCGGAGCTTGAGCTCGGAGTCCATTGTTACCGCACTTTCTCTTGCAAGACCGATAACGGAAAGACAGTCGGGGCGGTTGGGTGTTATTTCAAATTCAACAACTGTGTCGGAAAGCATCAGATATTCTTTGATATCTGTGCCAACAGGCGCATCCGTCGGAAGAATGAGTATTCCGTCCTCAATTGCACCCGGCATATCGTGTGTTGTGAGGTTAAGCTCGCCTATTGAGCAAAGCATACCCTGAGATGTTTCGCCTCTGAGCTTGCCTGTCTTTATCTTGACACCGCCGGGAAGATTTGCACCGTTAAGTGCAACGGGAACTTTATCCCCTGCGTTTACGTTTTTAGCACCTGTTACTATCTGCAAAGGCTCAGCTTCGCCGACATCGATGCTGCAAACAACGAGCTTGTCAGCATTGGGATGCTTCGCAATTGAATTTATTTTACCGACAACAACATTTGTTATGTCCTCGCCGAGAATCTCAAAGCCCTCAACTTTTGAGCCTGTCGCTGTCATTTTTTCACAATAATCTTTTATATCGGGATTACCGATGTCTACGTAATCGGTAAGCCATTTAAGCGGTAATTTCATATTTATTCCCTCCCTTTAGAACTGTTCAAGAAATCTTACGTCGTTTTCGTAAAGCAGACGCATATCATCTATGTTGTAACGGCGCATAACAACACGCTCAATACCCAGACCGAACGCAAAGCCGCTGTACACCTCAGGGTCGATTCCGCCCATACGAAGAACGTTGGGGTGTACCATACCTGCACCGAGAATTTCTATCCAGCCTTCGCCCTTACAAAGTCTGCAGCCCTCGCCTCCGCATACGAAGCAGGAAACGTCAACCTCTGCAGACGGCTCCGTAAACGGGAAGTGGTGGGGACGGAAACGGATCTTTGTGTCAGCTCCGAACATATTTTTTGCAAATATTTCAAGCGTTCCCTTAAGGTCGCCCATTGTAATGCCCTTGTCGATTACAAGTCCCTCTATCTGGTGGAACATGGGGGAGTGTGTTGCGTCAACCGCATCGGAACGGTAAACACGTCCGGGGGAGATAATTCTTATCGGGGGTTCCTTATGCTCCATTGTACGTGCCTGAACGCATGATGTCTGTGAACGGAGCAGGATATTTTCCGTTATATAAAATGTATCCTGTGTGTCACGTGCGGGATGGTTTTCGGGTGTATTGAGTGCTGTGAAGTTGTAGTAATCATACTCAACCTCAGGACCGTCAACGATCTCAAATCCCATACCGATAAATATGTTTTCGATTTCTTCCTGAACCTGTGAAAGCGGGTGACGTTTACCGATCGTGATCTTGCTTCCGGGAAGCGTTACGTCAAGCTTTTCCTTTGCAAGCTTCTTTTCGTTTTCCTTTGCCTTCTGTGCAACAGCGGCGTCTGCAAGACGCTCTTCAATGTACTGTCTTACCTCGTTTGCAAGCGCACCGATAACAGGTCTTTCCTCGGCGGAAAGCGCCCCCATTCCTCTCAAAACAGAAGTGAGTTCACCTTTTTTGCCGAGAAATCTGATGCGGATCTGTTCAAGATCGGCATTTTCAGCTTCAAGCATCGAAACAGCTTCAAGCTTGATTTGTTCAAGTTTCTCTTTCATACTGAATTCCTTTTCTTAAATTTGTTTTTTGGGGACGAAAAAAGCCCCGCCCCAAAAGGGACGAAGCCGAATACTCCGCGGTACCACCCTATTTTCCCGTGTAACGGGACACTCAACAGCCATAACGGAGCCGACCGTCTGCAACTACTGTTAATTCACCGCAGCTGTCTGTCAGAAATTCTGACCGCAGGGGGAAATGCAAAGCACGCACACGATACTGTATCACAGCACCCACAGCTCTCTGAAATCGTGAAGCGGTACGCCGACCCTGCCGACATTTACTTTTGTAGTCTAACATAAATATATTAAAAAATCAAGTATTTTTTTAATTTTATGCAAATATTTTTTTCGTTCTTAAATTATTCTTACATTTTGTAATTCTAATTTAAAATTATGTGTTAGAATATGTATTATTTTAGGCGAACAGCAGGACGGTCAAGGTACAGATATGTCGGAAATTATAATACATTCTTTAATTCACTCCCTGAAAGATTCACTTATTGCGCTTCCATTTTTGTTTGCAGCATATTTTTTACTTGAATTTTTGGAGCATCGCTCCGAAATAAAGCTCGCAAAGGCTTTATCAAGTGAGAAGATAGGACCGCTTGGCGGTGCCGTTGTCGGCTGTATACCGCAGTGCGGAATGGGCGTTTTGGCTTCACATCTTTTTTCATCGGGTATGATAAGTGCAGGGGCACTTATTGCGGTATTCGTTTCAACCTCAGATGAAGCACTTCCGGTTATTTTATCACACCCCGATAAAATATCGGCAATATTCCCTCTTTTACTTTCTAAAATAGCGGTCGCGGTATTTGCCGGATATACATTTGATTTTCTGTTTTCCCACCGCCATAAGCACTCGCAGATACATCACGACCACAACAGCCACGGCGAATGTGAAAGCTGTGAAGACATAAAAAGTCTTGAAGACCATCACTGTGAGGATGAATGCGGCGAAAACATATTCATTTCGGCAATCAAGAGGACACTTCTCATTTTCCTCTACATTTACATCGTAACTGTTGTATTTGCTGTTTTAACAGAAACAATAGGAGAAGAAACGATATCGGCGTTTTTAAGCAAAAGCTACTATTTACAGCCTGTATTTGCATCAATTATCGGTCTTATCCCCAACTGTGCAATATCTGTTATCATAACTGAGCTTTATCTGTCACAGACGATCGGCTTCGGTGCTGTTATTGCAGGTCTTTCAACAGGTGCGGGAATCGGATACGTAACACTTTTTAAAACAAACAAAAGTAAAAAAGAAGCTGTTATGATAGTCATTTACACACTTTTGTTCTCAATCATATTCGGTGAGATACTTCAGTTTTTGTTTTCATAAGATATGTTTGGATTTATAAAGCCTTATACACCGGAGCTTAAAGTTAAGGAAAATGAACTTTACAATGCCGTATACTGCGGACTTTGCCGCTGTATGGGAAAGAAAACATCACGTCTTTCACGCCTTGCTTTGAGCTACGATTCCGTTTTTTTGGCACTTTTACGCATGTCGGTATTTGAAGAAATACCGAATATTGAAAAAACACGGTGCCCTGTTTGCCTTTTCAAAAAAAGACCGTCTGTTTTACCCACATCACAGCTTGAATACACAGCTTCCGTATCATCGTATCTGACATATTACAAAGTCATTGACGATATGAAAGATTCAAGAGGAATAAAAAAAATTGCCGCTTATCTTCTTTATCCGTTTGCAAAGCGGATAAAAAGCAAAGCACAGCCGATGCCGGAAATTGAAAACGAGATAAAACAGCGTCTTTGCGAAATTGATGCACTTGAAAAAGAAAATACGCCGTCAGCGGATAAAATTGCCGATGTATTCGGTAAACTTATCGGCAAGATAGCATCATTCGAAATTGAAGATGAAAATAAAAAAGCCGCCTCATATGAAGCAGGCTTCCATACAGGCAGGTTTATTTATCTTGCAGATGCAATAGCGGATTATGACAAAGATGTAAAAAACGGTCAGTTCAACCCGTTCATTTGTTCAAAAACCGATATGAAATCATCATCCGAAATGCTTTACCGTGCACTTTGCATGGAATCATCCCATGTGTATAACGCTTGCGTTATACTTTCACACGGAACATGCGGCGCTATATGCGAAAATATTGCACAGCTTGGATTTGTGCATACAGCAAAAAATATAACCGACAAACAATAGAGTATTCCCGAAAGGAAAATTAATGAACAGAGATCCTTATTCCGTCCTCGGTGTCAGCCGTGATGCCTCGGACGATGAAATAAAAAAAGCATACCGCAGTCTTGCGAAAAAATATCATCCCGACAACTTTGCAGACAGTCCCTTAAAGGCGCAAGCTGAGGAAAAAATGAAGGAAATAAACGACGCTTATGACCGCATACAAAAAATGAAAAGCGGAAAGTCAGATTTCAGCGGATTCGGCGGTACGTCCGGCTCGTCCGGTTCAGGTGTCGGAATTTACTACACAATACGTGTACACATAACAGCACGCCGCTTTGCGGAAGCTGACCGCTTGCTTGACACAGTGCCGATAAACGATCGTACTGCAGAATGGCATTTTCTCAAAGGTACAGTTTACTACAGCAGGGGCTGGTATTTCGATGCCGAATCGTCTATCAGAACAGCATGTGAAATGGATCCGACGAATGCGGAATACCGTCAGGCGCTGAACATGATAAATTCGCAGGCAAATTCCGCAGGTGCACCGTATACATCCGCAAGGGGAATGGACTGCTGCATATGTGATATCTGTACAACGCTTATGTGTGCAAACTGCCTTTGCAACTGTTGCGGCGGCGGATGCTGACGGAGGAACATTTTGAGTAATAAAAGGCTTTCAAGCACGAAAAAGCTTGCATTATGCGGTGTTTTGTCGTCTTTACAGGTGGTAATACTATACCTTTCATCCGTGTTCAGCGTCATTGACCTTACAATTGCCGCTGTGACCGTATTTGTTATGGTGTTCTCTGTCCTTGAAATAGGCGGTAAATACCCGTGGATAATGTATGCTACAGTCGCCGTTATATCCGTTTTGATACTTCCGCAAAAATTTTCAGCCGTTGTTTACGCCTTGTTTTTCGGCTGGTATCCGATGGCAAAAATATTTTTCGAGCGGTTTAACAAAATAGCGGCTTGGATATTAAAAATTCTTACATTTAACGTGAGCTTCATAATCATTTACAAAATATGCATAAGCATTCTCGGTCTTGAGGCATCAGGTGAATTTGATACGACAGTATATAACGCCATCATGCTTATACTCGGTAATATTGCATTTTTAATGTTTGACATAATGCTGAAGCTTGTAATTATTTTGTATAAATTAAAACTTCGCAAGCAATTGGGAATAGATAAATTATTGTAGAAAAAATTTCGATAGGTAATTCCATGGCAATAAATCTTCAAACAAATATAAAAAATCTTTCGGGAATAGGAGAATCACGGGCAAAAGTCCTCACAAAATTAGGTATAACCACCGTCGGTGAGCTTTTGTACCATTTTCCCAGAGCATATCAATACAGAGGCAATATAAAAACGCTTGCCTCCGCACAGGACGGCGAAACAGCATCATTCATACTGAAGATAGCCGCACCTCCTACAGTGTCACGTGCAAAAAACAATATGACCATAATAAAATTCATGGCATATGATGACACATCAAAATGCACAATCACATTCTTTAATCAGAACTACCGAAGAACATCTTACAAAACGGGCAGTATTTACAGAGCTTACGGAAAGATAGTAAAATTCGGACGTCAATGTGAGCTTGTAAATCCTGTAATGGAGTCATGTGAAGACGGCGAAAAGCTGTTACCGCTTCACCCTGTATATCCCGCAACAGACGGAATGTCATCAGCGCAGATATTCCACCTTGTGGAAACTGTTCTGCCGTACGGTGACGGTTTTATAGAAGAAAACTTACCGAATGACGTTATAGAAGCACACGGTCTTATGTCAAGATGCGATGCGCTTAAATATATCCATATGCCCGAAAGCTTTGCACTTCTTAATGAGGCAAAGCGCAGAATAATTTTTGAAGAGCTTTATCTGTTTGCCGAATGTGTTTATGAACGGAAGGATTCCGCGCGCCACGGCACAGCACCCGATATGGCAGGCTGTGATATGACAGACTTCAAAAACTCCCTTAAATTTGAGCTTACAGATGCGCAAAAGCGCACTATGAACGAAATATATAAAGATATGACAAGCGTTAAGCGCATACCCATGCGCCGTCTTGTTTCGGGAGATGTCGGATCGGGTAAGACGATCTGTGCCGCAGGTGCGGCGTACATCTCGGCAAAAAGCGGATATCAGACCGCTTTGCTTGTGCCGACGGAAATTCTCGCACGTCAGCATTTCAGCGATCTTCACGAATTTTTCACTCCGCTCGGCATCAATGTGACTATTCTCATCGGAGATATGGTAAAATCCGAAAAAGAGCGTGCGCATGAAGCAATACGCACAGGCAAAGCGCAGATAATAGTCGGAACGCACGCACTTTTGACCGATACTGTGTCGTTTTCAAAGCTCGGTCTTGTAATTTGCGACGAACAGCACCGCTTCGGTGTTGCGCAAAGAGAAGCGCTTTTGGCGAAGGGTGAGGGCGTAAATATGCTTGTTATGAGCGCAACACCTATTCCGAGGACTCTTGCCATGGTAATGTTCGGCGATCTTGATGTTTCTGTCATAGATACTATGCCTCCCGGCAGAAAAGAAGTCAGCACATACGTCGTTGATGAGGATTACAGAGCAAGGATCAACGAATTTATGAGAAAAGAAATAGTATCGGGCCATCAGGTCTATGTTGTGTGCCCTGCCGTTGAAGAAAAAACAGCAGAAGAATTACCGCTTGAAGCACTTGAAAACCCGGAAACGGCAGAAAAATATATATCATCCGTCACAAATAAAAAGACTGCCGTTGAATATGCTGAGCATTTACAGAACAAAGTGTTTCCGCAGTACACCATTGCGTGCGTCCACGGAAAAATGAAGGGCACGGAAAAAGCGAGAATAATGACAAATTTTGAAGAAGGAAAGATAGATGTTCTCGTTTCAACAACTGTAATAGAGGTAGGCGTCAACATTCCCAACGCTACAATGATGGTTATCGAAAATGCCGAAAACTTCGGTCTTTCTCAGCTTCATCAGCTTCGAGGACGTGTCGGACGCGGAAGCAGAAAATCATATTGTATTTTAGTATCTGCATCTGCCTCAAAAACGGCTATGTCACGTCTTGAAATAATGAAAGAAACCAACAGCGGATTTACAATTGCCGAACATGATTTAAAAATGAGGGGCCCCGGCGACTTCATTAAAACACGTTCAGGCGCAATACGTCAGCACGGACAGATAAAATTGAGTCTTGCAGATTCTCTTAACGACGTGAAACTGCTTTATTCCGCATTTGAAGCCGCAAAAGAACACAGAGAATCCGAAAAGAAAGAATTTTGATATGAAATATTTTACAGATTTTTTTAATGACCTGCCTGCGAATTTTGACGCATTTTGCGATAAATATCTTTTCAGAATATTGATATGCGTCATCGTCGTTCTCACCTTTCTGGCTTTGAAGTTTGTATTTGTTGCAATTGCAAAAAGCATAATAAAAAAGGCAATGAAAGGAAAAAATCACTACGAAGAACGTATTGATGCATTAAACGGCATAGTTTTGCCTCCTTTGCGCATTTTACTCCTTACAGGTGCGCTTTTGCTCTGCACATATATAATAGCCCCGCCCGACGGATTGAAGACCGTTTGCATAAAAACCGCAACAAGCCTTGCACTTGTAAGCTTTTTCTCAGTTCTCTACGGATTCTGCGGATATGCAAAATTCATCATAGGAAAGATATACGAAAAAAATCAGATAAAGCCGTATAATCTTGCGGCGCACTACGTCGGCGTAATACTGAAGATAGTCGTTATCATTTTAGGTGTTATAACCGTTTTACAACAGTGGATAACGAATATAACGAGCCTTCTTGCAGGTCTCAGCATAGGCGGTGTGGCAATCGCCCTTGCCGCACAGGACACAGCGGCTAACCTTTTCGGTTCACTTACAGTCATCTTCGACCATCCGTTTGAGCTTGGCGACTATATCGAAATAGGCGCCGCAACAGGAACGGTTGAAAAAATGGGACTCCGTTCCACAAAATTAAGACGTGCCGATCAGGCGCTTGTCATCCTTCCCAACTCACAGATAACAAGTGAGCATATCGTAAACTGGACAACGATATCAAAGCGCCGTGTAGATGCGGTTTTAGGTATTCTTTACAGTACGCCTGCAGACAAGATCATAAAATTCAAAAAGGGTGTCGAAGATATACTTGAAAATACGGAGCTTGTTGAAAAAGATAATTATCTTGTGGCATTTACCGATTATGCCGAATCATCACTCAATATCACGGTAAGATATTATGTGCTTTCCCCCAGCGCAGATGTCACAATGAAAAAGCGTGATGAAATAAATATGAAAATACTGAATCTGGCAAACGGTATGGATATCGGCTTTGCGTTCCCGACAAGAAGCCTTTATATAGAAAATATAAATCAAAACTAAAGGAATATATGAAACAAAAAAGAAACACACACGACGGCGCAAAGCTGGCAATTGCACTTTTGGCATCACTGCTTTCGGTGCTTATGGTTGCGGCTTTCTGCTCGTCATCGTCAAAAATGCTAACCTCTGCAACGGTTGACAGTACAGATACAGACCCGTCATCCCCCGTAACATGGTCGCCTGATATGTTTGAAGCCTTGTTTGGTACAACAGGCGGAGCATCAAGTAATGAACCGAGTGAGGACACCGACAATACAGCAGGCGGAAGCACTGACAGCACACCGTCAAACGATACAAATAATTCAGCTACAGTCACAACGAAGCCGTCAAGTTCCTCCACTGTAACAACAAAACCGAATGAAAACAGGCCGAAGCCTCCATTATTCAGAGAATTTTACGAAGATGAAATATTTATAGACCAGCATATAACGGGCGAAGTCTGCCTTACGCTTTCAAAGGTTGAGCGAGGCGACTTAAATTACTTCATCTGCGATTTATTGCTTGCTTCCCCCGAAGCGTTGCACACGGCATTTGCCTCAGGGCAGATAACAGGCAGGCATTACACCTCTGCAATTGCCGAATCAGTGGGAGCAACATTTGCCGTAAACGGTGACTTCTGCGGATTCAGAAACCACGGTATCATCATAAGAGAAGGTAAGTTGTACCGCAGTACAACAAGCGACTGGGATCTGTGTTACATCGACAAAAACGGAGACCTGAACACCGTGATGTGTAACAATACAAACGCAAATACACTTATCTCCGAAGGTGTTTTGCAGTCTTGGTGCTTCGGTCCGACGCTTCTCAAGGATTACGAGATACCCGCAAGCTTCAATACTCCCGGACTCAGCCAAAGAGCACGTGAGCCGAGAGTGGCAATAGGACAAATAGACACCCTGCATTATATTATACTTGTAGTGGATGCGGTACGAACAAACAACACCACCATCGGCGGTATGACATTTTCAGACCTTGCGAAAGAATTTCAGAATTTAGGCTGTAAAACAGCGTATAACCTTGACGGCGGCGGCTCTACCACGCTTTACTACAAAGGTCAGGTAATTAATACACCGTGCGGAAGCGGTGAACGAAAGGTAAGCGACATAATTTACTTTAAATAAACCCAAGCTTTACCGAAAGGATTGAAGAAAATGAAAACGGCAATACTGATACCCGCATACAAACCCGAAAAAACACTGTTTCTTCCGTTTTTAAAGGAGCTCTCGGAATCCTTTGAAAACATCGTTATCATCAACGACGGAAGCGGTACGGAGTTTGACAGCGTTTTTGAAGAATGTGAAAAATATACAGATCACGTTTTGCATCACTATATAAATAAAGGAAAAGGCAGTGCCTTAAAATCGGGAATCGGATATATTATGAACCGCATGCCCGAAATAGACGGTATAATAACAGCGGACTGCGACGGTCAGCACTCCGTTACTGACATCAAAAAGGTCGCAAATGAGCTTTCTGAGCACCCCGAGGATCTGATAATCGGCGGAAGACGGTTTGATGAAAACGTACCGTTCCGTTCACAGCTCGGTAATTCCGTCACCCGCGGACTTTTCAAGCTTTCAACGGGTCTTAAGATATATGACACACAGACAGGACTGCGAGGCTTTGCACGTGAGTATTTTGAAGTGATGTCACGTCTTAACGGCGAAAGATACGAATATGAAATGAATATGCTTTTAAAGCTTCGTGAGCTTGGCATAAAACCCCGTGAAATTGAAATAAAAACAATTTATATAAACGAAAACGCAACAAGCCACTACAATGCGGTAAAAGACTCGCTCCGAATCGCGTCGAGACTTTTCTTGTTTGCCTCGGGCAGTCTTTTGTCATTTGTCATTGATTATCTGTTTTTCTTCATTTTCAGATATGTGTGCATATTTTCTTCCGGTATTTCATTCCTGTTTGCGAGAATAATAAGTGCCACATGTAACTATCTGATAAACAGAAAAATCGTATTTGGCGGCAACTGTTCTAAAACAGCGGTTATAAAATATGCCGTGCTTGCAATCTTCGTAATGCTTTTGGGAAGCGGTGTTATGATGCTTTCCGAAAATTATGCCGCGGCAAACAATATAAGCGATACATTCACCGTTATCGTTAAGGTCATTTACGACATTGTTATGTATTTTGTCAATTACATTATTCAGCGTGATTTTATTTTCAAGGTAAAGAAGAAAGGTAACTGAGATTTTGCAAACCTTACTTGATGCGGGTCTTTTCACTCCGCACGCTTTATTCATCGCAATAGGCATTTGCGTTATCATATTTTTACCTGCCGTACACAACGTCAGAAGAAAAAAATTCCATCCTGAAGTATTCTTCTATATTGCACCGTTTGCGGTTTTGTCGGGACTTTTTTTCGCAAGGCTGATGTATGTCACATTCAACCATGCTTTATTCCTTTCATTTGATGAAATATTGGATCTGACATCGGGCGGCTACTGTCTTTACGGCGGTATTTTCGGTGCATCTGTTGCAATTGTGCTGTGGTGCTTCTTCACCTTCAAGACAAAATACATGCTCGATATTTTCGATGCGGTATGTCTTTATGCGCCGCTTTCTATTGCCGTCGGCAGAATGGGAAGCGCCTTCACAGATGACTGCTACGGTACATTTATCACAAATCCGACGTTTTGCCGTTTTCCGTTTGCCTCATATGTCGAGGTGTACGAAAGCTGGTGTCTTTCGGTGTTCTTCTTTGAAGCGATCGGCTGTTTTGCAATTTGGCTGTTCATGATGGGATTTCAGAAAAAAATATCTGTAAAGGGTGCTAACACGTCTGTATTTTTGACGATGTATGCAGGTCTTCACACGTTTTTGGAAAGCCTGCGCACAGACAGCGTTTACTGGGGATTTGTCAGAATATCGCAAGTAATTTCTGCACTCATTTTGATCTTCTTCTTTGTATTTATGATCGTCAAGCTTGCAAAGCTGACCAAGTACAGCCATTTTTATCCGATAATCTCCGTTATATTTTTAGCAGCACTTATAAGAGGATTTACGGCGGAATTTTTTATGGGCTCAAGCTCATATACCGCAAACTGCATCTGGCTTATCGTTTCATGTGTTATCATGACACTTTGCATACTTTCAATGTTCTGGCTTTATTATAAGATGACCGATATCGATACAAAGAGAAAGGCTTTAATAAAAAGCCGTACAGAGCGCTAATAGATATACAAAAAAGGAAACATAAAAACCAAAAAGGAGGATCAAGATGAAACATTCCGATTTTAAACACAACTTAAAAAGTACAGCATCCGTTTTATTGCTTGCTGCGTGTATTTTCACATGCGCTTGTTCGGATGGCGGTGCATCTGACACAACAGGCGGAGCTGATTCAGTGACTGAAGAAAATGCAGTTACAAGTCCGTCCGATGTAACAGACAGTGGCGAAACAACACCTACCGAGGACACAGACACACTACCCGAAGGCACGGAAACGGTCGGTTCAGATGAAGACGATACAACTTCATCCGGCGACAAGTCGGACAATGACAGCACAGCTGCTGATATAACATCATCTTCCGATATAACAACCCCTTCGGATACAACAGACGAAATTACAACAGACGCCGTCACAACAGCACCGCAGGTAGTACCCACGGAAAAGACATCAGTTCCCGTTATTTTGGGGAAAGTTTCTCAGGCACATGACAGAGTCATTATTTACGGTTCGACCGAAAATAACGCAAAAATTACATATGCAGGCAAAAACGGTAAAATATTCACCGACAGGGCACGCGGACATAATTTTTACATTGAAGTAAACGGTTCATCAAATGACCTTATAACGATTTATGCAACGGCAGACGGAAAGAAGGACAGCAATAAAGTTCAGGTTTCCGTATCATTCGGCGGTGATGAAACGAATGTTTTTGCAGGACGAAATTCGCATCTTTTCTACCGTCCGACAGTTTCGTATCTTCTCGGAAATGTAAAGGCAAATCAGTCAGCACTCAAATACACACGTAATGTTCTTTCAAATGCTTTGAAGGAAGTACAGGCACGCACAGGCAAAGACACAAAGCTTATTTATCTTATCGCTCCCAACCCAGTTACGATATATAATGAAGATCAATACGGCTACTTGCTCGACATAACAGGCGGAAAACGCTTTACAACCGCAGGACATGATTTTATCACATATATGAACGGCGACGGCAAGCATGAGGATATCATTGCGCCTGACCTTTTAAAGGTATTTGACAGCCACAAGGATGAAATGATCTACTTCAGCACCGACACACATTGGAGTGAGCTTGGCGCATATTACGCATACGCTGAAATGATGAAGCACATCAACAAGGATTTTCCGAAGGCAAAGGCGCATCCGCTTTCAGAATTTGACATTGAGATAGTCAACTGTGCAGGCGGTGACCTTGCAGGCATGTTGGGTGCACACAAAATGAAGGAAGAAACACCGTTTCTTATCGCAAAATTCAAAGATACAGGCGATATATATCCTGTAAAAAGAAGCGATGACATCGGCTACAGAATTGCCGGTATAAACTGGGGACTTTATCCAAGAGATTCATACATAAAGAATTCTTCCCTTCCCACAGCGTACGCTTTGAGTGATTCCTACGGAGCATATTTCTTCCCGTTTGCGGGAATGGGCTTCAGCCATTTGCGCCTGCACGGAGCAAATAACAACACACCTATTGATATAGATGAAATAGCAGAAATGAAGCCCGACTATATAATTTTCAATTATACTGACAGAAATATCGATTCCAATCTCGGCATGATAATACATTTTTGGAGCAATATATGATAAAAGTATTAAACGGTATAGACTGTAAAGAAAAATGGCTTCCTATAATAAAAGGGGCGAATGCAGGTCTTATAACAAATATGTCAGGGGTTACAAAAAAGCTTATTCCCAGCTATGCAGCTGTACATGAGCATTGTAATTTAAAAACGCTTTTTTCTCCCGAACACGGCTTAAACGGTGCGGCACAGGCAGGCTGTAAGATAGAAAATGAGGAGCGTGAGCCCATAACAAACACCCCCGTTGTAAGTCTTTACGGAGATAAAAAAGCACCCGACGATGAGATGCTCAAAGACATTGACATGCTTCTTTTCGATCTTCAGGATGTAGGTGCAAGATTTTATACGTATCTTTACACTATGACACGTTCAATGAAATCCGCAGCACGTGCAAATATTCCGTTTGTTGTTTTTGACAGAATGAATCCCGTATCCCTTAACAAAATCGAAGGTGAGATACTTGACGAGGCAAATTCGTCTTTTATCGGTGAATATGCAGTTCCCACACGTTACGGAATGACAATAGGTGAATTTGCAAAATACATAAACGCAAAGGAAAATTTAGGTGTTGATCTTCACATAATCCCATGTGACGGACTGACACGTGATATTTATCACCGTGACACAGATCTGCCGTGGGTTGCCCCCTCCCCCAATATGCCGACGACAGATACGGCACTTGTATATATAGGCACATGCCTTTTTGAAGCAACGAAACAAGCCTCAGAGGGCCGCGGCACAACACAGCCGTTTGAGTTTATAGGCGCACCGAATTACGACGGACGTGCTTTGGCTGACGAGATGAACGCCAAAAAGCTTGACGGAGTAATATTCCGTCCCGTATATTTCACCCCTACATTTTCAAAATTCAAGGGTGAGCTTTGCTCCGGTGTTCAGCTTCACGTAACTGACAGAGATGCTTTTTCTCCGTTTGCCGCAGGTGTCAAGCTTGTTGAAACAGTCAAGTATATGTACGGTACGGAATTTGACGAAAAAGCCCTGAAGCGCACATTCGGCACGGGCAGACTTTTTGACGGTATAAGCTCCGACACAATAATAAAAGACTGTATCAGAACATCGGAAGAATTCCGCAAAATAACCTCTCCTTATTATATTTACAAATAATTCTGCTCTATAAGAAGCGAAACGATAAATATTAAGGATGAACACAGCATACCTATAAAAAACCATAAAGGTCTGAGATATTTCTCAGGCTTTTTTGTTTTCTCATCACTATTTATTACAGAGCCTGAAATTATACGTTCTGCCTCAGAAACCATATCGTGTTTTGTCAGATTTCTGTGATCGGCACTGTTCTTCACAATAAAATACGCCTCATCAAAAATCCCGCTTTTTGTGTCTTTTAAAACTATAACCTTCTTTTGTGCACCTTTAAGCATTCGTTTTCTCCTTTTCTATACTGATGTGATTTTCGGCATTATGCTTTGTTTTATTCATCAACACAGCCGTTGCTTGAATAAATCACTTGACTTTTGCAAAAAATACATTTGCGGAGGGATATTATGAACGGAATAAAAGCAGTAATTATGGCAGGCGGATTCGGCACACGCTTAAAGCCTATAACAGATATTATGCCGAAGCCTTTGGTACCGATACTTAACGAACCGATAATGGCTCATATGATCCGACATTTGTTCAGAAACGGAATAACCGATGCAGCAGTAACGCTTAAATATATGCCCGATATGATAAAGAACACATTTTCCGATTACTACGACGGTGTAAATTTAACGTATTTTTTGGAAAATGAACCTATGGGCACGGCAGGCGGTGTAAAAGCGTGCGAAAATTTTTTATCCGATGACTTTATAGTTGTGTCGGGGGACGGACTGTGGGATTATGATTTGAATGCGGCATATGAATTTCATAAAGAAAAAAATGCCGATATCACAATAATCTGTGCAAAAACACCTTTTCCTTCGCTTTACGGCGTTGTGATGGCAAAACCAACAGGAGAAATCGTGCGGTTTGCGGAAAAACCGTCAGCAGGCGAAGTATTTTCCGATAAAATAAACACGGGTATTTATATAATCAAAAAAGAAATTATGAAATTTGTACCCGAAAACACCGTGTTTGACTTCAGCCGTGACCTTTTTCCCAGACTTATGAAGGAGAAAAAAAAGCTTTTTTCATATGCTGCCGACGGTTCATGGTGCGATGTGGGAAGCATTGAAGAATACAGGAAATGTAATCTTGAGGCAAAAGACGGTAAATATTCAATAAAAGGCTTTTTGCCCGAATACAGCGGTGTATACGACAGCGTTGTGGGTGAGGGCTTTGTAATGGGCGAAAACTCAAGCATATGCAAAAGTGTTATACACGACAATGTAAAGATAGGTTCGGGTGTTTCGGTCACAGGGAGCATAATTTGCAGAGGTGCGGTGATCGGTGACGGTGTGCGAATACCCGACGGCTGTGTAATAGGCTCGGGTGCCGTAATAAAATCAAGCATCACTTTAAGGGAAAGCACGGTAATTCCCACCTCTCAGATAATAAGCGGAGAAAATATAATGAGGAATGTAATAAAAAAAGGAACTCTTTTCAGTACTGACGGAATAAAGGCAGACTTTTATACAGAGCTTGGAGTTGACGGAATGTGTGCGCTTGGCGCAGCTATCGGATCACTTTCAAAAACCGTCGGTGTGTTTGATGACGGAGATCCTGTTTGTTCATCATCTGCCGAAGCATTTTCGTGCGGCGTAAAATACAGCGGCAGTAAATGTATGAATTTCGGCACAGGCTTTTTTAGTATGGCAAATTTTATAAATATGTACTACCGCCTTGATGTAATGGCGTTTATAAAAAAGACATCCCAGGATTCGGGCATTCACATAATATTCCGTGATAAAAACGGACTTAAACCGAAGGCGAAATTTGAATCTCTTGCAGAATCTCTGTTTTTCTCACGTGATATTCCCTCTCCGACCGACTTTTTTGAAACAGAAAACGTAAGCGGAGCAGATGAGCTTTACAGAAGCGCACTTGTAAACGAAGGTGATGACCTTACAGGGTATAAGATCATCACAGGGCATACAAAAGGATGCCGTCTTTTGTCAGGTGTGCTGTCTGCGCTCGGTGCTGAAATACACGAATATACCACTCCCGATTCAAACAGTTACTTTTGCATCGATATGGATGAGGATACAGATACGCTTCGTATAAGCGAAAGCATAAACGGTGAGCTTTACACCGTAGATAAATATCACGCACGCGCAATTATAACATTTCTTGAAGAAAAGGAAAAGATAGGAACGCTTGCCCTTTCATACTATGACATTCCCATCTTTTCGGAAATTGCAAAAAACAAGGGGATCGACGTCATGTATTATCTCGAAAGCCCTTCTTCTGAGCTGTATGAGGATAATATGGCACGTGAAAACTTTTACTCCAATATGTATATGAAGGATCCGCTTTGCACCGCCGTGAAGCTGTTATCTCTTTTAAAACGTAAAGATATTTCTCTTGAAACGTCTGACTGCATGCTCCGTCCGTTCTTTGTACGTGAGGATTTTGTTAAAGTTCCGTCACATCTGAGGGCATCTGCACTTGCCCGTCTTTACGAAGAAAATATTGCACATCAAAGAATATACGGCGACGGAGTGATAGTAAAAAAGCAAGCAGCCTATTCCAACATAGGTGCATCCGATAACGGATTTAAAATCATAACGGAAGGCTATACAGCAAGTGCTTCACGTGACATTGTATCTGAAATAATCAAAAAACTCAATATTTAAAAAATGTTTATAAATAGCGAGGGAATATTCTATATTGATATGGTAAAATACGGATAATTTAACGTGTTCGTGATTAAAATATATATTGCCGAGAAAACGGTTTCGTGCTCGGCTGATATTACATACCCTTTTGGGGATTTTTAGTATATGAATTAATTTACAGTATTTAACAAAAAAGGAGAAATAATGTCAAGAAGAAAAAGTAAACATACAGAAAAAATAAAGGTAATGATGCTCGGCGGTCTTTATGAAATAGGAAAAAACCTTGCAGTCATAGAATACGGCGATGAAATGATGATCGTTGACTGCGGTCTGGGATTTCCCGAAGAAGATATGCCCGGAGTTGACCTTGTTATTCCCGATATAACATATCTTGAAAAAAATTACGAAAAGATCACAGGTATAGTCTTAACACACGGACATGAAGACCATATCGGTGCACTTCCCTACATTTTAAAACAGATATCCCCCCCTGTATACGGTACACCGCTTACTATCGGTATACTTGAAAAAAAGCTTTCGGAGCATACGTTTGATATAATTCCGGAGCTTGTAACGGTAAACGCAGGGGAAACAATAAAGCTCGGCACATCATTTTCGGTTGAATTTATAAACGTCAACCACTCTATTGCAGATGCAGTATGCCTTGCGATAAAAACACCTCTCGGAACAATAATCCATTCAGGTGACTTCAAAATAGACTTAACTCCCATTGAAAGCAAGATGATAAACCTCACACGCCTTGGCGAACTCGGTGATGAAGGCGTTTTGCTTCTGATGTGCGAATCAACAAACGCTGAAAGACAGGGCTATACACCGTCAGAAAGAAAGGTCGGCGCATCGCTTGACAACATCTTTTTCCGTCATGCCGACAAACGTATTACAATTGCAACGTTTTCATCAAACGTCCACCGTGTTCAGCAGATAATCAATGCCGCTGAAAAATACGGCAGAAAAGTTGCCATAACGGGCAGAAGCATGATAAACGTAGTAAATGTTGCTATACGGCTCGGATATATGCACGCGGCAGAAGGAATACTTATAGATATTTCCGAGATCAAAAAATACAAGCCCGAACAGCTTACTATCGTTTCCACAGGAAGTCAGGGCGAGCCTATGTCTGCCCTTTACCGCATGGCTTTTTCGGAGCATGATAAGGTTGAACTGAACGAACAGGACGTTGTTATTATTTCCGCAAATGCTATTCCCGGTAATGAAAAATTCGTAAACAAGATAATAAATGAGCTTTTCAAAAAAGGTGTCACCGTGCTTCACGATGCCGTTGCAGATGTCCATGTTTCGGGACACGCCTGCAGAGATGAGCTTAAAATGATGCACGCTTTGACAAAGCCGAAATATTTTATGCCCATTCACGGCGAATACAGACACTTGGCAAGCCACAAGGAGCTTGCTATGCAAATGGGCGAAAAGGAAGAAAACATCTTTCTTGCTGACATCGGTAAGGTGCTCGAAATAGATGAAGACGGTGCACGCTTCAACGGCACAGTTCCTTCGGGTAAAATACTTGTTGACGGCTACGGTGTCGGAGATGTCGGAAGCATCGTTTTACGCGACAGACGCCATCTGGCAGAAGACGGTATAATCGTCGTTGTAACAACGCTTCATATGGACGAACAGCTCATTATGGCAGGTCCTGACATAGTTTCAAGAGGATTTGTTTACGTAAAGGAATCCGAGGAGCTTATGGAAGACCTCGAAGAAATTTCCCTTGCGGTTATCGAAACATGTTTTGATAACAATATTTCAGATTTTGCACAGATAAAAAACAAAATGAAGGATGACCTTGCGAAATATATTTATCAGAAAACAAAACGCAGACCGATGATCTTGCCCATTATAATGAGCATATAAAAACGGAGACGAAAATGAAAAAATTTATATCATTCATTCTGCTTGCTTCCCTTTTAACACTTGCCGCTTGTACCGACACCGCCGATACATCAGACGGCGAGGGTACATATGCAGATACATCTGAAGTCACACAATCCCAGCAAACAGACGAAGAAACGGTCGGCGGCGTAATAGTACCGCCCGTATCAGACACGGTAACTGCACAGCCCGTTATACTGCTTTCAACAAATACTAAGGATGATACTGTTCTTTTTGCAGGTGCGTGTGAAAAGGGCTCTGTAATAACGGTCAGCGGCGAATATACAAATGAATTCACCGTAACGCCCGACGGCGGAAACTTTCTGTTTTCTGTCACGCTTGAAGAAAGAAAAGCCGAAACACTTTCGGTAACTGCGACAGCTGACGGTAAAAGTGCAAGCGAAGCTGTCACTGTTGAAGCAAAATATAAGCGCGGGGCTGAAGACAGAGAAATATTCACAACATTTGATTCCCGTATTTGCCAGAATGAAATTTTAGATGACCTTTATCACACAAATCTCTTTACCAACAAAGAGCTTTTGCTGATGAAAAAGCTTGCCCAAGGGCGTGTGACAAAGGCGAAAAAAGCTGCCGGCAAAACGGTTGAGGTAATATACGTAATCGTTCCCAATCCGCTTACAGTATACGGTGACGGTGTTCCCGAAGATATGAAGGCTAATATCGAGGGCGAGGAAACATCACTCACACAGGCAGTTGAAGCTTTAAGCGGACTTAAAAATGTAACGGTCATCAACCTTACAGACACAATGAACGCACATAAAGACGAAAAAATATACTATTATACCGATACGCACTGGACAGAGCTTGGTGCATTCTACGGCTACGAAGTACTGATGAAAGAAATTGCAAAAAAATTCCCGTCAGCCGCACCGCATTCCCTTTCAGATTATGACATAAAGAATGTTGCCGTACCTTACACTGATATGATGTCTTATGCGGGAATAGAAGAAATGGGACTTACGGAAACAGCACCGTTTCTTATGAGCAAATATACACCTTTAGCACCGTATGACAGTGCAAAAAAGGAGGAAGCATACATCTGGAATTTCACAGATGAATTCTTCTCAAACAAAACCTCACACACAGAAATCGATAATGATGAGCTTCCTAAGGGCATGTTCATATTTGACTCATACGGGCTTAACGCAATTCATTTTATTGCAGAGCATTTTTCAAGCCTTACATGTATGCCTATATGGGAATACTCAGTGGACTATGATATAATAGAAGAAGAAAAACCCGACTATATAATCCACCTCATAAGTGAAAGAACAACAGAAAGACTCCTCGTAAGTGAGTAAAAATTGTGGCTGGTTCATTATAGTTAAGTTAAATTAAACGGATTTCGAACGGGACGTCGTGAACGCCGTCCACTACAAAAAAATTGTATAGAAACACACGGAGCGGCTTATTTTGGGAAACCATTTCCAAAAATAAGCCGCTCCAATTTTATGTTATAAATTTCAGATCAATGAAACAACATATTCCACATCTGCTTCGTTGACAGCACCGTCGCCGTTGTAGTCAACAAATTCTTCATGCTCAACAGAGTCACCGTTAAGCAAATATTTTTTAAGTCTTATAAAATCCTTACCGTTAACAATACCGTCGCCTGTTCCGTCGCCTTCAACAACCATGAAAACATTTTCCTTTATTGAGTAGTCGTTAACAACTACCACGATAAATCCTGTTTTTATAACGGAATCATCGGAAATAAGTGAACGGCCGTCTGTATTAATTACGTATGTTTTATACTCTGAGTAGGATGCTTTAAATTCAGCTACACTCTGACCTGCTTTAACAGGAGCTGTAAATCCTTCGGCAGTATCTGCACACACAAAAACATCAAACATCGCACTGAACTGCAAATATGATATTGTAAGTGTCTGCTTGCCAAATTTGTACGGTGCGTAGCCTGTAATCGAATAATCGGTAATTTGCGCTGAAGTGCCGTCTGAATAAATTGCAGTCACCACAAGTCCTTCAAGCGACAGCGACTCACCGAAAAAGTATTCGTGCTTATCGGGAATATTGGTAATCTTTATCGATGTAATCGCAGGAAGCTCTTTGCCGTATGACATATTTGCACTTAAAAGTGCATCGTTATATTCATCTATTATAACATTTTTCCATTCGTTTTCGTTTCCGTTGTAATGAACGTCTGTAAGGTTATAACAAATATCAAACGCAAAAATATCTACCGATGTCAGGCTTTCGGGCAAAGTAAGTGATTCAAGGTTAACAGCACCGCTGAATGCACTGACGCCTATCGTTTTTACACCGTCGGGCACTGTATACTCCGTTCTTTCGTTTCCTATCGGATACTGAACAAGAACTGTTCCGTCAATAGTAAGAAGTGCGCCAAACGCATCATTTTTGTAATTCTTATTTGCTGTATCTACATTGATAGCATCGAGGCTTTCACAACCGTAAAATGCACCGATAGCTACATCTTTAACACCGCTTCCAAGCGTTACATCGGTAAGATTCATGCAGTATTCAAATGCACTATCTCCGATGCTTTCAACGCTGTTTGGAATATTCACTGTAAGAAGCGCATCGCAGTACGCAAACGCACCTGCGCTTACATGCTTGAACGTGCTCGGAAGTGTGACAGTAGATGCATAGGAATATTCAAATGCACCGAAAGCAATCGCGGTCGTTTTGTCTTTTACCGTCACCTCATAGCTTCCCGATGTAATAACTGCATCAACAATGTAAAGCAAAACAATTCCGATGTATATTTCGT
>JBGVLZ010000104.1:0-8129 GCA_045124505.1 Eubacteriales bacterium
CATATATTACGCAAGAGTTATGGCACTTTATTGTTGATTAAACGTCCTTTTTTTCATACCTTTAAGCTGAAAAAATTTGTGTTTTTCGGCTTTATTGTTATGCCTTTTTATTTGCCGTATTTTTTTCAAAAAGGCCTTGACAAACAGTAACAGGTTTATCGGTGAGCTTATTTTTTTACGACATTAAAAAACGAAAGGTATTCTATCTTAAGCTATAAGCTGAAGATTTTATACAAAAGGAACTTATCATGCAAAACTTCGGAATGTCAATGCTTTATTTTTGGGTATCTTATGCCATAGTTACCGCTATAGGGATACTTCATACTGTTTTTAATATATACGTACTTCATATGAAGCCGATGGACAGCGAAAGTATGGGGGAAGGGTACGAGAAAACAAAGCCGTGGCACCCTTTGTACAACATAGTTTTATTTTCTTTGTTCGGTTATCTTTATATGAACGGGCTGCAAACACCGACAATTACGGAGGCTTTGATAACGGGAGCTGTATGGGCAGGTATCTGCATCGTTTTCGATGTGTTCGGCTGGGTTATTATCAAACATCCGTGGAGCTTGTCGTTCAAAGGCTTTTACATAGACTATCAGCCGTGGATAACACTTGTGTATCTTGCCATTTTTTCAGGTCCTGTCATAGGCTTTTATTTGCTGTGATGAAATCTGATTTGAAACAAAAATAAAATATTTTCCGTTTTACTATTGACAAAACGTGTGTTTTGTGATATATTTATACCGTTGACTGTTGTGGAGGGATGTCCGAGCGGTTTAAGGAGCTGGTCTTGAAAACCAGTGACTCGTTCACTCGAGCCGTGAGTTCGAATCTCACTCCCTCCGCCACTTTTTACAACGTAAAATTAAATAAAAGATCCTCACCGTGGAGAAGTACTCAAGTTGGTGAAGAGGCGCCCCTGCTAAGGGTGTAGGGCGGGAAACCGTCGCGAGAGTTCAAAACTCTCCTTCTCCGCCAGAAAACGACAAGTTTCGACAAGAAACTTGTCGTTTTCAGTTATATTCGCCTTACGGTGAGTGATATGAGCTACGCACGTTAATGGCGAATATAACTGAAAACGCAGGTTCCAATATCACATTTTGCGTAAGCAAAATATATCACTACGTCGCAGACGGAATATCACTAAAAACTGACAGATTTACAAAAGTTCTAATTCATACGCAAAACCGTATAAATATCTTTTTTATAGTTCTTATACAATAAAAACCGCAATTCTGATAAAAAAGGATTGCGTTTTTTGTGTTTTTGCGGTATAATAAAGAAAAAGGCTGTGATCGTATGATAGAAAAACATAGCACTTATGCATTAACCATTAACACTCCTGACAGTATTATAACGGTTACTGTCCAATACAAATCAGTTGACAAAAATGATGAAAATATGCGAACAACTGTTTCTGTCAAAATTTAAGGATGAGAACTATCCTTTTGTGTAGGAACAACAACTGAAGTTTTAATTAAGTTGGCAAAATCTTTACCTGATGCTTGGACGAGATTCGATGTTGCAGCTGATAAATAAAGATCAAGAGGTTTGATAAAATGAGTGAAAATAATAAGTTTAGCGGAGCATTAGCATCGGTTAAAAATGTTGCAGAAAAGGTTTCTGAAAAAGCAGCTTCAGCCGCAGAAGAAGTGAAGAGTACGGCAATTCAATTCAAAGACGATGCAATGGCAAAACAAGCCGAACGCAAAACAACAGCTGCAGAAAAGAAAAGACAAGACGATCTTATTAAATTAGCTCCTATTTTCAAAGATGATATTTCTAATAGTGAGCTATTAACCGAGCGTGTTATTCGTATTGTCAACTATGATCCACGGCTTGAGAACGAAGTGTGCAGGGATTCTATAGGCTTTTACGAGAAAACAGATGACCGAAAAATGCCTACGATATATTCGAAATTTGTTCCTGATTTGCACTTGTCATTTTATCCGCAACTGTGCGAATCTATATTTATTGCCGATCCTTGCATTGCCGGAAAATATATTGAAATTGATGAATATTTTAACTATATGAAACAGGTCAGGGTAAATGAACTGACTTTAGTGGCTCAGTCGCTTGGAGCAAAAAGTGTGACCATCGAACTTAAAAGCACCTCAACTTCAAAGAACTTGTTTTATAAATCTGCACAAGCAAAGGCGGGGGCAGTACTTGAGGGTAACTGTAACCGGCAAGAAAGTAACACAAACTCAAATTCGATAGAAATATGGGCACAGACTACATTTAAGACATCCATTTGGAATGGAAAGCCTACCATGCCGACTCTTTTGTACTTTAGAAACGAAAGTGATATTTCTTCGTTAATTCAAATGGTTTTGGTAAATAAAAGCAAGGTTACCGAAAGAAAATATTCTATGAAAGCAAGTTCTTCTTCCGAAATGTCGCTGAATGAGGCAATGAGTATTGCAGGCACCTTGAAAAAGATAAAATGCAGTGCCGGAGTTGATTTTGCAAAATCTGCCGAAAATGAAAGTAAAGCTTTTTTGGATTATACGATCGTATTTTAATGTTAATCTTGGAGGTTCAATATGGCACTTGAAAATAAATTGGGACTGACAAGTTCTGCAGATCTTGCACATGAGGAGTAACTGTAAAATTCCAAAGTATCAAAATAAATTTTAAAAAAGTCATTTTCATTTGATATATAATTGAGATTACGCTATGATTATATCTATGAGGTGTTAACGTGAACAAAAAAATGTTTTTAACTTTCATTCCGATATTACTTATTCCTTATATCGCTTTGTTTTCGTTGGCTGCTATTTTCTTTTCAACAACAGTTCCGTTTTTTGAGTTTTTGATGCAGACTGTATTTCGCAGTAATATTTTCTATTTCTTGGCGGTGTTACTTATTTATTGTGCGGCAGTGACTGTTTACAATGTCATTTGTTTCTTTGTCAGTATACACCGAAAATGGGACATGGTTGCGCTTGCCAAAACAGCCATGACAGTGAAGTTGATACAAGTACCTGCATATGCATTGATTTTTGTTTTAGGTGTTTTTATGGCTATTACCCTTTTTACAATTCCGTTTGCTGTCGGTTTGTTTGTGATCGATTGCTTGGCGCTGTTTATGACGGGACTTCCTGTAATTGCATCTGCTGTGATGGCGAAAAGGCAGGACGTTTTTTCATTGAAGGAAGTTTTTTGGGTGATAGCGTTACAGTTTGTTTTTTGCGCTGATGTAATCGCCTCTGCTATGTTTTATTTGAAATTGAAAAGATATTATATTCAACTTTCTGATAGTGAATAGGTTGATATTATTCTGTATATACACATAGTAATTATGTGATAATTCAAAACGAAAGGAAGGTGCGGAATTGAACCCAAAGCTTAAAGAAAAGACACTTGAATCACTTTCGGCAGTTCTTCCCATATCGGGAATAGTGTTGCTCATCAGTGTGTTTTTGATACCGATGGAGCTCGGAAGCGTTGTTATGTTTTTGGTCGGTGCTGTTATGCTTATCTTTGGCATGGGATTTTTTCAGCTTGGTGCTGAAATTGCAATGACACCGCTTGGCGAAGGTATAGGTGTTCAGATATCAAAAACAAAAACATTGGTGTTAGTGCTTCTGATAGGGTTTATTATGGGGGCTATCATCACCATATCTGAGCCTGATCTGCAGGTGCTTGCCGAACAGGTGCCCTCTATTCCGAATCTTGTGCTTATTCTGACGGTGGCTGTAGGTGTCGGTATTTTCTTGGCACTCGCCATTATACGTATACGGTATAGAATAAGTCTTTCTGGAATGCTTATTATTTTGTATATTGCCCTTATAGCTTTCTCATTTGTGATACCGAAGGAGTTTTTGGCGGTTGCATTTGACTCCGGCGGTGTTACAACAGGGCCTATGACTGTTCCTTTCATAATGGCGCTCGGTATTGGTCTTGCTTCGATGAGAAGTGATAAAAACTCCGTAAGTGACAGCTTCGGTCTTGTTGCGCTTTCGAGTGTCGGACCGATACTTGCCGTTCTTATACTCGGTTGCTTTTTTAAGCCGAAGGAAGCAGTTTATTCTCTGACAGACGTTGAAACGGTAATTACAACACGTGATGTTGTACGTGTGTTTGCGAAGGATATACCTGTTTATGCAAAGGAAGTACTTATATCGCTTCTTCCGATCGTGGCTGTGTTTATAATCTTTCAGCTTGCAACACACCGCTATAAAAAGCGTCAACTGAAAAGAATAACGATGGGTATCATTTATACATATGTCGGACTCGTTTTGTTCTTGTGCGGAGTAAATGTCGGATTTGCACCTGTCGGTGCATTTCTCGGTAAAGAAATTGCATCCTTGAAGTTTAATTGGATAATGATACCTATAGGTATGCTTATCGGTTATTATATAGTAAAAGCAGAGCCTGCAATTCAGGTTCTTAATCACCAGGTCGAAAACGTCACAGACGGTGCGATTTCGGTAAAACTTATGAATAGATGCATGTCAATAGGCGTTGCGATAAGTGTCGGCTTGGCGATGCTGCGTGTACTTACGGGCATTTCCATACAGTGGATAATAATCCCGGGATATGTAGCCGCACTTGTATTGTCAAGGTTCGTGCCTAAGATGTTTGTAGGTATCGCATTTGACTCCGGCGGTGTTGCCAGCGGTCCTATGACATCAACATTTTTACTGCCGCTGAGTATCGGTGTTTGCGAGGCACTTGGCGGTAATCTGATGACAGACGCATTTGGTGTTGTTGCCCTGGTTGCGCTTACGCCGCTTATTGCGATCCAGCTCATGGGTCTTGTATATCAGATCAAAACAACGAAACAACAAAAGAACACGGAACGTGCCGCCGTGCTTCCCGACGACAGCGATGCTGTTGTTGATCTCGAGGAGGAATGAGCATATGGAGAATAATCAAAAGAAATTATCATTTCAAATACTTACTTTGATAACAACGCCAAAGCGTGCCGATAAAGCGGCTGAAATGTTTAAACAAGGGCATCTGCCTTTGCAGTATCGCTTTAATGCACAGGGAACGGCATCAAACGAGATCATGGATATGCTTGGACTCGGCAGTATAGATAAATGCGTATTGGTGAGCGTTTTGCCGAAAAAGCTTGCTGATGTGATGCTCGGAAAACTGAAGACGGAGCTTCAGATGAACGCTGTAAACAGCGGTATCGCATTTACTATGCCCCTTAACGGTATAAACAATCTTATGCTTCGTATGCTTACGCAGAATGCAGAGGAAAATGGGGTGAACCAACAAGGAAAGGATGAAAAGGAAATGACGGAAATGAAGCATGTACTTGTAGCGGCAGTTGTAAACAGAGGCTTCAGTGCAGATGTAATGGAGGCTGCCAACAGCGTTGGTGCAAAGGGCGGAACGATAATCCACAGCCGCCGTATGGGTGACGAAGAAACAACGGCATTCTGGGGGCTCAGCGTTCAGGAAGAAAAAGAGATCGTCATGATCCTCACAGAAACGGAAAATAAAGTCGCCATAATGAAAGCTATCGGCGAAAAGTGCGGTATGCACAGTGAAGCAAAGGGAATTGTGATGTCCATACCCGTTGACTCCGTTACAGGATTCTGATAAATGTAAATCATCATTACAGCGCCTTTGAAACTGAAAAGATTCTGATAACGATGCAGGCGCTAACATCGCAGGCTTCCTTAGGGTTGCAGAAGCTATGAAGTGGCAAGGCGTTAACTAATAATTGATTATAAAAAATGGGATTAGTCTTGATTAAGCAATAATCGCAAATCAAGGCTAATCCCGTTATTTTTTTATAGATATGTGTGTAAGGGATAATTATCTTTTGGTTAAAATACCGTCTGTTATTATGTAATGTGAAAATATCGATAATCGCTCATCTGAATGAATTAACGCATTTTGGAGGCATTCTCTAGAAGGTTCATAAGGTTCATAGCCGTTAAGCCATGGTAAATAAAAGTAAACGATTTCTGTGTATCGATCAAATCCCCCGGATTTTACTTGCGCAGAATAGTCTATTACCACCTCTATTACCCACTCCTCATCGTCACGTGAGATACTGGTGCCAATCGAAGTATAGTACTTCACTAATTCGAATGATGATGGACGCAACAAATCCGACTTTATGTGTTCAATGGCTAATTCAGTGGCAATTTCAGCGATTGTTAATACTTCAACTCTACTTAACACAGAAAGAAAAAGATTATAAGTTCTAGTATGATTAAGTACATGTGATTCTTTTTCTAATTCCGAAAGATTTTGATATTCTGAATATAAAATACATGCCTTTTCAGCCGCAGAAGCGTCATATTGCTTCAAATTAGCTATATAAGCCAAATCTTGGACTTTTTCATCAAATGTTTTTTCGACTATAGTTGTTTCAGCTGACGAATTATCGCAACCGAAAAATGTAACAGCGATAATAATGGATAGGATTAATGCAGTAATTTTCTTCATTTTAAAACTCCTTTTGTTTTTTGATTATTGAATTGATATTTTGTTTACAATAATCTTCCTTAATATTATAGTACAAATATTTACTAATGTCAATAGTAAATATTTTTATTTGATATAATTATGGAAAGATTATTTACAGGGTGTTTTTGATGATAGATATGAGATATATCAAGCGAATACGGGATTTGAGGGAGGATCACGACCTTACCCAGCAGCAGATTGCGAATATTCTCGGCACATCTCAAACGATGTATGCACGGTATGAAAGAGGCGCAAATGAATTACCGATCCGCCATTTGATAACACTTTGTAATACTTATAATGTCAGCGCAGATTATATTTTGGGTTTGACTGATGAAAAGGCTTGAGCGATATTTCATATGTAAATTTTTTATTACATCTGTATATTATTAAAAATTAATATTGACAATTTGGATTTTTTTTGGTATAATCATCATTCGGAAAGCCGAATTTATACGGCTTCTCCTTGCCGCAGCAAATAAGATCTGCGGACATATGTCCATAAGGAGGTGTAAAGAATATGGAAAAAATTGTACACGATTACGAAACCATGTTCATTGTTAATGCTACACTCGAAGAGGATGCTATGAGAGCTGTTGTTGATAAATTCAAGGCTCTTATCGAAGCAAACGCTGAGATTGCAGAGTACAATGAATGGGGCAAGCGCAAGCTCGCATATCCTATCGACGATATCAACGACGGTTTCTACGTACTTGTTAACTACAAGGCTGAAGCTTCTTTCGTTGCAGAGCTTGAACGTAACTTCAATATTGCAGACGGCATACTCCGTTCTATGACTATCAGAGCGTAAGGAGAACAAAATGGCTAATTTTAACTATAACAAAATTACCATTGCGGGAAGGCTCACAGCTGACCCTGAACTTAAGCAGACTCCTAACGGTGTTTCCGTAACATCATTTACCGTTGCGGTAAACCGCCGCTTCTCAAAACCCGGTGAACCCAATTCTGCGGACTTTTTGCCCGTAGTTGCTTGGAGACAGCAGGCTGAGCTTGTTTCTAAATATTTCAGAAAGGGCTCGTCTATCTGTGTATCAGGTGCGCTTCAGTCAAGAAATTGGACCGACACACAGGGTAACAAGCGTTATTCATACGACATAGTTGTAGAAGAAGTATATTTCGTTGATTCGAAATCTGAAAACACACACGCACCGTCCGCTGCTGACTTTGGCGAACCGCCCCCTGTGGCACCCGCTTACAGCTCACAGCCCTCTGAACCTGTTAATTTTGAGGAAATTCAGGACGATGACGATCTGCCCTTCTGATAAGGGCTTCCAAATTTAACGGAGGAAAACATAATGGATAGAGAAAGAAACGCAGATAAGCCTTTCCGCAATAACAAGAAGAAGAAAAAGGTTTGTCAATTCTGTGCAGAAAATGCTGAAAAGATCGATTACAAGGATACAGTAAAATTGAGAAAGTGCGTAAGCGAACGTTCCAAGATCCTTCCCAGAAGAATCACAGGCACATGCGCAAAGCACCAGCGTGAGCTTACAGAAGCTGTAAAGCGTGCACGCCAGATGGCTCTGCTTCCTTACATCAGCGACTAATTTAAAACAGAAAAGATACTCTTCACATATGTGTTGAGTATCTTTTTATTTTAATATACGTAAAAATAAAATTACAGGTGGTGGGGGGGGGGGGGGGGGGGGGGGGGCGGGGGG
>JBGVLZ010000105.1:0-3343 GCA_045124505.1 Eubacteriales bacterium
TAAAGAGCTTATGGGCGGTATGGGTATCAACTCAATTGAATCGCTCCGTGGAAACAGATTGATGCTTCGCGGTGTCGGTCTTACCGATAAAGAGCTTTCTATCCTTGGCATTTCTCATGCAGGAGAGTGATAAAAATGAAACGTGTATATGCAAATGAAAAGTGGTGTCTTGGCTGCCACTTATGCGAATATAACTGTGCCTTTGCCAATTCCGGGCAAAGCGATATGGTAAAAGCCTTGAAAGATAAATCTATATTTCCAAGACTATGTGTTGAGGACAGCGGCAAAATCACTTATGCGGTTTCATGCAGACATTGTGAAGATCCTCTCTGTGTAAAGAGCTGTATTTCGGGTGCACTTTCAAAAAAAGACGGTGTAATTAAAATTAACAAAGATAAATGTATAGGCTGCCTTACCTGTATTTTGGTATGTCCTTACGGTGCACTGATGCAAGGAGAAAAAGGTGCAGTACAAAAGTGTGAGCTTTGTCTTGAAAACTCTTGCGGCTCTCCCGCTTGTGTTGCAGGCTGCCCCAACAGAGCACTTGTGTACGAAGAAAGAGGTGAGACTGAATGAAAAGCTATGTAATAATCGGTAACGGTGTTGCTGCCGCAGGCTGTATTGAAGGCATCAGAAGCATTGATAAAGATACAAAAATCACAGTAATATCTGCTGAAAACCATCCTGTTTATTGCAGACCTCTTATTTCATACTATCTTGAAAATAAAACAACACTTGATAAAATGAGCTACAGAGATGCAGACTTTTATGAAAAAAATAAATGTGATGTCATTTATGGAAAGCAAGCTGTAAAGATTGATAAAGACGGCAAAAGTGTAACCTTGGATGATGCTACGAATATAAAATATGATTCTTTATGTATTGCATCAGGTTCCTCTCCGTTCATTCCGTCCTTTGCAGGACTTGAAACAGTGCAAAATAAATTTTCGTTTATGACAATAGACGATACACTCGCACTTGAAAAAGCAATCACAAAAGAGTCAAAGGTGCTGATTATAGGTGCCGGTCTTATAGGACTTAAATGCGCAGAAGGTATTTTGGAAAAGGTTGCAAAAATAACTGTATGTGATTTATCTGACAGAATACTTTCAAGTATTTTGGATGACGAATGTGCAGCTATCATGCAAAAGCATCTGGAAGAGCATGGAATAAAATTTATGCTTGATGATACAGCTGAAAGCTTTGACACAAATACAGCTAAAATGAAAAGCGGTGCATCGGTAGATTTTGATGTTCTCGTTCTTGCAGTCGGTGTAAGAGCCAATACAAACATTTTTAAAGATGCAGGCGGCGATGTAAACCGTGGTATCATTATTAACGACAAGATGCAGACTAACATAGTCGATATTTATGCCGCCGGCGATTGCAGCGAAGGTAACGATATTACCCTTGGACAGAAAAGGGTTCTTGCTATCCTTCCCAACGCTTATATGCAAGGCTTTTGTGCCGGTGCTAATATGGCAGGCGGCAACTCGCTGTTTGACAATGCAATTCCAATGAACTCTATCGGCTTCTTCGGACTTCACGCAATGACAGCAGGAAGCTATTATACAGAAAAAGAAGGCGGAAGCGTTTATGAAGAAAAGGGCGAAAACAGCATAAAGAGACTGTATATGAAGGACGGAGTTCTTACCGGATATATTATTATCGGTGATGTAAATCGTGCCGGAATATATACTTCACTTGTAAGAGAAAAGACGTCACTTGACACAATAAATATGGATATGCTCAAAAAAAATCCGTCACTTGCGATGTTTTTTCCTGAAATCCGTAGAAAAAAGCTCGGAGGTGTGATATAACAACCTCACGGCGTTACCAAAATCAAAGATTTTGACGCCTGAGAGAACGTTGAATCACACCATTACGCACAGACTACGCTGTGCTACATTATTAATGAATGAAAATCTTGCAGATTTTCTTACGAGGTGATATAATATGAATATAAATGCAAAAAATGTCGATTTTAAGAATTTAAATGAAGCTTTACGATCAGCAGGAACTGAGTGCGAAATTTCTTCATGCCTCGGTCAGCGATTCATTGCATCCGGATTGTCAGACAAAAAGATTACCATAAACGGCATCCCCGGAAATGCACTCGGTGCATATCTTAACGGTGCAACCATTGAAGTTATGGGTAATGCACAAGATGCAGTCGGTGATACAATGAATGACGGTGAAATCATAGTTCACGGAAATATCGGTGATGCCGCAGGCTACGCAATGCGTGGCGGAAAAATATTTGTAAAAGGCAACGCAGGATACCGTGCAGGAATTCATATGAAGGCTTATAAAGAAAAACAACCGGCACTCGTTATCGGCGGCAAAGCAGGAAGCTTTTTAGGCGAGTATCAGGCAGGCGGCACAATAATCGTTCTCGGTCTTACCGATGATGAAAAACCTATTGTCAGCAACTTTCCCGGAACAGGAATGCACGGCGGCAAAATGTTTCTCCGCTCCTCCTGCACCGGAATCAGGTTCCCAAGCCAGGTTCACGCACGATGTGCTACCGATGAGGATTTGCAGGATATCAAAGAATATATAAAAGAATTCTGCAAATATTTCGGATATGACGAAAGCGAAATTTTAAATTCTGATTTTACGCTCATTACACCTGACAGTAAAAATCCATATAAGCAGATGTATGTTGCGAATTAGGAAAGGAATGTTGAGTTATGAAGTATTCAGCACAAGAAGTTATTCAATATGTTAATGAGGAGGATATAAATTTTATACGCCTTGTCTTTTGCGATGTCTACGGCAGACAAAAAAGTATATCCATAATGCCCAGCGAGCTTTCTCGTGCTTTTGAATATGGAATCGCTTTTGATGCTTCTTCCGTCGGCGGATTCGGTGATGAAGCGCACTCGGATTTATTCCTACGCCCAGACCCCGAAACACTTGCACAAATTCCGTGGCGTCCTGAAAATGGTCGTGCTATCCGTATGTTCTGTACCATTACAAAACCAAACGGAGAAATTTGCGAATATGACACTCGAAATATATTAAAAAAAGCTATTGCAGATGCAAATAAATCAGGTGTTGAGTTTTCCTTCGGTTCAGAGCTTGAATTTTATCTTTTTAAGCTTGATGAAAAAGGTAATCCAACCAAGGAACCATATGACAACGCAAGCTATATGGATATGGTACCGGAGGACAGATGCGAAAACATTCGCCGCGAAATCTGTCTTGGTATGAAAATGATGGGCATTCATCCGGAAAGTTCACATCACGAGGAGGGACCCGGCCAAAATGAAATTGATTTCCGTTATTCCGATCCTCTGACTGCTGCCGATGATGCTATGGCTTTTCAGGTAATTGTTAA
>JBGVLZ010000106.1:0-1662 GCA_045124505.1 Eubacteriales bacterium
CTGTACCGCTATTCTCCTACGGACTCGTGTTCACTGTCATCGCATTTATCGTTGCTTCTTTTTCAATGCCTATAGCAATAATATTGGCAAAGCCCGCAGGACATATTTTTGACTTGATCACCGACGTGAGCGCTTGGATACATAAAGAGGATATCGGTAAGCTATCCACTCACGTTTCTTGGATATTTATCCCTTGCGTATTTGCCGGTGTTATGATAATATCGCTTTTATTTTTGCATCGCTACAGATTAAAAGCTTTTACCTTTTCCGCTATCGCATTTTGTCTTTCAATCTTCCTTTGCGGTGCTTTAAACGACTACACTCGCAACGGTATTACCGTCATCGAATACGGAAATTTCAACGGGGAATACGTGTTCTATTCAAACGAAAACGATAGCGTTTATTTTGATGTTGGCGGTTATTCATCCGAGCCAACGGTCATTTTTGAAAACGGATTGACCTCGCTCGACAAATATGTTTTGACTAAATATGACGGATATACGTTAAAAAGCATCGAATTTTTCAGCGGACGCGCTTCAATTTCGCAGATGTTTTTGCCAAAACCGAAAAATATTTACGAAATTGATATATATAATCAAATAAAATTCTTGGCAAACAAAAGGAATTATGATATAATTGAATTTGACAAAGAATTGATTTTCGAATTTAACGGTATGAGCATCAATCTGATATCGGATGATATGCTCAGCGCGGGCTCATATATCGAATTTGAAGATGAAAATGATTTGATAAGCGTTTTCATTGACGGCTTTCCCGCTGTCAACCAATACGACATAGCGATATTCAACAGCTTCTCCGAGGAATATCTTGATGAAGCTCATTTCAATAAAACGTATTTTATCGAAAACACTGTCGAAAACGATTCATATTTAGACTATATCAATACCTTTTCAAACAAGATAACGATTATTTCAAATGAAGGCGAAAGCGACAGAATTTATGAGTCTTGATATACTTAAAACAAAATTAAAAGAGAATAATATATCGGGCGTTTTTCTGTTTTGCGGTGCAGAGGAATATACCAAGGACCATTACGCCACCCAAATCAGAAACAAGGTCGATTCCTCGCCTTTGCCCGAATTTAACCATATATATTTTAATGCCGCCGACGATAGCATCAGCGACCTTGAGGATGCGATCTATTCATTGCCGTATATGTGGGATAATAAGCTGATCGAGATTACCAATATCGAATCAGCCAAGCTTACTGAGGGCGATATCGAGGATTATTCGAGAGTTTTTTCGGATATACCCGATTATTTAACCATAATGATCGTTTTGCGTCATAACGATGACGAAAACGATAAGGAAAAGGCATCGAAAAAGATGTTGAATTCCTTTGTTAAGGCTGTAAGAGATAACGGCTTGGTCGTTGAATTCGAAAACGAACGAGCAGATAAGCTTACAACCTGGATCTGTCGCCATCTTAACGCCAAAAACGTTAAATACGATCCGCTTGTACCGCGTGAGCTTATAAACGTATGCGGAAGCGATATGTATATTCTTCAGGGTGAGATATTAAAGCTTTCAGAGGTTTACGGCGGTGCGCCGCTTACGGTTTACGACGTAAGGAAATATTGCTGCTCAAACAGCGAATACAAATATTTTGACATAGTAAACGCGCTTAATAAGCGCGATATT
>JBGVLZ010000107.1:0-4801 GCA_045124505.1 Eubacteriales bacterium
TTGCACTATCTTATATTTTTTGATGAACGCAAAGACTTTGAACGATATTTTGATCTCAGCGGTTTTGAGTTTTCAAGCGAGACTGATCTTGATAAAAGATATTCCGAGATCAAGCCGATAATAAAACAGAAGGACGCAAGCCGCAAACTGCAAGCTGAAAACATTGAGCGGCAGCGGCGGCTGATAGAGTTACAGGGGCTTGAAGGGCTGATGCGTTTACAGGGGCTTGAAGGGCTGAGCGTAACGTGCGGAAGTTATACTGCCCTGCAATTTGAGCCTGACAGCATTGTGTACTGCGATCCTCCTTATGAGGACACAAGAACTTACACGGGCAACGATGAAGTCTCTTTTGATACCGATGAATTTTTAAACTGGGCTAAAGATCAGTCTGTTCCCGTTTTTATAAGCGAGCGTAAAGAAATTAACGGGGGGGGGTTCTGGAAATTTGCGGAAAAGAACAAGGTTTCCCTGCTGGATTTCAAAGCCGAAAACCGCCGTTCCTTTACTGAAAAACTTTATTGCAACCGGGCTGATTTCCACCCGTCCGGCTTTCTTTTTTGATGCGGCATAACGCTGTTTGCGAGGTTCTATGAAAGTGTTCGTTAAATACCTTCCCGGAGCGGAAGAACTTTATTACAAGACCGAAGGTTCCGCCTGCGCCGATCTCCGGTATTTTGATTTTGACGGTTCAAAGCCGGAACTTCTGATCTTTCCCGGCGAAACTGTCATGATTCATACCGGCGTTTCTATGTGGATCAATGATCCCAAATTCACCGCCCTTGTATTCCCCCGTTCCGGTCTCGGCAGCAAGGGTTTAGTCCTTGCCAACACTGTCGGCGTTATTGACAGCGACTATCAGGGCGAGATCATGCTTGCTCTGAAAAATGCGGGACAGAATATGATCAAAATAGCCGCCGGGGATCGCATAGCTCAGGTCGGTATTTTCCATATTGCTCAGCCGGATTTCTGCAAGGTGGAAGAATTTCCCGAAACCACATGGCGGGGCAAGGGTGGATTCGGCAGCACCGGAACCAAATAAACAGCAAGCCGGACAAACACCCCGTATTTTGCGTATGTTTGCGATTTATTGCGTTTAATTCCGGCTGATTTGCAAACACCCTCTGATATTGTGTAAAATATAATGGCAATGTATTTTATGCGAATGCGGAGGGTTTTTTGTTATGATCTACGCTAAAAAACTCACGGAAGAACAAAGACAAGGACTGCGGGAATTGCAGCGGCAATTTGACTGGTCAGACGATCAGCTTGATTACCTTATTGCGTGCATGGCGTTTGAAAGCGGGCTGAACCCCGCTGCCAAAAACCGCATGTCCGGGGCGGTCGGTCTTATTCAGTTCATGCCCGCGATCTGCCGGGTCTACGGAACAACCGCAGACGAAATGCGGAAAAAGAGTTTTACTGAACAACTGCCTTTTGTGGCTCAGCATTTTCAGCCGTATTACAAGAGGGTAAAAACGCTGCCGGATATGTATATGGCTATTCTGATGCCGAAGTTTATCGGAAAGCCTGATGATGCGCCCGTGTTTGTAAATGGCGTGGCTTATGAACAGAATAAGGGACTTGATCGGAACAAGGATCATGTCGTAACCAAAAAAGAAGCCGCTTCTTTAGTTCAGAAACGCTATGACGAGGGGCTTAAATATGTTTAACGGCGATGAACTGAAAGACGTGCTGAACGGCCTTTTATTCGCCTGCGTTGCGGGTGTCGGCGGCCTTGTTTCCTATTTGAGTTCCCTTTTCGGCAACCGCAAAAAATTCGTATTCTGGGATTTTGTCATTAAAGGTTTATCCTCCGCTTTTGCCGGGCTTGTTATCGGCTGGGTAATGCTGTACTATCAGTACCCCGTAACCATAATCTCAGCCGTTACCGGTGTCGGCGGTTATCTTGGAGCAGACTTTACGCTGAGTTTGTTTAAGCGTTTTATTCTGAAAAAGACCGGACTTGAAGAAAAAGAGGACGAATAAAGATGCCTGTCTGGGTTTTGCGTTTTCTGCCGCTGATCCTTACCGGAGCTGCGTGGGTTGCGACTTTCGGGATCGGGTACTGGCAGGGTTATGCAAACAGCGAAACAAAATGGCGGGCAAAAATACAGGCGGAAGAAAACGCCTATTTAGGCAGGATCAATGAACTTGCGGGCATGGTAAGGCAAAGCGAGATTCAGGCGCAGGAAAAGATAAACGCTATTGTGGCGGAGCAGATTGCGGGCGAGGAAAGAATAAAAAATGAATACGAAACTGTTATTGCTGATCTGCGTAATGATAGGTATGAGTTCAGCGGGGTGCGCGACTGTCCCGGTGAAAAAGCCGGAAGCAATTTGCCCGCAAAAACCGGAACTTCCCCCGAGCTTGTCTGTTACAGCAAGGCCGAATTACAGCGAAAGGTTGAGGAAAGTCTGGCTGTTGCCAAAGAATGCGATGAACTTGCCGAGCGATACGAAAAATTAAAAGAGGTTTACAATGTCGGGAATAGATGAGGTAGCGATCCGAAATAAAACGCTTACGGAAAAAGAGCTGAAACTGTGCGATCTGTTTCTGGCAGAATACAGCAAGGACTATGATCCCGAAAGGGCCTGTCTGCGGCTGGGGGTGGAACCGGACGCATTGAACAAGGCGATCATGTTCTTTTTCAATTCGCCGTATGTGCAGCGGCAGCTTGCAAAGGAGATGGTGCTTGAAACGCCGGACAAGCAGGAGAATGTCAATAAAGCGTTCAAGTACGTTGTGAGCCGGCTTAAAACAATAGCGGATACGGGAACGCCGAAGGAAAGACTTGAAGCGTGCAAGCAGATCAGTTTATTGTACGGACTGAATAAGCCGATAGACATAAGATCTAACGGAAACCTGACTAATGTTATAATGTCCCCGGCTCCCGTTTCTGATGCGGAATGGGAAGAACAGGCCGCCATAACCATGAACAAGAATTATGAAGGGGCATAATGTCAGTTTCTTTGCCGGACAATATCAGGGTCGTATGGACTCCGCTTGCGGGCAGAACCGTGAACGGGCGTTATTGCATGAGTTCTCAGGAGCTTGTGCTTACCTGTCCCTGCGACACGATCTTTATGTCAAGTTCAAGAGCAAGCGGCAAAACCGAAGTCAGTCTGATAAAGTTTGCCATGAATGTCGGCAAGGGGTACGGGGCTTATTACCGGGGCGTTTACCTTGATATGCACTATAAGGATCTTGCTGATGTGATCGCAAGAAGCAAGAGACTGTTTCCGCTTATTTTCGGCAAAAAAGCAAGATTTTACAGTTCAAAAGGCGATGAAAAATGGGTTTGGGATTCCGGGGAGGAACTTCTTTTCAGACAGGGCGCAACCGAAGAAGATTATGACAGATTCCACGGGCAGGAATACGCCGTTATTCTGTATAACGAGCTTTCAAAAAATCCGAGTCCGGCGTTTTATGACAAAATGAAAACCACTAATCGAACGTCATTTAACCCGAAAGAACACCCGTACTGGATCGATAAAAAGTATTATGCAAGATACCACATTGAAATGAAGGTGCCGAAGGAGCACCCGAACGCTGAGATAAGGTTTTTGCCTCCGCTGCGTCCGAAGATCATTATTACAACCAACCCGTCCGGAGCGGGCAAGCAATGGGTAAAGCAAAGGTTTGTAGATCCGGCTCCGGCGGGAAAGATCGTCCGGAAAGAGGTTAAGGCGTATAACCCGCAGACCGGGAAAGACGAAATAATGATCAAAACGCAGGTTCATATTTTTTCGTCTTACAAGGAAAACACTCACCTTTCTCCGGAATACGTGTTAGAGCTTGAAAGCATTGAAGATCCCGAACTGAGAAAGGCCTGGCTGTACGGAGACTGGAATTGCAGTTTTGGCGATGGCATGTTTAATGACATTTTCCGGCAGAGCATACATGTGATCATGCCTTTCCGCATTCCGCAGTCATGGAATATTTACCGGGGTTTCGACTGGGGCTGGTCAAGGCCGTTTGCGACAATATGGGCGGCGGTAAGCGACGGAGACACCGTTGAAATGCCGGACGGTTCATCGAGACGCACCGTAAGGGGCGATGTGTTTGTGTTTATGGAATACTACGGCTGCGTCAAAGGCAAGGAAAACACCGGCCTTTGCATGTTATCCGGCGAAGTTGCCAAAAACATTATCCTCACGGAAATGCGGAATGAATATTACGGCAGGGTGAAAGCAGGTATTGCTGATTCGGCAATTTTCAGTCAGGAGGACGGTCATTGCATTGCAGATGAAATGCGGAACCGCATTCGCATCAATGATCGCTATTATCCCGGACTGAATTGGATCGGGGCGAACAAGAAAAGCGGCTCCCGATCTGTCGGGTGGGAACTTATCAGAAAACGGCTCAGAAACAGCGTTCCCGAAAAGGTTAACGGCATTACCCTGCCCCGGGAAAAGCCCGGACTGTTTTTCTTTAATACCTGCCGGGACTGTCTGCGAACGATCCCCGATCTTGAAAAAGATCCGAAAAAAGACTTTGATCTTGACACGACTTCCGAGGATCACCTTGCAGACGCGTTGCGGTATCTCATATCTTATCTGGACTGGGACGGTTCTTCCCAGCGCGCTTACGGAATGGCTTAAAACGGCGGTGAAATTATGCTTGATGCGAATAATTACGAGTATGCCATGATGCTCCCCTACTGGCAAAAACTTGATGATCTTTACCGGGGCGAAAAGGTTGTGAAAGACAAAGGGCAAAAATATTTGCCCGCTTCCACCGGTATGATCCTTGACGGGGCCGGAACACCCGGCACTTTAGGCGAAAAGGCTTATGACGCTTA
>JBGVLZ010000108.1:0-11676 GCA_045124505.1 Eubacteriales bacterium
AAAATACAATTGCTTGACGGCGCAATAAACCTTATCAATACATCGAAAAATGATATAACGGAAGATATTTATCTCTATTACAAAAACAAACGTGACGGTATTTATTTCGGCGGTATAACATATCTTGCGAAGGTTACTGGCGGAATGAAGGTAAATGAGATAAAGCAGCTTTCAACAAAGCATTTTGCAGTTGCCGAATCAGAAGTCGTAAACATAGTTTTTGTAACCGCGGCAGAAGAAAAATGACGTATTTTTATAAGATAGCCCGTATAACTTTCAAGGTATCGGCACCTGATTCGGTCATGTACACCGACAGCGGTATTCTCTCACCTTATCTTACAGACAAAACCGACTGTTGCGAAAGCTTTGAGTTTTCTCTTTGCGATGAAATGCCAAATCCTTTGGGAGAAGAAACGGCGCAAGTTGGAAACGTGCGCGTGTTTTCTACCTCGTTTGGGGAGCAAAGGTATTACGGAGATGTCAATGCTTCGTGGATGGGTGCAAGTATGTGTGTTATACATGAAACTGACAGCTCAAAGGTGTTTGTGAAGAAAAACAGTTTTTGTCGGAGCATAGAACCGCACCATGTACTTGACTGCATTATGCTTGAGCATTTTGTGATCAACAACGGCGGTGTTCTGCTTCACTCATCATTTATTGAATTTGGCGGCGGCGCAATACTTTTCACCGCACCGTCAGGTGTCGGAAAGTCAACCCAGGCACGCCTTTGGTGCGAGCTTGAGGGGGCAGAGCTTATAAACGGAGATAAATCGGCGGTATATACGGACTCTGTATGCGGTATACCGTTTTCGGGAAGCTCGGGGGTACAGCTGAATAAAAGCGCAAAGCCTTTGGCGATAGTCTATCTTTCTCAGGCGAAAGAAAACACCGCAAGGCGTCTTTGCGGCAGAGAGGCATTTGTCCGTCTGTGGGAAGGCTGTGTTGTCAATCTGTGGAACGAAAAAAATGTATCGACTGCCATGGATACCGTCAACCGCATCATATCCGAAATTCCGATATATCATTTATCATGTACAAAAGACGGTTCATCCGTCGGATTTTTAAAAAATATTTTATTCTGTAAAGGAGGGAAGACATTATGAATCTTTATCTCAAACGAATTATTTCAATCTGCTTGCTCATGGTCACAGTTTTTACTGTGTTGCCCTTTTCCGCAAGCGCCGCGGCTGATCTCGGTCAGTCATTTGAAGCACTTATCACAACAAAAACGAAGAGTGTTTGTGTTGCTGTATCCGGAACTAATGTACAGCTTGCAAATGTTTCATCAAAATCACCGCAGATATGGACATTTACAAGACAGTCGGACGGCAGCTATGAAATTAAATATAAGTCAAACGGTCAATGCCTTGATGTGTATGCCGGATCGTCTGATTCAGGCGCGAATGTTCAAGTGTATGCGGATAACAATACTGCAGCACAGCGTTGGTTTATAACAAAAAACTCAAACGGTACGTATACGTTGCGCAGTAAGGCGGGTCAATGTGTGCTTGATGTGTACGGAGCAAATCTTGTTTCGGGTTCAAACATCTGGATGTATAATTCAAACGGCACTGCAGCACAGCAGTTCAACATAGAGATCCAGGTCAAACCCGATGCGGATATGGTCGATCTCGGTTCTGATTTTTACGCAACGCTTTCAAGTGTTTCCGACGGCAGAAACCTTTCGTCGAATACAAGGCAGATATCGCTTGCTTCGTCAAAGAAAACTGCAGAGCAGGTATGGCGTTTCACAAAACAGTCTGACGGAAGCTACATTATAAAAAATCAGTATTCCGGATATGTTCTCGATGCAACAAATACGTTATCGGGAACGAATACAGGCTTTGCCATGGCGGACGAAAATAAAACAAGCGGACAATGCTGGTTTGTTTGCCGTGACGGTTCAAACTATGTTCTGAAGTCAAAGCTTAATAAAAAATATGCACTTGCAGTTTCTGATATCGATACATCATCTGCTGTAAATGCTGTAGCATATAAAAGCGGCGACTCTTTGCAGTTATTCAAAATAACAAATACAGGCGCATATCTTTCTTACGTTTCTCCGTCCAATATCGGTACTAATTTCAATGCAAGCATCTCCTTCGGATCGAAGAATATTGCTGTTTCGGGAACAAATGTTATCATTTATTCATCCTCGCAGAATTCCGACCAGGTGTGGCGTTTTGTGCGTCAGAGCGACGGAAGCTATAAGATAGTCAATAACAACACAACCGAATATGTACTCGATGTATATGCAGGCTCATCAGCATCGGGATCTAACGTTCAGATATACAAGAGCAACGATACAAAGGCACAGCGCTGGTTCCTTTACCGTAAAGAGGGAAGATACGTATTCTGCTCCGCTTTGTCTAAAAATGCGGTTTTGGACATAAGCGAGGGCAAGACAGACAATCTGACAAATGTTCAGATATGGACACCTAATTTTACCGACGCTCAGCTTTTCTCTGTTAAGAAAGGCAATATGACTGCTATGACATATAATATAAGCTGTGCTGATATGCGTACTGCCAGAATGAACAATATTCTTTCGATAATCAAAAGCTATACTCCCGATACCGTTGGTGTTCAGGAGGCAACTGTTCAGTGGATGGATTTCCTGAAAAAGAATCTCGGTTCAACGTACGGCTTTGTCGGAGTCGGACGTGATGCAGGCGGTGCAGGTGAACACAGTGCGATACTTTACAACAAACACATTTTCACACTTGTGGAAAGCGGTACAAAGTGGCTTTCTTCGACCCCCGATGTGCCGTCCAAATTTTCCGAATCGTATTACAACCGCATCGTAACGTATGCACTTTTACAAAGAAAGTCTGACGGCAAAAAATTCCTTGCGGTGAATACTCATCTTGACCACAGCAATGATACATTGAGAAATAAACAGCTCAAAGTTCTTTTGAACATTGTGAATTCATACGGTGATATTCCTGTGATAATGACGGGCGATTTCAATACATTACCCGGTTCTTCCGTTTACAATGCAATTGTTTCTGCGGGCTTCAATGATTCATCGAAAAAAGCAACAAGTGTACAAGCCGGTGCTACATATACGGAATTCGGAAAGAAAAGCCAGATTCTTGACTATGTATTCACCACACCTGAAATGAATGCGAAGGTATACAAGGTATGCGCTGAAAAATTCAGCGGAGCATATCCGTCAGACCATAACGCAATATATTTCAGATATACATTTTAACCGAATACGCACACCGCCGAGAAATATAAATTTCAAGGCGGTGTATATTTTTTAAATTGACAAAGGGATAATTGTATGATATACTCATTTCAATATCTTGAAAGAGGGATCGCATGAAAACTGTTAATATATATACTGACGGTGCCTGCAGGGGAAATCCCGGACCGGGCGGTTGGGGCGCTGTGCTTATTTACGGAGAAAAGGAAAAACGCATCTGCGGCGGTGACGGGGAAACAACAAACAATAAAATGGAGCTTACGGCTGTTATAGAAGCATTAAAGCTTTTAAAATATCCGTGTCATGTCATTTTGTGTTCCGATTCAAAATATGTTATTGACGGACTTAAGCTCGGTTGGGCAAAAAGCTGGAAGAAAAAAGGATGGAAAAAAAGCGACGGCAAGCCTGCACTAAATCCCGAACTGTGGGACGAGCTTCTGACACTATCCGACATTCACGAAATGGAATACATCTGGGTAAAAGGACATAACGGCCATAAATATAATGAGATCTGTGATGAAATGGCAACGTCGGAAGCTGATAAATACGGCGGTGCGAAATGAAAAAATACGCTCTTGTCACGGGTGCGACATCCGGTATAGGCAAGGAAATTGCATTCAAGCTTGCTGAAAGAGGCTTTTCGGTGATAGCCTGCGGAAGAAATGAAAAAGTACTTACGGAGCTTACTGAAAGGTATGGAATGATAGCGCATATGTGCGATCTTTCCGACAAAAATGAGTGTATATCTCTTTGGAATGAATATAAGATGCTTGATATAAATGTACTTGTTAATTGTGCAGGCTTCGGATATGTTTCCGATTTTGACAGTATCACGGTTGAGGATGACGTCAAAATGATAAATGTCAATGTAACGGCAACACAAATACTTACAAAGCTGTTTTCATCTTCTATGAAAAGCGGTGTTATACTGAATGTTTGTTCAGCCGCCGCATTTTCTCCCGAACCGCTTATGGCATCGTACGGCGCATCAAAGGCATATGTATACTCATACAGCCGTGCTGTGGATCACGAGCTGAAAAAGCGTAAATCAAAGGTTCGTGTACGCCTTTTATGTCCTGGCGCTGTTGATACTCCGTTTGAAAAAGTTGCGGGAGTTACAAAACCGCTGCCGTCAATGAGTGCCGAAAAATGCGCTGAATACGCACTTCGTGCCATAGAAGGCTCCAAAGCTGTGACGGTTCCAGGTATACCGATGAAAATATCCCGTTTCTTTTCAAAAATCATACCCGAAAATATAATACTGTACGTTCAGTACAAAATACAAGGTTCAAAAAGATAAAATGCCACTTATAAAGAAAATAACAGTCATACTTATTTTGTCGTTGACTGCTTTCAATTTGTTATGTACAGCTTCATTTGCAAATGAAGAGCCTTCACCTGTAATTTACCGTGATCTTCTGACTTCGTGTGAGGTTGACGTTTACGATACGTTTTTGAAAAATGCCGAAAAAATGAAGGATGGAATTTCATCTGTAAAAATATATCCAAGAGAAAACATACAAAAAGATGAAATAGGGGAAATACTGCAAAAGGCTTCGGCGGCATTCGTTCTTGACCATCCGGAATGCTTCTGGATTTCATATGAAAAACTTTCGTTTACATATATTGATTCACCAAACGGTGTGTCTGAAATTACAGCAAAGAAAAAGGATGGAATTGAATATTATTATCCGTCAGCGTATACATCGCCTGAACAGGTGGAAAATGATTTCAGATTGATAAATGAAAAGTCCGATGAGATAATAAAAAATGCAGAAAAATATCCTACAGTATATGAGAAGGTAAGATATTTTCACGATCATCTTTGCAAAAATAACGTGTACAATGAATACGTTAAGAACGGTGAAGACGATAAAGCGGATCTGAGTGCATGGGGTGCGGTGTCGGCTTTTGCAAGTGATAACGATCCGAAAAAAGGTCCTGTGTGCGAAGGATATGCAAAGGCGTTTAAAATTCTGTGTGACAAAGCAGGTATTCCGTGTGCTCTTATCCCGGGTGACGGTATAACGGAAGAAAAGGTGTCAGCTCCCCATATGTGGTGCGCTGTCATGATATCAGAAAAATGGTACGGTGTTGATATAACATGGGATGACGGAGTTATAAACGGTACAAATGTCATGCGTGACAATTATTTTCTTGTCGGTAATGAGACGGAAAATTTTTCACAAAACCATATTCCCAATGTGAAAAAGTATTTTGAAACGCATCTTTCTACACCGACACTCGAAGATGAAAAATACAGCTTTAAAAAGGGCGAAAACTCATTTATTGAGATTTCTGATATTTCCGCCGTGTACGGTGAAAAAGCCGAAGCTATCATTAAACTTAAAGATCACAACGGCGAGGCGAAAGACAGGGAAATAACGCTTTATAAAACATCGGTATCGGAAAAAAATAAACTCGGTGTATATAAAACTGTGAATGGCATATGCCGTGTGAATATAGATACATCTCTTTTGTCGGTCGTAAATGATAAAAAGATAGTCGCTGTCTGCACAGCTCCTGACGGTATCATGTCTGTTGCGAGTGCTGTGTGCAGTATTGCACCGAAAGAGATCATGCTTGATTCATCTGATGTTAAGATCATGTATTCGGAAAATATACCGTATCTTTCCGGCAGTGTTGTAAGCAAGACTGGCGAGAAAATAACATATACGGTAAAAAGCGAAGTGTCTGAAGATAAGAAGAAAATTACGGTATATTATACAGATATAACGTCAATTGACCTGAACTGTAAAGCACCGGAAGAGCTTACACTTGAATTTGATCTCGCTTCCGATAGTAAAAATACATACCTGACATACATATATATAGCGGCAGTGATTATCGTTTCCTGCCTGATGCTGTCGCTTTTGAAAAGAAAATAGTGTGTCAAACTTTTCCTTTCGTCATATTATATAGTGAAACGGTAAACCAACCGTTTTTATCGGATTTTAATTCGGTACAATATTATTAACGAAAGGATAGTTATCCAAGTGTCAGATGTTAGAAACGGCTGTTGCTCCGGAGGAATCGGTAACTCCAGAGATTTAGCCTATATAGATACATACCGTATTCTTGACAGTTGCAGAGATAAAGACTGTTTTGAAGATGTTCCCGTTTTTCTTACCGATTACGGACGCGACGTAGTCGAACATTCAAGCAATGTCCGCACATGCTCCGCTTCAATTGCGGCTACAAATATAACGGTAAATCCTGTACCGTTCAACAGAGGCTTTTATCAGGTCGATATACGCATCTATGTCAGAATGACGTTTGAATGCTGTGTATGTATGTCAAACCGTCAGATAGTAGAGGGAATTGCTGTGTGCGACAAGAAGGTCGTGCTTTTCGGAAGCGAAGGAAATGTTTCAATATTCAGAAGCAATCCCGACGAAGACAGCTTCTGCACAGTACCCGAGCTTGCAAATAACTGTTGCGGTAGTACAAATCTGCCTGTTGCAGTCGTTGAGCTTGCAGAGCCTGTAATACTCACCACACGCATTCTTGAAAGACAGCAGTGCTCTTGCTGTTGCTGCTGTTGCTCGGCAAGCGAAGTGCCCGGACACATTTCGGGCAGAGTTTCGGGCGACCTTACAGACCCCGGCGACCGTTTCCTTGCTGTATCTATCGGTTTCTTCTCGGTAACGAGAATTGAACGCCCCGAACAGTATCTTATCAGCGCAACGGAATATTCTGTTCCCGAAAAGGAATGTGAATACGTTGAAAGTGATGATCCCTGCTCTGTATTCCGTGCTATGGAATTCCCGATAAACGAATTTTCACCCCCCGGTTTGCAGAAAGGCTCGAATAATTCTCCCTGCAGAAAGAATGACAGATAAAATAGAACTGCTCCATAAAATCCCCATCATATCGATGGGGATTATTATTTTACCGTTTTATTACGGATGTTAGATGTAAATAGAATTTTTACAAATAAACGAATAAAATTTATTGAAAAACGATATCGTGTGTGCTATAATAAACTCAGAAAAGACAATACGGAGGACTATGATGAAAAGAAAATTTATACTGTTTGTTGTGATTATGGCGATACTGCTTTGTTTTTCAAACTGCGGCACAAAATATATATATGACGCAGATGAAGTTGTCGGTTTAACGTCAATAGAGATAGTTGAAAAATACGGTGATTTTGATAGAAAGCCGGCATACACTAATGGAGATGGGCTTTATTGCAATGTTCGATGCGGATATCTGATTACACCTGCAAGCAAAGGTTTTTTTGGATCACCCTATCCTGAATATTTTTATATTTATTTCGATGAAAACGGTGTTGCTACACTTGCCCGTTATGAGCAAACAGTGTGAAAAAATTATACAACAGTTTAAAATAGTTAACAGTACAACAAAATAAACAAGGGCATTGCCGAATGATCAATATCATCAGGCAATGCCTTTATTATAATTATAACTTATTCAACAATATCGAGTATAAGCGGACGCTTAACAGGGGCTGTTTCGCCGAGCTTCGTGGATTCGATGAATTTCTTGCGTGATGCTGTAAATGAGGCGTTGTTTGACGTATACATCGTTGCAATAACGTCACCCTTGTTTACGTAGTCACCGAACTTCTTTTTAAGAATGATACCTGCCGTGCTGTCGATAACGTCTTCTTTCGTGTTACGTCCTGCGCCGAGCAAGAGGCTTGCAATTCCATATCCCTCCGTATCGATTCCAACGATGTAACCCGATTCCTCGGCTTTGATCTCCTCACAGTAGGGAGCGGCAGGGAAGTTTTCGGAATTCAGTATCCAATCCTTATTTCCGCCTTGAGCTTCAACCATTTTTGCAAATGTTTTAAGTGCTTCGCCGTTTTCGATAACACGAAGAACATTTGCACGGCATTCGTTCATTGTGCCTTTTTCAGCGAGATAGAGCATACGTGTGGCAAGCTCTATGCAAATTTCGGTAAGGTCATCAGGGCCGTTACCCTTGAGTGTTTCAATGGCTTCGATAACTTCAAGGGAATTACCGATGGAAAATCCGAGCGGAATGTCCATATCCGTTATCATTGCGCATACACGTTTACCTGCACGCTTTCCTATTTCGACCATCCATTCGGCAAGCTCACGGCTTGCTTCAACGGTCTTCATGAAGGCTCCGCTTCCTGTTTTAACGTCAAGGACGATGCAGTCATCGTCCGCGGCAAGCTTTTTACCCATAATGCTCGAAACGATAAGCGGCAAGCTGTCTATAGTTGCCGTAACGTCACGAAGTCCGTACAAAAGCTTATCGGCAGGTGTCATATCATTGCTCTGTCCGATAATGGCAATGCCGATATCATTAACGATGCTCTGAAATTCATCAAGCGGTATATCGGTACGGAAACCGGGAATTGCTTCAAGCTTGTCTATCGTACCGCCTGTGTGGCCGAGACCTCGACCGCTCATCTTAGCGACCTTGACACCGAGCGTTGCAACGATGGGGGCAATAACAAGACTTGTCTTGTCGCCGACACCGCCCGTTGAATGCTTGTCAACACGCAGACCGCTGACGTTCGGGAAGTCAAGCTTCTTTCCCGAGTCACGTACAGCAAACGTAAGGGCTGTCGTTTCTTCCAGAGTCATACCTCTGAAATATATTGCCATACAAAGTGCCGATACCTGATAATCGGGAATATCACCGTTTACATATCCCTTGATAAACCAGTTTATCTCGGCATCTGTCAAGGTACCGCCGTCTCTTTTCTTTTTGATGATATCAAACATACGCATGGCGCATATCTCCTTATTACTCTAAATTGCTTTTTCCGAAAGAATACGGTAAAAGCTCGCTAAGTGTACAAACCTTTATATTTTCGGGTGTACCCATGATTATTTTAAAATCGCCTGTACAGAATTCGGCAAGCACCTGACGGCAAACACCGCACGGTGCACACAGATCGTTAAGCGTATCATCTTTTCCGCCGACAATTGCGATTGCTTCAAATTCTTTTTCGCCCTCGCTCACTGCCTTGAACACAGCTGTTCTTTCGGCACAGTTAGTGGGTGAATATGCGGCATTTTCAATATTACAGCCTTTATAGATCTTTCCGCTTTTTGTGAGCAATGCCGCCCCCACACGGAAACCCGAATAGGGTGAATATGACATTTCACGTGCTTCTATTGCCAGATCCAGAAGCTTATCGCTGTCTATTATCTGTACATCGTTGAGAAATGAGCTTCCCGAGATCTTATCCTGCGGCAGTGAGAACCAGTCAAGGACCGTAGCACCGATATCGGCAAATGTCTTTCGTGTGCCGAGATTGACACCTGATTTTATTTTGTTGCCGTAAATGAGCATGGGGGTATATTCTCTTGAATGGTCGGTAGACGGTGTAGACGGATCACATCCGTGGTCTGCTGTTATGATGAGAATATCATCTTTCTTCATCAATTCAAGAACTTTTCCGAGCCTTTGGTCAAATTCCGTCATGGCACGGGCATATCCGGCAATATCGTTTCTATGACCGTATACCATGTCGAAATCTACAAGATTGACAAAGCAAAGACCGTTAAAGTCACGCTGCATAATAGCGTCAAGCTTATCCATTCCATTGTTATTGTTTACTGTCGGATAGCTTTCCGTAAAACCGACACCTGCAAAGATATCGTATATCTTTCCGACCGATATCGTGTCAAATCCGTTTTCCTTGAGCAAGGATGGAACCGTATCAGACGGCGGAACGAGTGAAAAATCGTGACGTCTCGGTGTGCGTTTGAAGGGATGCACTCCCTCAAACGGGCGTGCAATAACTCTGCCTACGCCGTGTTTTCCCTTCAGCATTTCACGAGCGATCTGACAGTATTCGTACAGCTTTTCAATAGGCACGATATCCTCATGTGCTGCAATTTGGAATACGCTGTCGGCAGATGTGTAAACGATAAGTTTACCTGTTTTTATGTGTTCTTCGCCGTAGTCACGTATTACATCTGTACCGGAATACGGTTTATTGCAAAGCGTCCCTCTGCCTGTAAGCTTTTCAAATTCCTCTATAACATCAAACGGAAAGCCGTCGGGATAAGTAGGGAAGGGCTGTTCGGAACAAATACCCGCAATTTCCCAATGGCCTATCGTTGTGTCCTTGCCGAGGGATTCTTCCTTCATACGTGCATATGAAGCGGAAGCAGATTCATTTTTTACGCCTTTTACACCGTCTATACTGAAAAGTCCGAGCTTCGTAAGATTGGGACAGTTGAATTCCGGATGATTCTGTATAGCGCCCAATGTATCGCTTCCTTCATCGTTCCAAACAAACGAGTCGGGCATCTGACCGATGCCCATACTGTCAAGAACGATGAGAAAAGCACGTTTGTTTGTTTTTTTCATGGATCAATATCCTGAGCCTTCGATGCCCTGAACAGCCTTAACTACACGGCTTGTTCCAAGACGTGATGCACCTGCATCGATAAACGCCTGAGCATCGTCAAGATTTGAAATACCGCCTGCAGCCTTAACGAGAACGCCTTCGCCAACATTAGCATACATAAGCTTAACGTCATCAAGTGTTGCACCTGCTGTTGAAAATCCTGTAGATGTCTTGATATAGTCAGCGCCGGCTTCCGTTACGAGCTTACACATACGGATCTTTTCATCCTCTGTAAGAAGGCATGTTTCGATAATTACCTTAAGAAGCTTTCCACCGCAAGCAGCCTTGATCTGACGGATCTCCTCACGTACTTCGTCATCTTTTCCGTCCTTGAGGTCGCCGATGTTGATAACCATATCGATCTCATCAGCACCGTTTTTAACAGCATCAGCTGTTTCGAAAACTTTAGTAGCTGTTGTGCAGTATCCGTTGGGGAAACCTATAACTGTGCATATAGCAAGCTTGTCGCCTACATATTCCTTTGCACGCTTAACAAAGCTCGGGGGAATGCAAACGGAAGCGGTTGAATATTTCATACCGTCATCGCATATTTTTTTGATCTGCTCCCATGTAGATGTCTGAGCAAGAAGTGTGTGGTCACACTTTGACAAAATGTTTTTGATATCCATTGTTTTAGTATCCTTTCGTAAATACAATTTTTTTCTATTATATAACATTTCTTGCTTTATGTCAAGAAAAAAGAATGTTTTTGTGAATTTTCGTGCATTATTTTCCTGAATAACGATTTTGACGCGTAAAGTTATTGCCAAATGAAAATAAATTCCGTTTTAATTAAAAAAAAGGTTGATTTTTGTCGCCATATGTGATACAATACATGATGTGTATGTGTGCGATAATGAAACTGCGGTATGCACACGGTGTTCATTTTATGAGTGAATACAGATAAACGAATTTAATTTCTGCGAAACGGAGGGTTTATGATGGCGGATATTCAGAAGGCGAGTCTTTGGAAACGTATGTCTTCGTATTTGTTTGATGCTATAATCCTTGCCGTGATTGCCATAGGTGCGGCGTCTGCTTTGTCGGCTATCCTCGGATATGACGGATACGCCGAAAAGATGACACGGTATTATGA
>JBGVLZ010000109.1:0-41378 GCA_045124505.1 Eubacteriales bacterium
AAGCCTTCTCCTGCGGGAGAAGGGGGACCACGATAGTGGTGGATGAGGAGTTGATTTGAACATAAAACACCTCATCCGTCAGCCTGCGGCTGACACCTGTCCCCCATCACTTGACTTTGTCAAGTGACTGGGGAAGGCTTATGCTGCAGCGGGATTGCTCATCGGCAAAAGCCTCTTTGGAACCACCTGCTTAGCAGGTGGTTTCCGATAAACAATAAGATACGGCGGGAGCAAGCCCCCGCCATACAATTCTTAAAACAAAATCCGATTATTATTCCGCAATTTTTCTTGCTACATATACACCGCTTGCACTTGCGTGGGAAAGCGAATGTGTAATACCGCTTCCGTCGCCTATTACGTAAAGGCCGTCATATTTCGTCTGAAGGTTTTTGTCAACACAGACCTCCATATTGTAGAACTTGACCTCAACTCCGTAAAGAAGCGTATCATCGTTTGCAGTACCCGGTGCAATTTCGTCAAGCGCATATATCATCTCGATTATACCGTCAAGTATACGCTTGGGAAGCACAAGGCTCAGATCTCCCGGTGTTGCATTGAGTGTAGGCGTGACAAACGATTCCTCAATTCTGTTAGGTGTGGATCTCTGTCCTCTTATAAGGTCGCCGAAACGCTGCATTATAACACCGCCGCCGAGCATATTGCTAAGTCTTGCGATAGACTCCGCATAGCCGTTTGAATCACGGAACGGTTCTGAAAAATGCTTTGCAACAAGCAGTGCAAAGTTTGTGTTTTCCGTCTGCTTTGCGGGATCTTCATAGCTGTGGCCATTAACGGTAATTATTCCGTTTGTGTTTTCGTTAACTACAGCGCCCTTGGGATTCATACAGAATGTGCGGACCTTATCGCCGTATTTGCTCGTTCTGTATACGATTTTGCTTTCATAAAGCTCGTCTGTAATATGAGAAAATACTTCTGCCGGAAGCTCAACTCTTACACCGATATCGACACGGTTTGAATTGACCTCAATATCAAGGTCACGGCAAACGCTTTCCATCCATTTGCTTCCGCTTCGTCCGACAGAAACAATGCAGTATTTACACGTATATTCACCTGCATGGCACGTTATTTTATAACCGCCGTCAATAACAGAAACTGAGTCTACGGGTGTGTCAAAATAAAATGTCACCTTATCCTTCAGATACGCATACATATTTTCAAGCACAATGTAATTTATATCCGTTCCAAGATGGCGCACAGACGCATCAAGCAGGTGCAGGTCATTCTGTACGCAAAGCTTCTTGAATTTTGAGCCTGCCGTGGAATAAAGCTTCGTCCCCTCTCCTCCGTACTGCATATTGATATCGTCAACGTACCTCATAAGCTCAAGTGCATGCTTCTTGCCGATATATTCGTACAAGGTACCGCCGAAATCGTTTGTTATATTGTATTTACCGTCGGAAAATGCGCCGGCTCCTCCGAACCCGCTCATAATAGAGCATGTCTTACAGCCGATACAGCTTTTGATCTTTTCCCCGTCTATGGGGCATTTACGCTTATTGAGTGCATGTCCCGCTTCAAAAACAGCCACCTTTAATTCGGGATTCAGTTTTATAAGCTCATATGCGGAAAAAATACCGCCGGGACCCGCGCCTATTATCAATACATCGTATTTCATGATCTATCCTTTCATTTTGTGTACAATTATTATTATACCGCATTATCGGAAAAAGTCAATAAAACCGCCCCGAAAAAACGGGGCGGTAAAATAATTTGGCTTATCTTTTGGGTAAATATTTTTTGGGGTCTACTTTGTGACCGTTTTTGATGATCTCAAAATGCAAGTGATCGCCCGTGGAAAGTCCCGTGGAGCCGACCTCACCTATTTTCTGACCCTGATATACCCTGTCACCTACAGAAACAGTGCGCTTCGACATATGTGCATAAACTGTCTTTGTGCCATCGTCATGCTGTATTATCACGTATATACCGTAGCTTCTGTGTGTTTCGGCAACGATAACACGTCCGCCGTCTGCGGCAGATATCACCGTTCCTTTATCGGCACCCATATCTATTCCTTCGTGATAACCGCTTACCTCATCGTCATGTCTGTATCCGTAGTCACTTGTTATGATATAATCGCCTTTTTTAAGCGGCCATATAAACTTGCCCGTAGAAGCGGTCTTGGGTTTTTCCTTAACGCCCATGTATACCATTTTATCAACAGGCTCAGCGATAACAGATTCGTCAACAGCAATACGGGATATTTCCTTACCGTTTTCGTATCTTATTTCGTATTTTACAGTTTTTAAGCCGTTTTCACCGTCGTTTTTCTTTACGTATGTACCCTTGAAATATTTTTCCGTCTGCTCATAAACTGTGCCAAACGGTATTTCCTCGCTTACAGTAACATATTTTGTCTGTATCTGTGCATCAATGCTTGTGTTTATACCGGAAGTATTTGAATTTGAAATGTCGGGTGCAAAGGATTTGTCAGCATCCTCCTCAAAGAAAACATTGAATATATCCTCGCCCTCGGAAATATCCGTATATGAAAGACCTCCGGAAAGCTTTGCAAGTATTCTGTCAGATGTGTGAGCATACTCACCCTTGCAGTATACCTTTTTTATCTCAAGAGTTGATGTTATCTGTACATCGTCGCCCTGCGCCTTAATGCTGTCTTCAACTGTTTTCACAATGCTGTTCAGCATTTCACGGCTCTCACCTGCGGCGGAAAAATTTCCGTCAACGTAAAGTGCATACATAGAACGGTAGCCTTCTGTTGCAAGTGCGTATACCCTTTCATATATCTGCTTTTGCGAAAGTGTTTCGCCGCCTCTGGAAAGACTTACCTCAAACGTAATTTCAGGTGTCTTTGCGGGAGGGTACGTTATCATCTGTGCATCGTTTGATGCCTGCATCACGGGTGCAAATACATCGGCTGATTCAACAGCTCCTATGCGCACGCCGTCAGCATATGCCACCGTTACAGCGGTGAATGTACACATATACCACATATAAGCGGTGCATGCACAGCACATCGCCGAAATGACGGCTGTTTTTACGGCTTTTGACGGATTGCGTCGTATATATCCGCATATCCTTTCTGCCGTATTTCTTATCTTACTCATTAATTTCTCCATAAAAGTGCGTTATTGATCGATTTTTTTCAGACGCTTCTTCTATTATACTCGTTTTTTTTAAACAAATCAAGCTTTTCCGTCGGTTATCACGCCATTTTTACACCGTCGATGTAGACAAAATTATTCAGTTCATTTCGTACATTTTGCATAAAAATCGCAAAAACCTACGCTTTCGGCTTTTTCTTTTTTACTTTTTTGTGAATAAGTGTTGATTTTTTTTGAATAGTGATGTACAATGGTCACATATTGAAAAAGGGGGCGGTAAATTGTATAAAAAACAAAATACAGTCGTGTTATCACTGTATATTTTTTTGCTCTGCCGTATGCTTTTTTCACTTATTTCACCACAAAACGGAACTTTCACAGCATTGCTTGATATGATGTCATACGGTGTGTCGATGGTGCTTTGCACGCTCTTTCTTTCATCATACGCAGATGATATAAAAAAAGACACCCGTGCACTGCCAAAGCTGCCGATTTTGTGCATTATTTTTGCGTTGTGCGTCATGTATGCAGGGAATGTTTTTTCATCTGCCTTATCAGAGGTATTCAAAGGCTTCGGTTACGGAATAAATGCAGACTTTCCGATATATTCCGATGTACCGTCGGTCATAATATCTTTTATCCACCTTGTTATTCTGCCGCCGCTGCTTGAAGAAATACTGATGCGGAAGCTTGTTTTAGGTTCTGTTTTGCCGTTTGGCAAAAGCGGAGCTGTGATATTTTCATCCCTTATATTTGCGCTTTTCCATATGAATCTCATGCAGATACCGTTTGCGTTTCTGTGCGGTCTTGTTTTCGGATATTTCACGGTTAAAACAGGCTCGGTCTTCTTTGCCGTGCTTTTACATTTTTTAAACAATCTTTCGGCTTTTATTCTTTCTTATATCGGTACAGATATTACGTTTTCATCATTTTTGATGGCGGGAATATTTATCGTTCCGATTTGGGTGTTATGCACCGTAATACTTTACAAAAACGGTTATTTCAGAGAAAAGCTGCGTTTTTGTAAAATATCTCCGCTTGTGATTTTTTATGCGGTCATTTGCATTGTTTTTGCTTTTCTTGCGATACAACCGATACAGAGGTAATTATGGCTTATACTTATGAAGAAATATCGTATTTTATGAAAGAAGCCCTTTCCGAGGCGGAAAAGGCGCTTGATAAAAATGAAGTTCCCGTCGGGGCGGTCATTGTCAAAAACGGAAAAATCATATCAAAAGGACACAACACGAGGGAAAGTGAGAAAAACGCACTTCACCATGCTGAAATAAGCGCAATTGACAGCGCCTGCGGAGCACTTGGCGGCTGGCGGCTGTGCGGATGCGACATTTTTGTAACGCTTGAACCGTGCGTAATGTGCGCAGGTGCAATTATCAACGCAAGGATCGAACATGTATTTTACGGCGCATCCGATACAAAAGCGGGAGCTTTCGGCACTGTTTGCGATTTGAATGCTTTTCCATTCAACCACCACCCGACGGTAATCGGCGGTGTAAAAGAAAAAGAAGCGATGTCGCTTCTTTCCGATTTTTTTCAAAAATTAAGGTGTAAACAGCATTAAAATTCCTGAATATTAAAGCCGTTTTTAAAAATGAACTCATTCATCGTGCGTACTCTTTCGGGGGCGTAATCATAGACACGGTGGCCGTCAAAGCCGACTGTAAGCTTGATTCCCGAATCACGCACGATCTTTTGTGTTTCACGGCTTCCGAGAAAATTAAGGGTATATTCATGCTCATTAAAGCCGTGTATGCTGTCGTAATTGACATTCATCTCCCAGAAAATGTCAGCCTCTGCGAATTTATGCAGAAATTCCGTCGGATCATATCCTTTGTTTTTTGCCATACCGATAAGATCGGTATGCGCAATTCCCGTCTTGCACGGAAATCTTTTCACGTATTCAAATATGCCCTCGCCGACGGTGCTTTCGGGACGGTCAATATGCTCAATAAGGCAGTATTCAAATTCGGGCAAAAGGTTTTCCGGATCGTATACGCCGAGTCCGGGAACGGTAGCTATCTCAATACCGCAAAGAAGGTTTATCTGCCCTTTGTATTTTTCCTTCATTTCGTATATTATACGGCAGTATTCTTCTCGTCTGTCGCCTATTCCGTAGCAGTGATCGGAAATACCGAAAACCTCAATTCCGCCCTTGATTGCCGCTTCAATCGTGTCTTCGTGCTTGTCAGCACCGCATGCACTGAAATATGTGTGTGAATGTATGTCTGTTATCTTCATAATTTCCGCCTTTCTTTCGTTTTCGATTATATACCCGATAATGTTTTTTGTCAAGCGTATGTTATTGACTTTTCGTTTAATTTATGGTACAGTTTACCTGAAAGAGAGGTTTTTAAAATGAGTACATCACTTTATCAAATACATTCTGCAACACCCATACAGATGATGTCATACGTTATCAGAACAAATAGCGGCAAGCTCATCGTCGTTGACGGCGGAAACACAGGGGACGCATGCTCGCTTCTTGATTTTCTGTACACGCTTTCAAACGGTGAAAAGCCCACCGTTGACTGTTGGTTTATAACACACAGCCACATCGACCACGCAGACGCATTCGGTGAAATAATGCGTAACAATGCCGATAAGATCGATGTTAAAAAAGTCGTTTGGCATCTTATCGATGATGACTTTTACAATACGGTCACAGCCTACGGCTACGCAAAGGAAAGCACGGACATTATTGAAAAAGCACTCGGCGATATCGTGCATGTGGCTGAGATCGGTGATATTATCAGCGTTGACAATGTCTCCTTTGAGATAATTTATGTCAGCGAGGACAAATTTACAGAGGAGCTGATAAACAACACCTCAATGGCATTTATAATGACTGCCGAAGATCAGAAGGTTTTGTTTTTAGGCGACCTGGCAGAGGATGCGGGTAACCGTGTGCTTGAAATACAAACACCCGAAAAGCTGAGATGCGATATCGTTCAGATGGCTCACCACGGACAAAACGGTGTAAATTTTGACTTTTATAAGGCTGTAAAACCAAAAATGTGCCTTTGGCCGACTCCCAAGTGGCTGTGGGATAACGATGCGGGCGGCGGCTACAACACTCACACATTCAAGACGATAATCACACAGGAATGGATGAAAGAGCTCGGCGTAAAGCATCACATAAAGGAATACGAAGGAACAGCCGAAATTGTACTTCCGTTTAATTTCAACGATAATTAATGTGATATAAAGGAAAAATTTATTAAAAAACACACATTTTGCATTGTTTAACTGTTGACAAAACAGATTGTTTTTATTATAATAATAGGCGAGGTATATTATATCTCGCCTAATTCGCATAAAATCAAAGGAAAAGGAGGTTAATTGTTGGAATTATGGACACAACAATAGCAATAATCATCGCCGTTGTTTGTTCCGTTATATTCCTTGCTGTCGGTATCGTTATAGGCATAGTTTACCGCAAAAAAGTCGGTGAAGCGGCTATAGGCTCTGCGGAAGAAAAAGCAAAGCAGATCCTTGATGAAGCGGCAAAATCTGCCGAAACGAAGAAAAAAGAAGCTCTGCTCGAAGCGAAAGAAGAAATTCTCCGTCAGAAAGCCGAGGCTGACCGTGATATCAAGGAACGCAGAAAAGAAGTGTCACGTCTTGAATCAAGGGCGGTAGCCAAAGAGGAAGCACTTGACAAGAAGTACGAATCACTTGAGAAAAAAGAAGAGACACTGAATAAAAAGATAAAAGAAAACACGGAACTTACCGAAGAGATCGAGAAGCTGAAGCAGGCTCAGAAAGAAAAGCTTGAACAGATCGCAGGTCTCACAGCAGAAGAAGCAAAGGCGGAATTACTTGAAAAGATCGAAGCGGAAGTAAGACACGACGAAGCCGCAAAGATCAGAGAGATCGAAGCACAGTTCAAAGAAGAAGCGGAAAACAAGGCAAAGAACATTATTTCCTTGGCTATTCAGAAATGTGCGGCTGATCACGTTGCGGAAGCAACCGTATCGGTAGTTGCACTTCCCAACGATGAAATGAAGGGCAGAATTATCGGACGTGAGGGCAGAAACATAAGAACCATTGAAACTCTCACAGGTGTAGATCTTATAATCGACGACACACCCGAAGCAATAACACTGTCAAGCTTTGATCCCGTAAGACGTGAGGTTGCACGCCTTACACTTGAAAAGCTTATTTCCGACGGCAGAATCCATCCCACGAGGATTGAAGAAACCGTTGAAAAATCAAAACGTGAGGTTGACGTTGCAATTAAGCAGGCAGGTGAGCGTGCTGTATTTGAAACGGGCATTCACGGAATCAATTCCGAGCTTGTAAGACTCCTCGGAAGACTTAAATACCGTACAAGCTACGGTCAGAACGTACTTAACCACTCTATGGAGGTTGCTTACCTTGCAGGTATCATGGCATCGGAGCTCGGTGTTGACGTTAACCTTGCAAAGCGTGCAGGACTTTTGCATGACATCGGTAAGGCAATGACACAGGAAATTGAGGGTTCACACGTTCAGATCGGTGTTGACATCGCAAGAAAATACAAAGAAAACAAAGAGATCGTTCATGCAATCGAAGCGCACCACGGTGATGTTGAGGCGCAGACAATTATTGCAGTGCTTGTTCAGGCAGCTGACGCAATTTCAGCAGCTCGCCCCGGTGCAAGACGTGAGGATCTTGAAAATTACATCAAACGTCTGCAGAAGCTTGAAGAAATTTCAAAGAGCTTCGGCGGAGTTGAAAAATCCTATGCAATTCAGGCGGGTCGTGAGATCCGTATAATGGTCAAACCCGAAGAGGTTAATGACGAGCAGATGATCGTTGTCGCAAGACAGATCGCTAAAAAAATAGAAAGTGAGCTTGAGTATCCCGGACAGATAAAGATCCATATGATACGTGAAAGCCGTGCGGTGGACTACGCAAAATAAGTCCTCACAGCCTTCGGGCTTTAATAAATATATTTTAACATAAAACTAAAACGAGTAATATCATTGCTGTTTGGCATGTTTAATCTGATATATTTATTGAATAAAAAACTGACACTCTCACGTGTCAGTTTTTTTATTCGGTAAACTGCCGAAGGCAATATAACTGTGTCCGTACACAAAATATCACTCACTACGGGTGAATATCGCTGTTAAGGGCAATATTCAATAAATTATCCGTACAGCCGATAGATTTCCGTAGGAAATCTGCGCCATTTGCCTGCAGGCAGTTGACGGGCGTACGTAGTTCGCCTCGTCAACTGTGGGGGGTGCAGGCATGGCGCCTTTTTTAAAAATACTTCCTGTTGAAATATATTAGTTCACGGTAAAATACCGTTTATTTTTGTAACATTGAAATCGGTTTTTATAGACGTGATGTTTGAGTTTATAAGACTTTGCAAGTTTTCACCGTTTACATTGTACTCAAACGATAATGTATTCGGATCATCCTTACCCCAACCTATAGTTCCATCCGGGTATCTTACAATATTTTTTGCGCAAACAGTAAAATATCTATTATGATCCCCTTCTCTATTACCTTTCCATAGCAACGCATTTCCTGTCGTTATTGTGGTACTATACATTATATCTATCTTATTAAAGCAATCAAATCCATTTTTGAATTTACTGTATGAATTCAACTTCATCACACTAAAGTAACTATCTTCAAACTGTATCGGTGTATGTGAAATATATTCACCTAATCCTAACGCAACACCTCTTGCTGTAAAAGCGGTGATTGAATCAAAATAATCCTTCGCTTCAGATTTTAGTTTGGAAAGATCCATATCATTTGTTATTTCCGTTATATATTCGGGTACGTTTTCAACTTTGTAATTCTGCTGTGTTTTTGCAAGGCTGAAATTTACATCATTTTTATTTTGCTTTTTTAAACTTGCATAGACCGTTACATTTTCATTTGTTTTAAACTGCTTTCCGGTTGTCGTAACCTTATTGTCTTCGATGGAATATTCAACGTACTGTTGTACATCCGCACTACATTTTGCGTTATTGAACGATATCGTACAGTAAGGAGATATGCCGTCAAACTCAACGATCAAGCCCTCAAACGGATCAATCACTTTCCCTTGTAAAACAGGGTTTTCCGTATCGTTGCTCACTTTATTTGTAACAGGCGATTTATTTGCATTTGTTTCAACCTTTTCGTCTCGTTCATCTTTTACGTATTTGTTATCTGACGAGCAAGCGCACGTACTCACCAATACCGCCGCCAACAAAAGTGAGCTAATTATTCTTATACCTTTTTTCATTATTCCAATTCCTTTCTTTTTGTTATTGCAGATGATGTTTTAAATGATACTATTACAAGAGCTATGCTTTCAATAAGCAAAAGCCAACCGCTGAAAGTCAAAGTAACTTTGACATAAGCTTTATTTTTGACAGCCATAAAAAATATAATATAAAATAAGATTATAAATAATACCGCTGTAACCGATATTATTTTTGTTACAATAAAATTTTTTGAATTATGGGTTGTTTTTTTGATAAGCGGTAACAGCAAAAGATATTCCGCAAAAACAATTGCTATTATTCCAATAATCACCAAAACATTAATAAACGGTAATTCTTTTGCAAATTCAGTAAAAAAATCAAACACAGAAACACTTTCTGATACGATTCTTGAACCTGTAATATTTTCCGAGACTTTAATACAATTGAACAGTGATAATATGGGATTTAACGCCAAAAGAATCACCGTGGATATAAACATTTTTTTGTTTTCGCCAAGCGGTGCAAGAAAATCAATCGCCTTTTGAAAAAATCCATTCAATATTTCTTTTGCCGAAACATCACTATAAGTTTTCTTTGCGAGATTTGTACCGCAAAAATTGCAATAGCTTGCACCGTCATCAATTTCTTTTCCGCATTTTTTACAAAACATAATCTTTCTCCTTTTTTATGTATTAAAATTCTTTAAAATACCACTTGCCTTTAATTTTAACCAAGTCAACCGTACCTACAGAATCCTTCTTTCCTTCATCAAAGGAAAAAGAAATATCTGCAGTAGCAGTATCGCCATTGATCTCTATATCGTGTATAGATATATAAATCTCCCCGTGATATCCTGACATTACGCCTGTACCAAGTGTCCACATATCTTTCAGATTGAGTGATAAACCAAGACCTGAAAATCCTAATGATCCGGATGTGTTCAATATAGCGTTAAACTGTTTTTGCACAGCCGGTTCAAAGCATCCTATCATTTTTTCCACATCACTTTCATTCATTGATGCCGCAAGTTCATTTGTAAGTTCTATTATTTTTTCTTCATCACTTTTCTGAAAGATAACAAAGCATAATACTATCATAAGCAGTAAAATAATAGCCGCCATCGCTATCTTTTTGAAAGACGGTTTTGGCATAATATCGCTCTTTTCTTTGATATACACCGTTGTTTTTTCCACTATAGGTCTCGTGGATTCTACAACTTTTTGGGCTGCCGTATTTATCAGATTGGTTTTATCTTGAATTTTTTCTCCGCAAGCAGTGCAAAACAAAGTATCGCTATCATTTTCTTTCCCACATTTGGGACAATACACAAATTCCAACCTTCCTTCTTTATAAGTATTATTTAACAGTCGGGGCGGATTTTAATTTATATACCTCCTTAAACAAAAAAGTGCAGCAACCGAAGTTACCGCACCGAAAAACGCAAACCCCGATTGTTGCTACACAAACTGAAATAATCAGGATACAATTTTACCCATAACCACTTCATAGGATTTGCGATTTTACCAAATTCTAAAAATGATTATGGATAGAAAAGGGTACAATTATCCCTTATAAAAAAATAAAATACCCTAATTTTAATTATTCAGTTTGTGTAGCATAATCAGTATAGCATAGCCGTGTCGAAAAGTCAATATTTTTTGTTGTTTTTAGATAAGATTGCATACAAGCGCCCTGTCTGCGCCCCCCACGGCTCGGTACGAGCCGCCCCGCAGACAAAGGGCGCATATTTCCTACGGAAATATAATAAAAAATGTGATAACCGAATGGCATAAAAAAGGGAATGCTTGCGCATTCCCTTTTTTTATTCATTTTAATTACTGGGGAATTGTAGCCCAGTCCTTCATGAACTTTTCAAGACCGCTCTTTGTGAGGGGGTGGTCAACCATCTGCATGATAACCTTGAAAGGAACTGTTGCAACGTCTGCACCTGCCTTAGCAAGCTCAATAACGTGAACAGGGTGACGAGTTGATGCAGCAACGATCTGTGTTGTGCTGTTCTGGATAGCGAACATGTCAGCGATCTCTGTAACGAGGTCAAGACCGTTCCAGCCTATATCGTCAACTCTGCCGAGGAAGGGTGCAACGTATGTTGCGCCTGCATTGGAAGCGAGAAGCGCCTGACCTGCGGAGAAGCAAAGTGTAACGCAAGTTCTGTAGCCTTCCTTGGAAAGGCGGGAAACTGCCTTAAGACCTTCTGCGCACATAGGAATCTTGATGATCATGTTTTCACGGATCTTCTTGATTTCAGCAGCTTCTTTGCACATACCGTCAGCATCGAGAGAAATAACTTCACCGAAGATAAGTGTATCAGCGGAAACGATATTGTCGATCTCCTTGATAGCATCTTCGAACTTCTTGCCTTCTTTAGCGATGATGGAAGGGTTAGTTGTAACACCTTCTACGATACCGAGATCATAAGCTGTCTTGATCTCATTGATATTGGCTGTATCGATGAAAATTTTCATTTTTCGTATCTCCTGTTAATTTTATTTTTATCATATCTCAATTCGGAATGATTCCGAATTGAGATATGATTGTTTTTTTATAAATGCGGTATAGGGATAGACGTTCCGAAAGCGGACCGTCGGGGACGCCGGTCCCTACTGAAATCCAAACGGTTAAATGTTCGGATTAAACACCCTTCTTGCTCTTTCTGATGAGCTCTTCGCTTGTGAAGCTTTCTTCAGCAACGTATCCGGGAATGGGCATGAGCTTTTCGTGGATAGCGTCGATGAACCAAGAAGGCTGCGGGAAGAATTCCTTATCATATTCGAATGCAGGTGTGATCCAGTTCTTAGCACCAACAACTACAGGGGGAGCATCGAGGTAATCGAATGCGAGCTGTGTGATGTTCTGTGCCATATCGTTGAGGATGTTACCTCTTGTGCAAGCATCGGAAGCGAGAAGGATCTTACCTGTCTTCTTAACGGATTCAACAACGGGTTCATAGTTGAAAGGAACAACGGAACGAGCGTCGATAACTTCTGCTGTGATACCGTACTTTTCTTCGAGGATCTTAGCAGCATCGAGAACTCTGTAAAGTGTTGCACCGATTGTAAGGATCGTGAGGTCTTTACCTTCACGTCTTACAGCGGGTTCACCGAAGGGAACTTCGTATGTGCCTGTGGGAACGCCTTCCTTAACGAATCTTTCACCCATATCGTAGATTCTCTGGCTTTCAAAGAATACAACGGGGTCTGTGCCGTTAAGAGCTGTTGTCATAAGACCCTTAGCATCGTAAGGTGTTACAGGGAATACGACCTTCAAGCCGGGGATGTGAGCACAAAGTGCTGTCCAGTCCTGGCTGTGCTGTGCGCCGTACTTGGAACCAACGGAAACACGGAGAACAACGGGCATCTTCAAGCCGCCGGCGGACATTGACTGCCACTTAGCCATCTGGTTGAAGATTTCGTCGCCTGCGCAACCGATAAAGTCACAGTACATAAGCTCAACGATAACACGTCCGCCTGCCATACCGTAGCCGCAAGCTGTACCGCAGATAGCGGATTCGGAAATAGGTGAGTTGAAGAGTCTGTGGTAAGGAAGCGCTTCTGTAAGACCTCTGTATACTGCGAATGCACCGTTCCAGAAACGAACGTCTTCACCGTATGCGATAAGTGTGGGGTCTTCGTAGAACTTAGCGATGATAGCTTCGAAGATACCGTCTCTGATGTTGTACATCTTCATCTTGGAAACTTCTTTGCCCTTTTCATCGTAAGCGTAACGGATTTTTGTAGCAAGCTTCTTAACGTTTTCGTTTTCTTCCATAGGCTGGGAAACTTCAACGGGTCTGTCTTCCATTTTAAGAACCTTTTCGTTTGAGAACATAAGGTTTTCAAGGAATTCGGGGTTCTTGTCGTAATCTGTGTAAGGAGCGATCTCAAGATCGGAAGCAAGCATAAACATTCTGTGGTTTCTGTCTATAACAGCAGCCTTAACAGCTTCGAGCTCTTCTGCTGTTGCAACGCCTGCATCTACGATCTGCTGGGGGAATATTGTAAGGGGATCGAGCTTCTGCCATTCAGCTTCCTCTTCGGGTGTTCTGTATGACATAACGTCGGATGTGGAGTGTCCGCCGAGACGGTAAGTAACGAGGTCGAGAAGAACAGGACCCTTACCTTCCTTGATGAGAGCCATCTTGCGCTTGTAAGCGTCGATAACTGCCAAGGGGTTCCAACCGTTTACTCTTTCAGCGTTCATCTGGTTCTGAGCGATGCAACCGAGTCTTACGAGGTCGCCGTAAGCCATTGTTTCGCCTCTTGTCTGACCGCCCATACCGTAGTGGTTGTTGTTGAAGTTGAAGATGATCGGCAAACCGCCCTTGTAGCCGTCTTCCCAGAGTTCATTGAACTGGTCCATAGCTGCGAAGTTCATAGCTTCGAATACGGGACCGCGTCCTGCGGCGCCGTCGCCTGCGTTAGCAACTACGATACCGTCTTTCTTGTTACACTTCTTGAAGAGAGCAACACCTGTTGCGATGGGGCCTGCGCCGCCAACGATAGCGTTGTTCGGGAAAATACCGAAGGGAAGGAAGAATGCGTGCATGGAGCCGCCGAGACCTCTGGAGAAGCCCATATCCTTAGCGAAAAGCTCGCACATAAGGCCGTACATAAAGTAGTCCTTTGCAAGATCCTTAACATTTGTAGCTGTGGAGTACTTCTTAACAACTTCGTACTGAACACCGCCGTTGTATGTTTCCATTATCTTTGTAAGCTCTTCATCGGAAAGCTTCTTGATAGCGGACATCGCCTTAGCGATAACTTCGTGGTGGGAACGGTGTGTACCGAAAATGAAGTCGTTAACGCCGAGGTTATAAGCCTGACCTACAGCTGTTGCTTCTTCACCGAGACCGAGGTGAGAAGGGCCGGGATATGTGAATTCCTTGCCGTTATAGATACCCTTCTTCTTGATATCCATAAGCATTTCTTCAAATTCTCTGATAGCAACCATATCGGCATACATACCGATAAAGTCTTCCTTGGAGTAGTTGTCCTTTTCATCAGCAACTGTCTTGTCGTATTCGCATACGGGAATATCTTCAAATGTCACTGTGCGCTTTTTAAAGCTCTCTTTAGGGTCTACAAACATTGACTTAGGCATAGTTTTTATTCTCCTATATTATTAATTATAAATTATTTTACTTCAAACAAAGCTTCTCTGATAACTTCGCATACTGTGGGATGGGGGAATACGATCTCCTTGAGTGAATCAAGTGTCATTTCCGTTTCAACCATCATAGCTGCGCCGTATATGATTTCGGAAGCATAATTTGCGATCATGTGAACACCGAGAACACGGTTGTACTTCTTGTCAACGATGACCTTAACGATACCGTTTCCGCCTTCGTTTTCAGCAACGTAACGTCCGCTGTAGTTCATTGTAAGGTTAACAACTTCAACGTCGTAGCCCTTAGCCTTAGCGGATGCCTCTGTTTCACCTACAGCACCTACTTCGGGGTTTGTGTAGATAACGGAGGGGATAGCGTTGTATCTCATTCTGTCCTTCTTACCGAGGATGTTGTTGATAGCAACTTCACCTTCGCGGTAAGCTGTGTGAGCGAGCATTGATACACCGTTGATATCACCTGCGGCATAAAGGCCGGGGATATTTGTCTTCATCTGCTCGTCAGTCTTTACTGCGCCTCTTTCCATGTATACGTTGAGGTTTTCAAGACCGTAGCCTGTTGTAACCGCACGGCGGCCGATGGAACAAAGAACCTTGTCCGCCTTGACTGTTACAAGCTCACCCTTTTCGTTTTCGTATGTTACCGAATCAGCTGAAAGGCTCTTGACTGCGCACTTGAGGCAGAAGTCGATACCCTTCTTCTGATAGTTGCCGAGAAGGATCTTTGCGATATCCGCATCTGTAGGACCTGCGATATGGTCGAGCATTTCGATAACTGTTACGTGTGCGCCTACGGAGTTGTAGTAGGAAGCCATTTCAAGACCGATAACGCCGCCGCCGATAACTACCATTTCCTTCGGAATTTCTTCAAGGTCGAGAACTTCTCTGTTAGTCATAACAAAGCCTGTTTCAACGCCTTCGCGAAGACCGGGGATCGGGGGGATAACGGGCATAGATCCTGTTGCAAGAAGCATCTGCTTACCGCAGTAAACTTCGTCGCCTGCTTTAACCTTAAAGCCTTCGGAATCCTTGCCTTCGATCATAGCTTCAGCGTAAACAACCTTAACGCCTGCAGCCTTTTCCTGCATGCCGATACCGCCTACAAGTGTCTTTACGACCTTGTTCTTACGTGCAACAACAGCCTTCTGATCGATAGAAGAACCTGTTACCGTAACACCGTACTGGGATGCATGCTTTGTGTAGTCATACACCTTAGCGGAGTAAAGGAGCGCCTTGGAAGGGATACATCCTTCGTTGAGGCAAACACCGCCGAGTGCTCTTTTTTCAATAATAACTGTTTTGAGTCCTGCGTGGCCTGCTTTAAGTGCCGCATTATAGCCTGCGGGGCCGCCGCCGAGGATTATAAGATCAAACATTTCCATTTTATTCACCTCTTATTTGGAAAGAAGGATGGAGAAGTTTTCAAGGGATGCACAGAGGTCCTTAAGGAACTTGGAAGCGGGTGCGCCGTCAACTGCTCTGTGGTCGTATGTGAGTGACAAGGGCATTGCGCTGTAAGCCTTGAGCTCGCCGTTAACTTCCTTAACTCTGGTCATAATTGTATTTACGCCGAGGATACCTGTCTGGGGGGGATTGATAACGGGTGTGAAGCTTTCGATGCCGAATGAGCCGAGGTTGGAGATCGTGAAGGATGCGCCCTTGAGCTTATCGGGAGCGATAGAGCCGGACTGAGCAGCCTTTGCGAGTTCCTTAGCTTCCTTGGAGATCTCAGCAAGTGACTTCTTGTCTGCGTTCATGATCGTGGGAACCATAAGTCCGCGTTCTGTATCTACAGCGATACCGATGTGAACACCGCTGAACTTGCGGAGCACGTCGCCTTCGAGAAGGTGAGCGTTGAGAAGTGAATGCTCGGGCTTAGCAAGAACTCTGGATACAGCATAGATGATGATATCGTTGAGTGTGATGTTGGGAAGACCGAGAGCTTCTGCTCCTGCCTTGAGCTTCTTTCTGAAGCCCATGATCTCTGTAGCATCGAAGGATGCTGTATTTGTAAGCTGTGCTGTTGTTGCAAGGGAGTTCATCATGTTCTTTGCAATAGCACGGCGGATACCTGACATCTTTTCATCTGTGTAAGCGGGAGCCGCTTCAACTGCTGCCGCAGGTGCTTCTGCAACAGCTGCAGCACCGATGTCGCCAACGGAGAACTTGCCGCCGAGACCTGTGCCTGCCGCACCGTCGAATGCGCCCTGAGCCGCATATGTGGGTGTAGGACCGTTTGCGATCATAGCACGGACGTCAGCCTCTGTGATTCTGCCTTCAGCGCCTGTGGGAACTGCGTATCTGTAATCAACGCCTGATTTCTGTGCGAAAGCCTTTGCTCTGGGAGAAGCCTTAACAAAGCCTGTAGGAGCTTCTGTCTGAACAGCCGCTGCTGCGGGTGCTGCTGCTACGGGTGCTGCTGCTACAGCTTCAGCTGCTGCAGGTGCTTCTTCTTCAGCTGCGCCTGCGGGAGCAAATTCTGCTGTGGATTCACCGGGGTTACCGATGACAGCGATGTTTGTCATTACGGGGATCTCTTCACCCTCTTCGAAGAATACTTCGATAAGAGTACCTGAAGCGGTCGCCTTTTCATCTGTTGTGGTCTTGTCTGTTTCGTAAGTGAAAAGCACGTCACCTTCGTTTACGGTGTCGCCTTTTTTCTTGTGCCATTCGGTCAAAATACAACTTTCAACCGAAATACCCACGTTGGGCATTTGTACTGGTGTTGCCATAACTGTTCCTCCTGTTTATTAAAACACAATTTTATGTGCCGATATTTTTTCAATCATCATAATGATATAACATATATGCATTTTTGTCAAGTCAGTAATGTAAAAAAACATTAATAATTAAGTGAAATATTTTGTTAAATAGCATTTTTTCGTGTGAACTTTATTGTTAATTTTCACACCGTACGTGTTATTTTTCTGAAATTTTATCAATTTTACATTTTTTAACAGCCATCCAATGGGTAAATCACATCATTTCAAAACAGTTTAACACAGAATTTTGTGATATTTTGTTAATTTTTAAATATGAACAAAAATGGGTTACAAACAGCGGCAGCAAGCCGTCGCCCTACAAAACACCTCGAATGAAATGAGCTAAAATGGTTTTCGTCCAATTAATCAAATCTTGTAGGTGCGATCATTGATCGCCTGTAAACAACCGCAAATCAAAAAACGGACGTTCAATGAACGTCCCTACAATTCACCCCGAATGAAATAAACACAAACGGGTTTGTTATTCGGGGGGCGGCACGTTTCGCATATGCGAAACAGGCGGTGCGCATATATAGCAAGCAATGCATATTTATACTGTCTGTGCGCGCCGTTGAATTCACGCTTGCGTGAATTGTGCCGCCCTATGAAACGATGCAAACCTTTTTGCCGAAATTTAAAGAAAATCTATTGAAAAAATAAAAATAGATGTTTATAATAGATAAAAGCATAATATAATGGCTCCGTTTCATATAATCTACAAAAAAAGAAACGGAGAATATATGAAAAATTACGGGTTTGCAATCAAACTGCTCGGCTTCGGGCTTTGCCTGATCTTCGTGTTTTACGTGTTCATGCAGTCCTCAGGTGCGCCTGTATCTTCGCAGGCTGTGATCGGGCTCATCAAAGAATGTGATGTGACAAACGGTGTGTGCGTACTTATCGATCCCGGGCACGGCGGTGCTGACGGAGGTGCCTCATCCGATTCGGGCATACTTGAAAAAAATATCAATCTTGATATTTCGCAAAAGCTGTATGCCGTTTTAAAAACGCTCGGCATCAGGTGCGAAATGACGAGATATGATGATATAATGCTCGACGGCGGTGCTTCATCGCACAAAAAGATGCATGACTTGAAAAACCGTGTTCTTGCATCAAAGCAATACGATAACTGCGTTTTTGTCAGCATACATCAGAACAAGTTTCCGCAGAAAAAATATTCGGGCACACAGGTATATTATTCGAAAAACGATCCGTCCTCGCAAGTTTTGGCAGAGCTTATACAGTCATCTGTATGTGAGAATCTCCAGCCCGAAAACACAAGGCAGATAAAAAAGGCAACCTCAAGCATTTACATACTCGACAATATCAACTGCCCCGCCGTTTTAACCGAATGCGGTTTTCTTTCAAACGATAATGAAGCCGTGAAGCTCACAGAACAGTCATACCAAAAGCAGCTGGCATGCGCCATAACTGCGGGAATAGTAAAATTTCTTGCCGTACAAACGGCACAGGGAGAATAAATATGAAAAAAACAACACAGTTTATATGCTCGGAATGCGGGTACACAAGTGCAAAGTGGCTCGGAAAATGCCCCTCCTGCGGGCAGTGGAACACGATGGAGGAGCATACAGCTGTAGAAGAAGATAAAAAAAGTGCGGGCAAAAGGCTTTTAGCCTTCGGCGACGATGAACCTGTGCTTTTGAACGCCTCCGATAACGAAGAATACCTCCGTTCAGATACGGGATGCGGAGAGCTTAACCGTGTACTCGGAGGGGGGCTTGTTGACGGCTCTGCCGTGCTTTTGTGCGGCGAGCCCGGCATAGGTAAATCCACCCTGCTTTTACAGATAAGCAGTACTGTCGGGGAAGGACGTCCCGTTTTATATGTATCAGGTGAGGAATCAAGGGGGCAGATAAAGCTCCGTGCAAACCGTCTTTCGGCAAATTACGACAATCTTTACGTCCTGACCGAAGCAAATGTTGAAAAAATACTTACCCATATAGACAAAATAAAGCCTGCCGTTGTTATCATCGACTCAATACAGACGATGTATCTTGACAGGATAAATTCCGCCCCCGGCTCTGTTTCGCAAGTGCGTGAGGGTGCTATGTGCTTCATCAACAAGGCTAAAAGCGAAGGTATTTCAATGATACTTGTCGGCCATGTCAACAAAGAGGGTGCAATAGCAGGTCCGAAGGTGCTTGAGCACATGGTCGATGCCGTTTTATATTTTGAAGGTGAACGCCGTCAGTCAGTGCGTGTTATCAGAGCCGCCAAAAACCGCTTCGGTTCAACAAACGAAATAGGTGTTTTTGAAATGACGGACAAGGGTCTGTGCGAAGTGCCCAACCCATCGGAAATGCTGTTATCGGGAAGGCCCGTCGGTGTTTCGGGCAACTGCACCGTTTGCATGGTCGAGGGCAGCCGTCCGCTTCTTGCCGAGATACAGGCACTTGTCACAACGACATATTTCCCCTCCCCGAAGCGAACATCAAGCGGATATGACACAAACCGTGCGTGTCTTATAATCGCCGTGCTTGAAAAGCGGCTCGGGCTTCGTTTTTCGTCATTCGATGCTTACATAAACGTCATCGGCGGTCTTCGCATAGACGAGCCTGCGGCTGACCTCGCCTTAGCACTTGCCCTTATCTCAAGCATTAAAGACATACCTGTACCCGACGATATTGCCGTTATGGGCGAGCTTGGACTTTCAGGTGAGCTTCGTGCTGTCAGCGGTGCCGTTATGCGTGTAAAGGAATGTGCCCGTCTCGGCTTTCGCCGTGTTATGGTCCCTGCCTTGAACTCCGAGGAGCTTAAAGAAATAAAAGACATCGAGATAATAAAAGTAAAAAGCGTTTTCGATGCAATAAGAATATTCGGTAACTGAAATGAAAGAAAAGATTTTTGACAAGGAAGAATTTATTTTCGAGGGAATGGTGTCGATATCAGCCGTCATAAACTCCGAAATAAAGTGCAGAAAAATAACAAAGGTTCTGTTTGATAAAGAAAAGATAAGATCAAAGAAAAAGCAGTATGACTATCTTCGTGCCATGTCCGACGTACACGGCTTTGATATTGAGCTTACAGATGAAAAGACACTTGACTCACTTACCGTCGGCACGACTCACGGCGGTGTTATTGCGTACTGCACGGACAGAAAAATTGAAGAAATAACGAAAGATGACATAAAAAACGGCGGTTTTTACGTTTACATTGAGGGCATTGAGGACCCTTATAATTTTGGGTATGCCTTGCGCTCAATTTATGCCTCGGGTGCCGACGGCGTAATACTGTCCCCCAGAAACTGGATGACAGCTTCAGCTACCGTTTGCCGTGCCTCGGCAGGAGCATCGGAAAGATGTCCTTTGTTTGTATCAAACGACAAAATGATAAGTATATTCAAAGAAAAGGGATACAAAGTAGTTTGTGCCGGCATCAGGGATTCGGTAAGCGCATACGATGCGGATCTTAAAAAGCCGCTTTTGCTTATTGTCGGCGGTGAAAAAAGAGGTATTTCGGCAAATCTTTTACAGGATGCCGACACGGTCGTGCGTCTTGACTACGGACGTGAATTTATGCAGTCGCTTTCAGCCGCCTCCGCCGCAGGCATACTTGCCTTTGAAGTTTTAAGGCAGAACAGATAAAAGAGGAAAATATAATGACAGAGTTTACAATAGGCAAAAACGATGCGGGAAAAAGGCTTGATGCCTTTTTGCTGAAGGTCTTTCCCACTATGCCGAGCTCCCTTCTTTACAAATACATAAGAACAAAAAAAATAAAGGTAAACCGCAAACGCACGGAGCTTAATTACAGGCTTACCGAGGGTGACACGCTTCAGTGTTTTATAAGCGAAGAGTTCACAAATCCTCCTAAAAAGGACGAGCTTTGGAAAAATCTCAAGGGCAATATTGAGATAGTTTACGAGGACGAAAATATCATTCTTGCCGATAAAAAGCCGGGACTGCTTGCCCATTCCGGTGAGGATGAAAATTTACCGACGCTTATTGACGAGATAAAAGCGTATCTTTACAAAAAGGGTGAATATAATCCCGAAAACGAGTTATCATTCGCCCCTGCCCTCTGCAACAGGATCGACCGCAACACGGGCGGTATCGTAATTGCGGCGAAAAACGCCGAAGCGCTCCGAATAATGAATGACAAGATCAAAAACAGAAGCCTTGAAAAAAGGTATCTGTGTGCCGTACACGGCAAGCCGTCAAAGGAACATGCAACTCTTACAGCTTATCTTTTCAAGGATTCAACGAAGGGACAGGCTTTCGTTTACGATACTCCCGGCAGAGGCAGAATGAAGATAGTAACTGAATACACCGTCAAAAAGTACAAAGACGGACTTTCGCTTCTTGAAGTCAACCTCATCACGGGAAAAACGCATCAGATACGTGCGCACATGGCGCACATCGGCTTCCCTCTTTTGGGTGAGGGCAAATACGGCACAAACAAGGATGACAGAAAAAAGGGATATAAGCATCAGGCGCTTTATTCCTACAAGCTGAAGTTTTTGCCAAGCGGTGAGGAAAATGCCCTTTCATATCTTGACGGACGTGAATTCACGGTCAAAAAAGAGAACATATATTTTCTGGAGAGCTTCAAATGAATGTCCTTTTGCTTATTTTAAGCGGTGCTGTAAGCGGAATGGCGTATGCTGTTTACAATATACCATACGTAATTTACCTTTCGCTTATCCCGTTTTTCTACGTTATATTCAAAAAAGCACCCGAGGTAGGTGCAGGAAAGATGTATTTATACGGATTTGCATTTTTCTACCCTTATTACATCGCCGTATTTCACTGGTTTATTTATCAGTATCCGCTTGACTTTCTCGGCTTTTCAAAGACCGAAAGCATCCTTTACATACTGCTTGCCGTTTTCGGCGTTGCGCTTTTAATGACGGTTTTATTTTCGTTTATACCTGTCTTCATGCGCTTTTACGCAAAGCTGTTTTCACGCGGGGCGGATGCCTTGTCGCCTTTATTCATAAGCTGTATATGGTGTCTTACAGAATGGCTCAACTCCAAAACATTCATGGCTGTTCCGTGGGCAAGACTTGCCTTAACACAGCAGTCATCAATATTTTATATTCAGAGTGCAAGTATACTCGGCTCGTTTTTCATTTCATTTATAATCGTGTTTTTCGCATCAAGTATTGCTTATGCAGTAATACATTACAATGACAGTAAAAGAAATTCTCTGATCTGCATGCTTTGCGCATCATGCCTTATTTTCGCAAACTCTGTTTCGGGAGTTGTGCTTTACTACAGCGACCTGTTTTCCGAGCCTACCGAAACGGTAAAAATAAGCGCAATTCAGGGTAATGTTTCGTCAACGGAAAAGGCAGACGGTGCATTTTTACACGAGGTGGAAAAATACCTTGAGCTTATTTACGAGGAAGCCGAGCGTTCAAAGCCCGATATAATAATAACGCCAGAAACGGCAATACCGATAAACATCAATTATTTTACATCTGTTGCCGAAAGATTTGCAAATGCCTCAAAGCAAACGGGGGCTGTCATATTGCTCGGTGCGTTCCGTGAAACGAAAAGCGACTCATACAACTCAATGTTCATGTTCACGCCTGACGGCGATATCTCGCAGACGGTTTACGACAAACGCCACCTCGTTCCGTTTGGTGAATTTCTGCCGTTCCGTGCATTTTTAGAAAAGGCTATACCGCTTTTGAACGAAATAAACTATATGGCAAATGACCTTACCGCAGGTGACAGTGCCGCAGTTTTTGACACAGGAAAGGGCAAGGTGGGCTCTGTTATCTGCTTCGACTCTATATTTGAGCTGTTGGCTGCCGAAAGCGTGCAAAACGGTGCTGAAATGCTTGCTGTTTCCACAAATGATTCATGGTTTGCGGATTCCGCCGCAATATATGAGCATAACGGTCACGCCATCCTCCGTGCTGTCGAAAACAGGCGGTGTGTTGTGCGTGCGGCAAATACAGGGCTTACCTCATTCATCACGCCGAGAGGCGAGGTTCTTGCAAAGCTTGAGCTGTTAACAACAGGCACGATCTGCGCAGAGCTCCCCATGCGGGACGACCTGACATTTTTCACAAAGCACCCGAACCTTTTCCCGACATTACTCGTTTGCTGTGCTGCCGCTGTATTCATTTTACCGTCAGTGAAAAAAATCAAACGGAAAGATATATGATAAAACCCCGACAGATTTTTAGATCTGTCGGGGGTATCTTTTAATCAAGTTTTAAATATGATTTTGAGTATGCTATCGCATCTTCAGGAGAAATCTTAGATCTATCCGCAAGTGGCAAAAAAGCTCTTGGAAAATTATGAAAAGCTTTTATATATCGGCTAAAAGTTTCAATGTTGTATTTTCGTGTTTGAACTATGCTATTGATACATTCAGATAGGATGGAATGCATTTGAAAAAGCAAAGCTTCGTATTCGATGGAATAATCTGACTCAGCAGAAGCCTCTTTTAATGCGTCCGAAAATTATTCGGTATCGTAACCATATGTAACACGCAATATAGAAAGAATTACTTCCGCCTGTGAAAGAGATATGTTTTTTAAACCAATGCAACCGGTTAGAAATTGCATTGCGGAAAGTGAGGAAACAAGTTTATCCCGATTATGTTTCCACCTGAATTTGTTGAAATTCGAGTTTTTCAACCCAACTGCTGTTCGGTATAGCAGAGAGGCTAATACATTTCCTCTTGTCATAAACAACTCCTTTCACAAACTGAATGTTTTTATCGCAAGTGTTACCTTTGTATTACAAAAGGCAACATCCATCCCCCTATTCTTCTGCATATAATTCGTCGTAGTACCAACGCATAGGGTTTTCGTATATATACCGTAAATGTTCTTCATAATCCTTGGAATTTCGAATAATGTGATCGTGGAATGATTTTTGCCAGATGCTTATTTTCGCTTGTTTGGACACGATTCCTTTGAGTTGTTTTACCACCCGTGACATTGTAGGGGCGACCAGTGGTCGCCCGTATTCGTCGGCACAAACTCTTAATAAAAGGTGAATATGATTAGGCATAATCACATAGCTTTCAAGCGACAACGCAGGATAGGCAGAAGGAATATTTTGTATTGCCTGATCGACCATTTTTCCATATAGCGATAATTCAACATTTTGCGGGCGATCAATGATCGCCCCTACATTTTTCCAAAAATAATTTTTTCTCTCTGATGTGCATATTGTAATAAAATATGCACCGCAGGAGCTATAATCATAATTTTCCAAACGGTTCTTTTTTCGTTTAGGTAATTCTTGTCCATTATTCATTTCCATCACCCATACCATTATAACACAAATCGGCAGAGGAAACAATCTCTCTGCCGAAATTTTTGTGTCTGCCAATTCTCTGTTAAAGACAACAGAGAAAAATCTGTCGTTTTTTATCATGTCACATTATATGGTGCAAAACAGCTTGCCGTCTTTGATATTATCGGCTGTGACAGTCACTATCTTACCCTTCAATGATTCATCTGCGCACATGAACACCTCAGTAAAGTCTTCGGCATGACCGCACAGAATTCCGTTTTTGTACGTTTCAAACAGCACAGAAAGCTCTTTTTTATCATTGACGGCAGAGGACATGAGTGAAAATGCCTTCTCACAGCTTATTTTATCAAGATATTCCGCATTGGCTTTTCTTTCCGACTTCGGAAGCATTCCGTTCATTTCGGCGGCAGGTGTGCCTGCCCTTTCGGAATACGGAAAAATATGTGCGTGGACAAAGGGATACTCACGCAAAATGCTTGCGGTATCTTCAAGGTCCTGCTTTGTTTCCGTCGGAAAACCTGCGATCATATCACAGCTGAATCTGAAATCGGTGTTTAATGACAGTATATGGTCAATATTGCGCTTTAAAATTGAGGAATTATATCGGCGCTTCATAAGTGCAAGTATTCTGTCGCTTCCGCTTTGCACGGAAAGATGAAAATGCGGACAGAGCTTTTCGCACGAAAGAAGCTTATCCGACACATCTGGACGCAAAAATGAAGGATCAAGAGAGCCGAGTCTTATACGGCGGACGCCGTTTATTTTTGACACCTTTTCAATAAGTGACGGCAAATCGTCATAGGATGACGTTTCAATACCCGTCAGCACAAATTCGCAAAAGCCTTCACCGACAAGCGTTTTCACCTCTGAAAGAATATCTTCTTCCTTTCTTGAAACGGAGCATCCGCGTGCGTTTTTGATGGCACAGTACGTACACGCACCGTTACAGCCGTCCTGAATTTTGATATACGCCCTCGTTCTTTCCGTCGAGATGCCGTTCATGCTTTCATAAGGAAGGCTTGACGGGGATGGGGCATTTATTTTTCTTTCGGGGACTTTCCCGATATTTTCCTTGATAAATTCAAGCACGGAAAGCTTATTCCGTGTACCTGCGACGTAATGTGCGCCGAGGTCATAAAACACCTGTGCATTAAGCTGGGATGAGCATCCGCACACGGCGACTGCCGCACCGTGCGATAGCGCACGTCGGACTGTCTGACGTGATTTCCTGTCACTTTCGGCTGTCACCGTGCAGGTATTTATTATGTAAGCGTCGCACACCTCATCAAATGATCTTACTTCAAATCCCTCATTTTCAAACAGTCTTGCAAGTGCTGAGGATTCGTACTGATTCACACGGCATCCAAGCGTGCAGATTCCGACAGTATAAGCCATATTATGATTCCTTGTTCTTTAAATTTGTATCGCAAAGCTCCGCAAGCGGACAGCCGCCGCAAGCAGGAGAGCGTGCGGAGCACGTATCACGTCCGAACTGCACTATTCTGTGGCAGAAATCGGACTGCTCAGACGGCTCGACCAGCTCCTTCAGTATCTTTTCCGTCTTTTCGGGGGAGGATTTAGGCGGACAAAAGCCGAGCCTTGCGCTTATTCTTATACAGTGTGTGTCGGAAACTATTGCAGGCTTTCCGTACACATCTCCTAAAATGAGATTGGCGATCTTCCGTCCGACACCCGGCAGCGTTAAAAGCTCCTCCATCGTATCGGGAACACGCCCGTTATACTCATTTACGATCCTTTCAGCCATACCTTTAAGGCTTTGTGCCTTCGTTTTGTAAAGTCCGCAGGAAAAGATCAGTCGCTCTATCTGCGAAAGCTCCGCATTTGCCATTGCATTTATGTCGGGTATTTCTTTAAAAAGCTGTTTGCAGACTTCATTCACCCTTGCATCCGTGCATTGTGCCGACAATCTGCCCATTACGAGAAGCTTCCAAGGATCGCCGCCCGATTCAAGCGCACAAAGCGCTTCGGGGTATATTTCCTTTAGTTTTGCCACACAAAGTGCGGCTTTTTCTTTTTTGTTCATATCCTGTTTTCAAGCTCAAACCAAAAGACCGAGCCGACACCCTCACGGCTGATAACACCGTATTTACCGCCGTGAAGCTCAATTATGCCTTTCACTATCGAAAGACCGAGTCCCGTTCCGACCTGTGCCCTTTTGTGAGCCTTGTTTTCCTTATAATATCTGTCCCAGATGTGGGCTATATTTTCTTCCGATATACCGAGGCCTGTGTCAATGACCTCAATGCGCACACCGTTTTGTGTCCTTTTTTGCACGAGTGTCACACGCTTGTCGTCCCCGGAATAATTTATTGCATTGTTTATAAGATTGTATATTACCTGCGAGATCTTAAGCGCATCGAATGAAAGAGATATGTGCTCATCATACTCAAAAGCTATATAAAAGCCGTCAGCGCCCTTCATCTTTGAATATCTTGAAACAATGTCGGATACAAGCTGTGTTATGTCGCACACCTCAAGATTTAAAGAATCCATTCCCGATTCTGTTTTTGAAAGCGAAAGAATATCGTTGACAAGCGTGTGTAAATGCTCCGCCTCATCAATGATAAGCTGTATGTTTTCGGGGGTGTTTTCATCGGGAATGTCACGCATAAGCTCTGCATATCCTCTTATCATCGTCAAGGGTGTTTTCAAGTCATGGGAAACATTTGCGATAAATTCACGGCGGAGAGTGTCAACCTTTGAAAGCTCCTCAGCCGCATAATTCAGTGTGTCTGAAAGCTCCTTCGTTTCCTTGAATCCGCCGCCTTCAAAATCAGCGGAATAGTTGCCGTGCGCCAGCTTTTTGGCGGATCTGTTTATTGCGATGATGGGCGAGGACAGCTTATCGGCGATAAACGCACCCATAAGTGCGGCAATTATTATAAACAAAATGCTTATTACGATAAGCTGGCTTTTAATCGTTTCGACCGTTGCATCGACCGGTGTAAGCTCACAGCTTACGATTATATAAGCATCACGTCCGCTTTTTGTCTGCGACTGTAAGCAATATATAAGGCTTTCCGATTCATAAACCGTGTCATTCGGTTTTTTACCGCCTTTATCGGAAGGCGGTGCGTCAAACGGCGGCTTTTTATTTTCCGAAGGTGTTTTTACCGCCTCAATGTGACGTGAAAAATATTCTCCGCCCGATTCATTCGCCATGTCCATATAATATTTAACGATGCCGTTATTGTTGAGTATGCTTCCGCGCGATACGGATTGTATGTACTCCTCCGTTTCGTTGTTCACAAAAACGAGCTTTATATCCGTTTGCGTGCGCTCCGAAAGCGATTCGGTAAACTCTTTTATATCACTGTTATCTATATTTTTTTCAGCTGTTTCAGCCGTTTTGATAATTTCACGGTTGACAGCCCTTTCATAAAAGAAATCAAGCAAAATAACTTGAAATATCCACACAACGACAAGTAAAAGTGCGGCAAAAACAGACGTATAAATAACGGTTTTTGTTTTGATGCTTGCCCGTGCTTTGTGCTGTGACGTACTTTTCATATCAGCCCTCAAAGCGGTAGCCGACACCGCGCAGCGTAACTATCAGCTTTGCATACTCCCCAAGGCTTTTCCTCAAAAGCTTTATGTGTGTGTCGAGCGTTCTGTCATCTCCGTAAAAATCGTATCCCCAGACGGACGTGATAAGCTTTTCACGTGTCAAGGCGATGCCTCGGTTTCTGACAAGGTAGAAAAGCAGGTCATATTCCTTCGGTGTCATATCGACCTTTTTACCGTCTATATAAACTAACCTGCCTGTAAAATCAACGGTAAGTGCGCCGTGTGTAAACACCTCACGCACGTCCTCACTTGTGGCTTTTTTCGTTCTGTTTATGACAGCACCCACACGCATCATAAGCTCCTTCGGGGAAAAGGGCTTTACAACATAATCGTCAGCCCCGACCTCGAAGCCGTGGATCTTATCATATTCCTCACCCCTTGCCGAAAGCATTATGATAGGGGTGCTTTTCGTTTTGCGTATTTCCTTTGCGGCTGAAAAGCCGTCTAAAAAAGGCATCATAATATCCATGATTATAAGGTCGAAATCGGAGCGTCTGCACTTTTCGACCGCTTCCATTCCGTCGGAGGCTTCCTCCGTTTCATACCCCTCAAACACGGCATATTTTTTTATAAATTCACGTATTTTCTCTTCATCGTCAACTATAAGCAGCTTATACATAATGTCCTCCCTTTAGCTTTATTCCGTAATTTTATACCGTTATTGTGAAAACATTGTGATGTACAGATGAATCATTCCGTTTCAACCTTTTTCGGTGTATATCTCGATAAGGGATTTTGCATCGTTGCACGCTCTATATCCTCATTTACAACGTGTGTGTATATCTGCGTTGTGTTGAGCTGTTCATGCCCGAGTATCTCCTGAAGCACACGCACGTCAACTCCACCCTCACGGTACATAAGCGTTGCCGCCGTATGGCGCAGCTTGTGTGTGGACAGGTTCTTATAGTCAAATCCGGCATCCGTCAGGTATTTTTCCACACGCTTCTGTACAGCATTGTTCGATATTCTTTTTTCTCTCGTTGATAAAAACAAGGGATGCTTGCCTTTCTCCACACACTGAACACTTCGTCTTTCTTCAAGATATTCGACGATTGCGTTTTTACAAGCGGGATTTATGTAAACAACACGTTCTTTTCTGCCCTTACCGATGACATTTATACGTGTCATTTCACGGTCAAAGTCTTCAATGTTTATCATCACAAGCTCCGAGAGTCGAAGACCTGTGTTTAAAAACAAAAGAATTATTGCATAATCACGAAGCCGTGTACAAGATTTTTTATCAGAGCTTATCGTGTCAAGCAGATGCGAGCTTTCTTCAAGCGTCAAAAATTTAGGAGATGAATTTCTGATAAACGCACCCTCAATATCCTTTGCGGGATTGTTTTTGCAGATATGCACGGCGACCGTGGCATATTTATAAAGCGATTTTACAGCCGACATTTTGCGTGCAAGACTGCGTGCGGAAATCCCTCTGTCGTTTCGCATGTAAAGCTGGTAATCGTATATTTCGCCCGTCTGTACACCGTCAACAAACTCTGCGGTGACACGTGAAAGGGAAATTTTTTCAAAATCATCTCCAAGCACGGGAAGATCCTCTCTGTTTGCGATGATAAATTTAAAGAAAATGCGAAGGTCGCATATGTATTCGTCAACCGTTTTCGGTGTTCTGTTCTGGCTTGTCAGCTTATATGATCTGAAATCACGCAACACGGGCGACATTATCGCATCCGCAATTATTCTTTCGCTTGCCACGGCTCATCCTCCTGTAGATCATTATATTTATTATACAAAATTTTTTTACCCTTGTGATGTATAAAATGTTATTTGTTTTTTAAAACTGTATTTATTAATAAAAAATAGTAATAATTTTAATTGTAAATCGGAAAAAGATGTGGTATAATGCAAAATTGATGATATTATTTGGAGTTTAGCGTGAATTTTTGCAGTTTAGAGTTTATTTTTATATTTCTTCCGTTATTTGTTCTGATACACGGAATTTCCCAACCGAAATTTAAAAATGCAGTTCTCTTTTTCGGAAGTATTGTATTTTACTATCTCGCTTCGGGCGGAGAATGGCATGCCATGTTCTGGCTTATTATCTCGGTTTTTGCAAACTATTTTTCAGCCATCTTGATGAACGTATTCCGCGGACATTTGAAAACAGGTGTTTTTATTGTAAGTATAACGGCAAATGCCGCGGCACTTCTGACATTTAAATATTTCACCCCTGCGGTTAATATGTTCAGCGCTTCGCTGCCTGATACACTTACATCCTTGCGTGTTGTATTGCCGCTGGGGTTCAGCTTTTATATTTTCAAATGCATATCGTATTTACATCAGGTTTATTCGGGAAAGGTAAAGGCGGAATTATCACTCATTGATTTCGGTGCGTATATTACGCTTTTCCCTCAGGTAACCATGGGGCCGATACAGACGTATTCCGATTTCCGTCCTGCGCTCAAGCGCCGCACGGTAACGGTGGCTAAGGTCAACGAAGGACTTTATGAGTTTATTCTCGGCTTGGGACTTAAAACGGTATTTGCAAACCAGCTTGCGGCTGTCTGGAACGGTGTGGAAACGATCGGGTATGACTCGATATCAACACCGCTTGCATGGCTCGGCGTTCTTGCATTTACTCTGCAGCTTTACTTTGATTTTTACGGCTATTCGCTTATGTCAAAGGGCATCGGCATGATGCTCGGCTATATGACACCCGACAACTTTACGCATCCGTATATGTCACGCTCTGTCGGTGAGTTCTGGCGCCGTTGGCATATGACCCTCGGCACTTGGTTTAAGGAAAACGTATATTTCCCGCTCGGCGGAAACAGACTCAGTAAATCAAAAACCGTAAGAAATATGTTTGTCGTCTGGCTTTTCACAGGCATCTGGCACGGTGACAGCATAAACTATATCATATGGGGAATGTTCTTGTTTTTGCTTATAACCCTTGAAAGACAGGACTTTATGAAGCCGATACTTAATAATAACGTGCTGTCGAGAATATACACGGTATTTTTCATTTACATTTCATGGATGATATTCAAGGTGCCGACGCTTGAGGGCATCTGGGTATATCTTGGCAGAATGTTCCCGCTTTTCACCGAAACACCCGAATATGTATTTGCCGATGACTGGGTAAGATATGCAAAGGGACTCGGTAAGCTCATGGCGCTCGGTGTAGTGTTTACAACACCGCTTCCGAGAATGATATATACACACCTGAAAAAATACAAGGTGATCATAATCCCCATTATGCTGTGCATATTCTGGTATGCTGTCTATCTGGCGGCAACAGGTGAAAATAACCCGTTTCTGTACGTTAACTACTGATGGAGGTAACTGATGAAAAAGAAAAACGAAAACACACTTCTTCACGGCATGCTTATTGTTGCGGTCGTGCTCACAACGCTTGTGGCGATCGTTTTGGGACTTATTGTTTCGGTCAAGCCCGGAAATCCCATAAAGACAGTGATGCTGTATATTCAAAACGGCTTTCAGATACCCGAGGATGATGTCAAAAAGGATCCGCAGACAGACGAAAACGGTCAGATGGAGGAGCCTGATGAATTTGACGAAAACGATATATTCACTCTGCCTCCCGGCATAATAATCCCCGAAGAAACAAAGAAGGATGAAATTACAGCGCCTACCATCGTACCGCCTGTTATTGAGGACACAAAAACACCGTCTGAAGATACAAAGGCACCGCAGGAAACCGAAAAGCCTGTAACGAAGCCTCCCGTAAGCGATGATGTACCCGAGGAAACGGCAAAGCCTGTGCAAACATCCCCCCCTGAAACAACACCTCCGTCAGATCCCGTAACACCCGGCGACAGGGTGAACGACCCGAATTATTTTAACGATGCGCTGTTTATCGGTGACTCACGCACAGTCGGCTTTTATAACTATGCAAAAATAGAGGGTGCAACGTATTTCGGCAGAACCTCAATGACTGTAAAAACGTGCTTCAACGATACACCGTCCGAAACAGGCACGGGCAACTACAATCTTGCACAGCTTTTGCAGAAAAACACATATGGCAAAATATACATTTTGCTCGGTATAAATGAGATCGGATATTCGCTTTCATGGATAGATAATAACTATAAGCAGATAATCGCAACTATCAAGGCGCTTCAGCCGAATGCGATAATTATCATCCAGTCAAATATGCACGTTACAAAATCAAAATCCGAAGCACCCGGTTCGGGAGGAAAGCCGAATCCGTTCAGAAATGAAAATATAGATGCACTCAACGCACGCCTTGCAACGTATGCAGATAACGAAACGGTATTCTATCTTGACACAACAACACCGTTTGACGATGAATCGGGCAATCTCAGAGCCGAATATTCAGGCGACGGTGTCCACTTCAAAGGAAAAATTTATTCTATCTGGCGTGACTATATAATCAACAACGGCAAAAGATAAGGAGCTTTTATGAAATACGGTCTTGTCGGCAGACGTCTTGTGCACAGCCTGTCGCCATTGATACACACAAAAACAGGCGCTCTTCCGTATGAGCTTTGCGAGCTTGAGCCGGAGTGCATAGAAAGCTTTTTTGAAAAAAGAGAGTTTGACGGTATAAATGTTACAATACCGTACAAAACAGAAGCGTTCAGACTGTGTGATGAGATGTCACCCCTTGCAAAGCGCATAGGCGCTGTAAACACGGTCGTCAAAAGATGTGACGGAACGCTGTACGGCGATAATACCGACTACTACGGGCTTCGCTGTATGTTTGAGAAAAACAACATTTGCCCCGAGGGGAAAAAGGCGCTTATACTCGGCACGGGCGGTTCGTCTTTGACCGCACGTGCAGTCCTTGAAGACCTCGGAGCAAAAGAAATAATCAACATTTCAAGAAGCGGGGAAAACAATTATTCAAATCTCTCTCTTCATTCCGATGCTTCCGTCATTGTAAATACGACACCAGTCGGAATGTTTCCCGATAAAATAAAGGACTGCCCCGTTGACCTTGATATTTTCCCGAGCTGCGAGGGCGTTGTCGACCTTATATTCAACCCCCTGAGCACTGCCCTTGTGCTTGAAGCCAAAAAACGAAACATTAAAGCTGTCGGCGGCATGACAATGCTTGTCCGTCAGGGCTTCCGTGCGGCTGAACAGTTTTTAGGTTGTTCATACACCGAGGAGCAAATGATACAAGCTGAAAAGCAAGTGCTTGAAAAAGTGAAAAATATCGTTCTTGTCGGCATGCCCGGATGCGGTAAAAGCACACTCGGACGTCTTCTTTCAGAAAAGCTCGGACGTGAGTTTATTGATACAGATTCGATCATCGAAGAAAAATACGGAAATATCCCCGAAATATTCAAAAATCACGGAGAAGAATATTTCAGATGCATTGAATCCGATGCTGTATTTGAAGCATCAATAAAGCAGGGCAAAATAATCGCCACAGGCGGCGGTGCGGTGCTTAAAGAGGAAAACCGACGCTACTTACGCCATAACAGCACAGTCATATTTTTGAACCGTGATATAAAGGCGCTTCCCAAAGACGGCAGACCGCTTTCACAAGGCAACAATGCACTCGAAGAAATGTACAAAAAACGCCTGCCTTTATACAGACGAGCGTGCGATCATGAGCTTGATATACAAAATGACATCACAGAGAATTTAAATAATCTTTTGGCAATAATAAAAAATATGTAACGGTTGTAACCTCTAAAAACATATCGGGCGGCTCATTAAAAAATGAGCCGCCCGTATTTTTTGATTATTTATTGTATTTTGCGATCTCTGCTGAAATGCTTTCTGCTTTTTCCTTATATGCTTTCAGCTTTGCACGCTCACCGTCTACAACTGCGGCAGGTGCTTTTGCAACGAAGCCTTCATTTGAAAGCTTCTTTTCAAGGCGGTCAATTTCGCCCTGTGTCTTTACAAGCTCACCTTCAAGACGTGCCTTTTCCTTTTCAAAGTCAACGACCTCGGAAAGCGGAATGTATATAGCACAGTCATCTGTGATGATGGAAACTGCATCCTCGCCCTTGTATTCATCGATATAAACAACGTCTGATGCCGATGCAAGTCTTGTGAAGAAGCCTGATGTCGTTTCATTGAACGCATCGTGCTTTTCACTCTTTATGAATACCGTAGCCTTCTTTGACGGAGGAACATTCATTTCAGCACGTCTGTTTCTTACTGCCTTAACTGCGGCGATAAGCGACTGCATACGTGCTTCGTCCTCAGGGAAGTCAAGTGTGGGTGTGTATTCGGGATATTCGGATATCATGATGCTTTCAACATCGTGCGGAAGTGCCTGATAAAGCTCCTCTGTGATGAACGGCATGAACGGATGCAAAAGCTTGAGTGCTGATGAAAGAACGTAAGCAATAACATTCTGTGCAACCTTGTTATCATCACTGCCCTTATCGTTGAAGCGGGGCTTAAGAAGCTCGATGTACCAGTCACAGAAGTTATCCCAGATGAAGTCATAAAGCTTTGAAAGCGCAACGCCGAGCTCAAACGACTCGATGTTTGCGGAAACCTCTTTTGTAAGTCTGTTAAGCTTGGAAAGTATCCACTTGTCTTCAATTCTGAGTGCGGATTCATCGGGAAGCTCGATCTTTTCAATATCAAGATTCATAAGCACGAATCGTGCCGCATTCCAGATCTTATTGGAGAAGTTACGGGAAGCCTCGATCTTTTCATCCGAGAAACGCATATCGTTACCGGGTGAGTTACCTGTAGCAAGCGCAAAGCGGAGCGCATCTGCGCCGTACTTTTCGATTATCATCAACGGGTCGATACCGTTTCCGAGAGATTTCGACATTTTTCTGCCCTGTGCATCTCTTACAAGGCCGTGAATGAATACGTGCTTGAACGGAATTTCGTTCATATGCTCCATAGCGGAGAATATCATTCTCGATACCCAGAACGTGATAATATCGTAGCCTGTTACAAGCACGTCTGTCGGGTAGTATTTTGCAAGATCGGGTGTCTTATCGGGCCATCCGAGTGTTGAGAACGGCCAGAGTGCGGAGGAGAACCACGTGTCAAGCACGTCCTCATCCTGATGAACAGCACCGCCGCATTCGGGACAAGTGTCTATATCAGTCTTGGAAACCGTCATTTTACCGCACTTTTCGCAGTAGAATGCAGGAATTCTGTGTCCCCACCAGAGCTGACGGGAAATACACCAGTCATGGAGGTTTTCCATCCAGTTGATGTAAATTTTGCTGAATCTGTCAGGCTCATAGCTGATCCTGCCGTCCTTGACAACGTCAATTGCAGGCTGTATCATCGGGCCCATCTTAACGAACCACTGGTCAGATGTCAAAGGCTCAACCGTATTTCCGCAACGGTAGCACTTACCGACGTTGTGGCTGTGTGCTTCGATCTTAACGAGGTAGCCCTCAGCTTCAAGATCGGCAACGATCTGCTTACGTGCTTCGTATCTGTCAAGGCCTTCGTATTTTCCGCCATGCTCATTTATCGTTGCATCATCGTTCATGACCTTGATGATTTCAAGCTCATGGCGCTGACCTACCATAAAGTCATTCGGGTCGTGTGCAGGTGTTATCTTAACACAGCCTGTACCGAATTCCTTGTCAACATATTCGTCGGCAATTACGGGAATTTCTCTGTTAACAAGCGGCAAAATAAGTGTTTTGCCGACAAGATGCGTGTATCTTTCATCCTCAGGGTTAACTGCAACGGCAGTATCACCAAGAAGTGTTTCGGGACGTGTTGTAGCAATAGTTACATATTCGTCACTGTCCTTAACGGGATATCTGATGTGCCAGAAATGGCCTGCATCCTCGGAATATTCAACCTCGGCATCGGACAAAGCCGTACGGCAGTGAGGGCACCAGTTGATAATTCTGTAGCCTCTGTAAATGAGTCCCTTATCGTAAAGGTTTACGAAAACCTCACGTACGGCACGTGAAAGTCCCTCGTCCATTGTAAAACGCAGACGTGACCAGTCGCAGGAAGCACCGAGCTTCTGAAGCTGGCGGATGATCGTGGAGCCGTACTGTGCCTTCCAATCCCATACTCTTTCAAGGAATTTTTCACGTCCGAGGTCATAACGTGTAAGACCCTCGTTCTTTCTCAAAAATTCCTCAACCTTTATCTGTGTTGCGATACCTGCGTGGTCAGTACCGGGAAGCCAAAGGGTGGAAAAGCCCTTCATTCTCTTGTAACGGATGAGAATATCCTGAAGCGTTTCATCAAGGGCGTGTCCCATGTGAAGCTGTCCTGTTACGTTTGGAGGCGGAATAACTATCGTAAATGCAGGCTTGCCGTCATTTACATCGGGTGTGAAGTAACCGCCCTCACACCAAGATTTGTAAAGTCTTTCCTCGACCTTACTCGGGTCATAAGTCTTTTCGATCTCTTTCATTTTGTATATCCTTTCAATTAATTATCGTTTGTGTGGTGTTATGCCTTCTCCTGTCGAAACGCTTTGCGTATCGACTTGGAGAAGGCGTTTAATCTTATTTAATTCAACGTGACATTGTAGGGGCGATTATTAATCGCCCGTTTGAATCCCGTTTTTATTTGTTTTATTCGGGTGGTGTTGTAGGGGAGATTCACGAATCTCCCGTTTCAAAACACATTATCGTTCGTTTAACACGGGAGGATAATATCCTCCCCTACACGGTTTGATTAATCAGGGAAATCCCCATTTTCGTTCATTTTATACGGGAGATTCGTGAATCTCCCCGACAATTAAAAATCCCCCGTCCGTATTAGGACGAGGGATTCCCGTGTTACCACCTAATTTCACACCTCGGTGTTACCGAAATGCCTTAATCAGCCAAAAAGCCGCCGCACGTCTTTACGGCTGTGCACCCGTCGGCATCTAATGAGGCTTTGCCCGTTCTTGCCGCCGCTCCGAGACTACCTTCCGAAAAGCTCCGCAGGACGTCGCACCTCCCGTCCCTCTCTGTGCCGAAGTTTTTTCCGTACTCCTTCTCATCAACGCATTTTATTAACTTACGACCATTATACCCGAATGGCGTGATTTGTCAATACTTCTTTTAAAAAGTTTACAATTATCACTCGGCAAACGTGATGTTTACATTTCCGACAGATGATTCTATTCTGAGTATACGCTCGCCGCCGACTCTGTCGGATATGTTGCATTTACCCATATCCTTGTCGCAGTCGATAGTGTAATCATCGATCTTTCCGCAAAGCGTGCCGTTTATGTTGCCGACATCGTTTGTTATGGCTATATTCTTGCTGTCGAGGTCTTCAAAATCTATGTTTCCGACATCGGATTCGGAATTGAACGCATCAAAACTACAGTTTTTTGTTTTAATGCTTCCGACATCGGTATGTAAGGAAGCTTTAACTCCGTTTACGTTTTCGAGCTTAATTGCACCCGCATCGCTTTCAACATCAACACTTCCCGCTGCGGTCACGTTCTGCATCAAAAACGAGCCGGCATCAAGCTCAACATCAATGTCCGCTGTCATATAATCGGGCACGAGCAAAATAACCTTGCTTGATGTTGTTACATTAAATGAAATACCAAATGAAATATGGGGAATGACGTCTGTACATTCGATCTTAAGCTCACCGTTTTTGACCGTGTGCATATATTTACAGAATGCCGCATCTTTATATGTTATATGTATTTTATCGTCATCCGACGGCTTTATTTCAACGGACGAAGCAAGCACGTCAATGTCAATTTTCTTTATTTCCTTTGCATCTATCGGCTCAACAGAGGTTATATCCGTAACATCCTTTTGAGCTGTCACGCCGTAAACGGTAAGACCGACACCGCACAAAAACATAGCAAGGGCGACCAATAAAACAATAGTTGACTTTTTCATTACTTGTTACCTCCGAAATCTTCAAAAAACGCCTTCAGCTTGAAAATGTACTCTTTAATACGTGCATACGACCACTTTGTAAACCTTACGATCGGCACGCAAAGCGCAAGTGCGCAAGCGCACATACACAGCCCGACACCTACATAAGCAGCCGTATATGTCATAACACCGGGTATTCCGAAAATAATAACGGAAATACCGCTTATCCACAAAGGAATATCATAAAGCCACACCATTATGTTTGCGCAGACGATGCAAAAGCCGATGAAAAGCATTTTTACCGCATCCCACATACTCATTTTCTCATTACTTTCGGCAGTATCGGAGGTAATTCCCGCATCTTCAAGAATGGGACGTGTAATTTCCTCAATGCTTCCGAGGGAATAAACGGCTTCAGCCTCCGTCATTCCGCCGTCGCATCTGTCGTCGATTATTTCCTCATAATACGCAAGCGTTTGCTCTCTTTCTTCTTTATCTATAGGCTGTAAAGCCAATTCAAGAGCCTTCAAAAACTCCCTTTTATCCATTTTTCGATTCCTCTCTTATATAGTTATATACTTTTTCAATATCGTTCCAATCCGATAAAAATTCCTTTATTCTTTCCCGTCCTTCGTTTGTTATCGCATAATATTTGCGAAGGCGTCCGTTATGCTCAGCACTTCTGGAAACGATACAGCCCGATGACTGCAGACGTTTAAGTATCGGATAAAGGGTTGATTCGGAAATGTCCATTATCGGCTCAATATCCTTTATCAGCTTATATCCGTACGTTTCTTCCTTGAACATCGAAGCAAGCACGCATATTTCAATGTATCCTCGTTTAAGTTGTATGTCCATACGATTACCTCCTGATGTATAATACTATACACTACATAGTATCATTTGTCAAGAGGTATTATGATTTTTTTAAAAATTTTCTCAATAACTATTGCCTTTTCCGAAGAAATATGTAATAATAAGAAGAATTTAAATTAAAAGGAGAATTTTCGTGTCTAACAGAAGTAATTTCACAGGCAAGATAGGCTTTATTCTTGCCGCGGCAGGCTCGGCTGTAGGGCTCGGCAACATATGGCGTTTTCCTTATCTTGCCGCACAGTACGGCGGAGGTATATTCCTGCTGACATACATCGTTCTTGCTGTTACATTCGGCTTTGCACTGATGACAGCCGAAATATCGCTCGGACGTAAAACAGGGCTCAGTGCCATAGGTGCATTCAAAGCACTTGACAAAAGATTTGGATTTGCCGGTTACCTTGCATCAATGGTTCCGATAATTATTTTACCTTATTACTGCGTTATAGGCGGTTGGGTAATAAAATACCTCACTGTGTTCATAAGCGGTAACGGAAGCGCGGCGGCATCAGACGGTTACTTTGGTTCGTTTATAGGCGGAGTGTGGGAGCCTATCGGCTGGTTTGCCCTTTTCTTGGGACTGACAGCCATCGTCGTTTTATTCGGTGTTGAAAAGGGTATCGAAAAGGTAAGTAAAATCATGATGCCCGTGCTCGTTGTACTGACGCTTTTCATCGCAATTTACACAATGACGATCGACGGTGCGTGGGAAGGCGTAATATACTACATAAAGCCCGACTTTTCAAAGTTTTCCGTTAAAACAGTGCTTGCGGCAATGGGACAGCTTTTCTATTCAATGTCGCTTGCTATGGGTATTATGATAACTTACGGCTCATATATGAAAAAAGATGTACGTGTTGAAGAATCGGTAAGACAAATTGAGATATTTGACACAGGTATTGCATTTTTGGCAGGTCTTATGGTAATTCCCGGTGTGTTCGCTTTTTCAGGCGGAACACCCGAATCACTTGGTGCAGGCCCCGGACTTATGTTTGTAACGCTTCCCAAGGTGTTCGATTCTATGACGGGCGGAACTGTGATCGGTCTTTTGTTCTTCCTGCTTGTACTTTTTGCCGCACTCACATCGTCAATTTCACTTATGGAAACTGTCGTTTCTATCTTTACAGATAAGTTTAAAATAGGCAGACGTCCTGCGTGCTTCCTCGTGCTCGGCATCAGTATTTTGCTCGGCATTCCCTCCTCGCTCGGTAACGGCATCTGGGGCGGTATAAAGATAATCGGAATGGACTTTTTGACATTCTTCGACTTCATCAGTAACAGCGTTATCATGCCAATCGTTGCGCTTATCACTTGTATTTTCATCGGATACATCACAAAGCCCAAGGCGATCATTGAAGAAGCGGAGATCGGCGGAGTATTTAAGGCAAAGACGCTTTTCACAGTAGTTATCAAATATATTGCGCCTGTTTGTATCGTGCTCATTCTTGTATCATCCGTCCTCAGCGGTCTTGGTATCATAACGATATAATTCATCAAAAAAATAGCTCATGCCCAACTTTTCTCACAAGAAAGTTGGGCAGTTTTATTCGCCGGCGGCGAGTTATATTGCTTCGCAGTGATATTCGGCTTATGCCGAGTTATATGGGGTTGGCTCATTTAAGGAAATATATGGGGCGACTTATTTTGGGAGTTATTTCCTTAAATGAGCCCCCCGTTTTACGGCGAACAAAATATCACTCTTGCTTTCTCTGCTGATTTATGATATGATAAAAACAGCATTAAGGGGTATGGGCTTTGCCCTGAGTCTTTGTAATACAAATGCGAAACCGGCGATAAAACAGAACGATAAATAAAAATTTGACGAATTCTCAGTTTCTGTCCTGTACATCCATATCAAATACTGTATAATTGATATGAGATCTTGAAAGGAGAGGCTATTATGGAACAAGATAAAATAGGAAGATTTATTGCTGAGTGTAGAAAAAAGCAAAAACTAACACAAGCACAACTTGCGGAAAAACTCGGTGTAACAAGTAAATCAATAAGCAGGTGGGAGAATGGTAAAACCATGCCTGATGTTTCACTGTTTGAACCATTATGCAAAGAATTAAGCATTTCCGTAAGCGAACTGTTAAAAGGCGAAGAAAACAATACTGTAGAAAACCAAATTGATATATCTTCGCAACCTTTGGTTGAACCAGAACTATTAGTTGAATATTCTGAATACTTAAAAAGAAAAACAAGAAACACCACTATATTCAAAACAACTGTTAACACCACTGTCTGTCTCTTGTTGGTACTTTTTATAGTTACCATTTCAACTCTTTTAATTACTAACAAAACGTTTTTTAAAGATACGTATATCGGAATGCAGAATCAAGAAATCTTTATACCCAGATATTCATATTTTCACAAGGAATCGGGATTTACCGTTGCTATATTTTATTCATTCAAATCCGAGGTACAGTTAGAAAAAGAGATTAACGAGTATATGAAAGAATTTGATTATTATAGTGATGAATCATGGTCAGGATATAAAAAAGACGATTTATGTATTCAGCGTTATGAAGTTGTTGATAAGGGTTTGTACAGGGTAATTTCTATTACATACTAATTCAAATTCCAATTTGGTACAATATAAGAGTAGGAACCCAATGCGAAAGCATTGTAAAACTACTCTTATTTTTATACAATAAAGAGGAAAGGTCCGGCGTAATTCCAATAGGATTAACACATCCGATCGATAAACTGTCGACCG
>JBGVLZ010000110.1:0-5341 GCA_045124505.1 Eubacteriales bacterium
AAGCACTGCGAAATACTGATTTGTCTCTTTTTCAAGGCGTGCATTTGAAATCTCTTCTCTGAAAATTGCATCTGCTTCTCGCAAAATATCAAGTTTATCTTTTGTGATTTCACCGATTACTCTTACCGCTAATCCCGGACCTGGGAACGGCTGTCTCCACACAAGTTCATATGGGATACCGAGCTGCGTTCCTGCATTGCGGACTTCATCCTTAAATAAATCTCGAAGTGGCTCTACAATTTCCTCAAAAGAGATTACATCCGGAATTCCGCCTACATTATGATGGCTCTTTATCACAGCAGAATCGCCCTTGCCGCTTTCAATTACATCGGGATAAATTGTTCCCTGAACCAGAACATCTACCTTTCCGATTTTTTTAGCTTCATCTTCAAAGACTCTTATAAATTCTTCTCCAATGATTTTTCGCTTTTGCTCAGGTTCACAAACTCCTGAAAGCTTGCTTAAAAATCTGTCTTGTGCATTAACTCTTATCATATTCATACCAAACTGACCACGGAAGGTTTTTTCAACAAAATCGCCTTCATCTTTTCTTAAAAGTCCGTGATCAACAAATACACAGATTAAATTCTGACCGATTGCCTTGTGCAAAAGAACTGCCGCAACAGAGGAATCAACACCGCCGGATAGTGCCAGAAGCACTTTTTTCCCTGCAAGCTCAGTCTTATATTTTTCAATAGAATTTTCTACGAAATTTTCCATTTTCCAGTCGCCTGAGCATTTACAGATTTCAAAGAGGAAATTTTTAAGCATTTGTTTGCCGTAAACAGTATGTGTAACTTCGGGATGAAACTGTACTCCATACAGATTTCTTTCTTCATCACACATTGCCGCAACAGGACATTTTGAAGTTTTCGCAATTACTTTAAATCCATTCGGAGCTTCAGTAATAAAGTCTGTATGGCTCATCCAGCAAACAGATTCATCAGGGATATCTTTAAACAATACACTATCAAAGGTCTGCACAGTGGTTTTTCCATACTCACTGCTATTTTCGGCACTCGCAACCTTTCCGTTTGCCATAAATGCCATAAGCTGAGCTCCGTAGCAAATACCTAAAACAGGAATGCCAATATTCAAAATTTCAGCATCATAATGCGGTGACGAGTCATCATACACACTGTTTGGTCCGCCTGTAAAAATAATGCCTTTATATCCTGCATCCTTGATTTCATCAACAGAAATTTTATTATATGGCTTGATTTGTGCATAAACATTATGCTCTCTGACTCGCCTTGCAATTAGTTGATTATATTGACCGCCAAAATCCAATACAAGTATTTTTTCCACTGTACTCACCTCCGTATATTAAAGATTTATTTCTGCTGTTTCTCTTGGCACATCTGCAATCAAAGGTTTTATTTTATCAATAAAAGCTTCAACCTGCTCAGAACATCTGCCTATATACAAGCTCGGCGTTAAAAGTTCATTCATTTCAGTTTCAGTTAAACCGAACTCTTTTTCCTGAGCCAGACGAGAAAGCAAATCACATTCTTCTCCGTTTTTCATTTTCGCTGTAGCCTCCATTGAGCATTTACGGATTATTTCATGAAGCTTTTGTCTGTCTCCGCCTTTTTTTACTGCTTCCATCATAAGATTTTCAGTCGCAATAAACGGCAGATATTCTTTCACTGTTTTTTCAACTATTTTTTCGTTTACTAAAAGTCCGTCTGTAACATTCTGAGCGAGACGAAGTATTGCATCTGCACAAAGGAAGCCTTCCGGCATTGAAATTCGTCTGTTTGCCGAATCGTCAAGTGTTCGCTCAAGCCACTGAGTCGAGGCTGTCATAGGTGCATTCTGTGCATCTGCAATCAAATATCTTGCAAGTGAGCAAATTCTTTCACTTCTCATTGGATTGCGCTTATATGCCATTGCAGAAGAGCCAACCTGATTTTTTTCAAAAGGCTCTTCAAGCTGTCTGTCATGCTGAAGAAGTCTTATATCATTTGCCATTCTCCAGCAGCTTTGTGCGATGCTTGAAAGTGCATTTAATATTCTTGAGTCAACCTTACGGGGATATGTCTGTCCGCATACATCAAAACATTCACTGAATCCAAATTCAGCGGCAATTTGTTTGTTCATTTCATCAATTTTGGATGCATCACCATCAAACAAATCTACAAAGCTTGCCTCTGTTCCGGTTGTTCCGCGGCAGCCTAAAAATTTGATATTATCTATAGCAAATTCAATTTCATCAAGGTCAGAAATAAAATCCTGCATCCAAAGTGTTGCTCTTTTGCCGACAGTTACAAGCTGTGCCGGTTGATAGTGTGTATAACCAAGTGTCGGCAGTGCTTTGTACTTATCAGCAAAATCTGCAAGGTTTGCAATAACCTTTAAAAGCTCATTTTTAATATATAAAAGTGCGTCTCGGTAAATTACAAGGTCTGCATTATCTGTTACATAGCAGCTTGTTGCACCTAAATGGATAATTCCTTCAGCAAGAGGTGCGGCTTTTCCGAAAGCATAGATATGTGCCATAACATCGTGTCTTACTTCTTTTTCTCTTTTGGCAACCAAATCAAAATCAATATCTTCTGTATGTTCTTCCATTTGAGCAACCTGCTCATCTGTTATTGGAAGTCCAAGATTCATTTCTGCTCTTGCAAGTGCCACCCATAGCTTACGCCATGTCTGGTAGCGTACATCGGATGAAAATAGCTTTAACATATATTCTGAGGCATATCTTGATGATAAGGGGGATTCATATTTACTTGTCATAATAATTACTCTCCTTTTATCTCTAATTCTTTGTGTATTGCCGCCGCTGCAGTTTTTCCTGCACCCATCGCAAGTATAACGGTTGCAGCTCCTGTTACTACATCGCCGCCGGCATATACAAAAGGCTTTGAAGTTGCACCGTTTTCATCTGCTACAATACAACCACGGTTATTTGTCTCAAGGCCTTTGGTTGTCTTTTTTATAAGCGGATTAGGTGATTGTCCGATAGAAATAACAGCCGTATCTATCGGGATGATATGTTCAGAACCGAGTACAGCCTCTGGTCGTCTTCTGCCGCTGCTATCCGGTTCGCCGAGCTTCATATCTATGACTTCAACTCCTGTAAGCCAACCGTTTTCATCTCCGATGAATTTTGTCGGGTTTTTAAGAAGCCTGAATTCTATACCTTCTTCCTCTGCGTGCATTATTTCTTCGGCCCGTGCAGGAAGTTCTTCTTTGCCACGTCTGTATATGATATATACATTTTCTGCTCCAAGTCTTTTTGCACATCTTGCTGCATCCATAGCAACATTTCCTCCGCCGAACACAGCTACATTTTTACCGATGTAAACAGGGGTATCATATTCAGGGAATTTATATCCCTTCATAAGATTTATTCTTGTCAAAAATTCATTTGCAGAATAAATTCCGTTTAAGCTCTCTCCGGGAATACCAAGAAAAGACGGAAGTCCGGCACCGGATGCAATATATACTGCATCAAATTCCATATCCTCAAAAAGCTCATCAACCAAAAGTGTTTTACCTATAATCGTGTTAGTTTCTATTTTTACGCCTGACTTTTTCAGCTTGTCAATTTCTTTCTGTACAATTTCCTTTGGCAGTCTGAACTCAGGGATGCCATACATCAAAACACCGCCTGCCGTGTGAAAAGCTTCATAAATTGTCACTTCATATCCGAGCTTTGCAAGGTCACCCGCACATGTAAGTCCCGAAGGTCCGGAACCGACTACGGCAACCTTTTTACCGTTTTTCTCTGCTTGAACAGGTTTATCTTCGCAATTTGCCATATGGTAGTCTGCAACAAATCGCTCTAATCTGCCGATTGCAACAGGTTCGCCCTTGATACCTCTTACACATTTTGCTTCACACTGTTTTTCCTGGGGACAAACTCTTCCGCAGACAGCCGGCAAAGCATTTGTTTCAGTAATTTTTTTGTAGGCAGCTTCAAATTCTCCGTTTGCGACAAGCTTGATAAATTCGGGGATTTTTACAGCCACAGGACACCCCTGCATACATGGCTTATGTTTACAGTTAAGACATCTTTGTGCCTCATCAATTGCCATATTGGATGTATATCCTGTTGTTACCTCTAAAAAGTTTTTATTTCTTACATCCGCTGCCTGCTCGGGCATTGGATTTTTTACATTTGACATATTAGGCATTGTTATGCTCCTTTCCGGTTAATCTGCATTTTCCTTCCTCACAGGAGCGTTTTTCATAAGCTTTAAACATCTGTTGACGTTTTATAGCCGCATCCCAATCAATTTTGTGTCCGTCAAAATCAGGACCATCAACACAGGCAAACTTAGTTTCACCACCAACGATAACTCTGCATCCTCCACACATTCCTGTTCCGTCAATCATTACAGGATTCATTGAAACTGTGGTAGGTATTCCGAACTCCTTTGTAAGATTACAAACAGCTCTCATCATTACCAACGGACCAATGGCAATTACTTCATCATATTTTTCTCCTGATTCAAGCTCCTCACGAAGTCTGTCGGTTACAAAGCCCTGTAAACCATTAGAACCGTCATCAGTTGTGATTATGAGCTTATCGGACACTTCTTTCATTTCATCTTCAAGAATTATGTATTCTTTACTCCTGAAGCCTGATATTGCTGTAACCTCTGCACCCAATTCCTTGAGTTTTTTAGCTTGCGGATACGCAATTGCAGTACCAAGACCTCCGCCTATAACTGCAACCTTCTTTAATCCCTCAAGCGGTGTCGGTATACCCAAAGGTCCGGCAAAGTCAAGAATAGTATCTCCTTCATTTAATTTTGACAAATCCCTTGTAGTTTTACCAACCGCCTGAATAATTACTGTAACAGTCCCTTTTTCTTTGTCGAAATCGGCTATTGTGAAAGGAACACGTTCGCCTTTTTCATCTATTCTTAAAATCACAAATTGCCCCGGCGCAGCTTTCCTTGCAACCAACGGGGCTTCAATCTCCATTAAATATATTTGTGAATTCAAATCTGCTTTTTTTACTATTTTGTATGACACAAATATCACCCCTTTGCGATATCATCTGATTATTATGCTATCCCTTTCCGGACCTACCGAAACATATTTAATCGGGCATCCGATAGCTTTCTCAATATAAATTACATAGTCTTTTGCCGCCTTTGGCAAATCGTTCCATGTACGAATTTTGGAAATATCACATTTCCATCCTTCAAAATATTCAATTTGAGGCTCCGCTTTCTTTAACGCTGACGGAAACGGAAATTCGTCAGTCTTTTCTCCGTCTAAAATATACTTAGTACATACCGGAATTTTATCCATATAGCTTAATACGTCAAGCTTTGTAAGTGCAATTTCCGTTGCTGCCTGAACCTCAACACCGTATCTT
>JBGVLZ010000111.1:0-1907 GCA_045124505.1 Eubacteriales bacterium
TCGCGCAATTTACGCAGAATTTGTAAAATAAAAAAATCGGTCACGGAGTAATCCGTGACCGATATGCTTTATGCCATCTTTTCGGAGAGTTGCTCCCCGCCAAGCACGTGAAAATGAATGTGTTTGACCGACTGGCACGCATCCGCACCGCAATTATTGACAATGCGGTAACCGTTTGTAATTCCCGCAGCCTTTGCGATGGCAGGAATCGCCTCAAACAATTTTGCAATTACACTGCTGTTCTCGGTGCTGATTTCATCAGCGCTGGACGCAATATGTGCCTTGGGAATGACAACGACGTGCACTGCCGCCTGCGGTGCAATATCGTAGAATGCATATACTACCTCGTCCTCATATACCTTTTTAGATGGAATTTCGCCACTTATAATTTTACAAAACAAGCAATCCATTCGTTTGCTCCTTTCAAAGTTCTGCTTTGAGTTTAGCATATCCTACCGAAAAAATCAAGAGAGGAGGCATAGTTTTGCTCACACTTCCTTCCCCCACAGAGTTTTCATGCGACATTTGGCATTATCTCGCTTCCGTTTCAAAGCCGATCGTTATGTACGGCATGGGAAACGGTGCCGACAAGATCCTGGATGTGTTTGATCGCTACGGAATCACCGTTTCTGATTTTTTTGCCAGTGACGGTTTTGTCAGAGGACAAGTCTTTCACGGAAAAACAGTTCTCTCTTTTTCGGCGATACGTGAAAAATATAAGGACTTTATTGTCATTATCTCTTTTGGATCTTCACTCCCCGATGTTTTACAAAACATGTACGCGATCGCTGATGAATACGAGACCTATGCGCCCGACGTTCCCGTCAGCGGAAACACGTTATTTACGCTTGCTTTTTATACTGAGCACTTTCCGAAATTCAAGCGTGCCTTTTCTTTACTTTCCGACACACTTTCCCAAGAGTTTTTTATCAATATCATTCAATACAAAATCACCGGAAATATATCCTTTCTTCGCAAAGCCGCATTACCCTCCGAATGCGAGCGTGATATTCTTGATTTTGACCGCTACACGACTTTTATAGACGCAGGCGCCTATAACGGCGATACTGCGCGAAAGTTCATCCGTGACTGTAAAAACGCCAAGACAGTTCATGCAATTGAACCGGACCGAAAAAATTTCAAAAAGTTGACGTTGTATGCACAGGCAGAGACATCTGCCTCGGTAATCCCTTATAATTTCGGTGTTTGGTGTGAGAAAGCATCTGCCGAATTTTCCGTAGGGGGAAATCGCAATTCCGCGCTCGGCACGCAAAACTTTAAAAAGACCGAAACAATTGAATTAAATTCAATTGACAGTCTTGACATTATGAATGCTGATTATATAAAATATGATGTGGAAGGGGCAGAAAAAGAAGCATTATGCGGATCTGTTTCCACAATACGATCAGCATTTCCGGATCTTTTGGTATCGTTGTATCACCGCAGTGAAGATCTTTTTGCGTTGCCGCTTTTGGTACACGAACTTTTCCCGGAATACTCGCTGTATCTGCGCAGATTCCAATACGTTCCCGCTTGGGATATCAACCTATATGCAATAAAAGAGAGGTAAGCTATGGTATACAGACTTTATGTGGCAACTGTAAAAAAAGAAGACAGAATCGCCTGGGCATTCACCTTTTACAATCATCAAGACTTTCTCGTATACAAGCGTGTCGGCATCGCGGAAGGCGCGCGCGAAGAAGCCGTAATCCTCGAACGGTCTGCGGTCGCCCTTGCTTATTTTGACAGCTCTATGCGCCGCCGTTACTATGATGAGCACTTCTCCACCAGGATCGACGAAGACTATGTAACGCTTTTCACGGAGGTCCCTGACATTGAACGCGTCGCCGATATCATAAAATCAGATGATCCTTATCAAAGCGGCTTTATCGGTGGCGGAGATGTTT
>JBGVLZ010000112.1:0-1963 GCA_045124505.1 Eubacteriales bacterium
CATCATCTGCTCACGGATAAGCAGAGCACACTGATGGGTGCCGTACTTTTCGGTAAACATTTTCTGTGCGTCGGGTTTCTTGTTTACTATACGAAGCAGATTCATTGTGCCGTTACCAATATCGCAGAGCATATTCACGCCCTTAAAATCGCCGAGTTTTTCGGCAACAGCGGCAAAGCCTTGCGGATAAATTTCTGCGCCTACGATTTTAATGCGATATTCGGTGTCTCTAAAGGTAAAGGCAACCTTATTGTTTGCAAGCAAATATTTCTTAAAATCTGCTTTCTGCTCACTTACCCAAGTAAGGGGTAAGCCTGCGGCGATAAATACATTAGCTTCGGTAATGCGCTCCCGTCTGAGTTCTCTTGCAATAGCGGCAAGGGTGAGAACGTAATAATCCTCATCGTTAAACTTATCTGCCGTGAATTCCTTATGACCGACTCCGATGGAATAATACTTTTTATTCCATATAAGAAGGTCGACAATAAAGGTGGGTTCGGTGTCACTTTTCATTACTCCGGTAGGAAAGCAGCAGTTTGCCGTTTTCATATTCCCATAACCGTGGTCGATACCGATAACATACATTTCATTAAATTTTTTCATTTTTACATTTCTCCTTTTTTACTTTAATTTGTTTTGTTTCTTGATTTGTTCGAATAATTCTTGGTCGCTCGGCAATACCGCATTTTTGAAATAATTGCAGTAGATACCGTAGATAGAGATAAGCTGTACACAGCGGTGGGCTTCGCCATCGTCAAGCAAAATACAGTTACCGTCCTTGTCGCAGTTAGCGCAATAGGTCTTAACAAGGCGGTGAACCTTATCTGCTTGCTTTGATGTGATCTTCAACATAGTCTTTTCCTCCTTTCTATTTTCGGGCAACAAAAAAACCGCCGGTTTCCCGACGGCTGTGCCCGTGATTTGTGAGGTTTTCGCCCCCTCACTTATTAGAATGTAGGAAAAGTTAAAAATCAAATGGAATAGAGCAACAATATAAAAACAAAAAACGCAACACGCTGAATCCCTTGTATTTATCGGCGTTTCATGATATAATTAATTTAGAGTATTGTTAGCGAAACAGAAATTTATAAAAATTATTTCAAAAAAATATTTTTATCCCAAAACGACCAAAGGGAGTTTTATGGGACACTACTTTTGTTAGAATTAGTATGGAGGTAAAGCGGAATATGGATAAAATCAGCTTTTTTAGAGCCGATTATCGTGACGACAGAGTGCATATAGGCGGCAAAAGTTATCCTGCGGGAACCTTTGCAACGCACCTATTAAATCAGTTTTACGAAAATGATACCGCCGCCCGTATTGGTGTTTTCACGACGGATAATTGGCAGCTTGAAAATATGCTTCGTATCGGATACGTCAATATCTCCGATTTTGTAAAAGCCGGCGAACGTATGTTGAATATCTTTACCGCACTTCCGTGGCTCAAACCTTTTGATATGCTCGGCACAAATGATGAGCGTAACAGAGTGGCTGACCTATTCTCGGAAGAAAACGGCGAAGTCATAAACGAATACTTTTCCCGTCGTGCTAAGGTTTCGGAAATGGATATGGCGCAAACAATATTCCATCAACTGCCCAAAGAATATAACAAAGAGTTTTTATCGAAAGCAGAAGCTTTGCTCAAAGAGGTAAATAACACACTCAAGTTTTACAACGAGTTAAGCGATGACATTCGCAACGCCTTTCACAAGGTCAAAGAATTTACTAATGTGGTAGATGAAGCCGACCGCTTTGATGAGGAACACCTGCTGCCGATAGCGTTGGAAGTGTTTGGTTCGGTACCGTTCCCCGTAACAACGGAATACGTTCCTATTAAAAAGACAAGCAAAAGCACCACCGCAACACTTGCACGAAGATTGTATTTTGATAGTTATTACAGTTTCGTAGTTACCGACTTCTTTGAGGGATTGCATCACGGGCATTATCCAAGACAATGCGGTAT
>JBGVLZ010000113.1:0-2973 GCA_045124505.1 Eubacteriales bacterium
GCTTGCATTATCGCGGGCACTGAGCAGTAAGCTGCACATTATAAGGAATATTGTTAATATTCGTCTCATATAAATAACCTTCCTTAATCTTCAAATTTGTTGCGATGCATAAGGTTTAGATGCAAACCTTTTTATGCTCTATCCATAAAAAACATTAAAATCAACATTACTACAAAAACAGGAATAGGTAAAAACTGAATAATAAAACTAAATTTACTCTTTCCTCGTTTTCTTGTTATTACTGATGTAAAAATACTGGCAATTGACAAGAGTGGAATGGATAATCCAATCCAAGTAATTATATCTAAAAGTAAAATTTTCAGTTCAGAATAATTAGTTGTGGGAGCATCCCAAAAGAATATCGTAAAAACTCCTGCAATTGACAACGGCACATAAATACATGACAATACAATGTTAAAAATAGTACCTTTTTTATCAAGAGAATTATATTCATAGCCATTTTTCTTTGGTATAAAAATAGCGATTATTAACACTATTACTGCTAATATTTTCAAAATATCTATCAGAGCAATATCAAAATTCATATATAACTTCCTTCCGACAATATTCGACATATCCATATTGCGAAGCATAAGGTTTAGATGCAAACCTTTTTGATGGCTGTTCATATCAAGTTATAACTAAAAACATATAAATAAATTGGAATTTGTCAGTTATTTAACTGCCTTAACGGTGTATGTTGCTCCCCAATGGTTCAAAACCTCTACATTGGAAAAACCTGCTTCAAGTAATGCTTCAATCTCGTGTTTCACAGTGAGGGGTGTATCATAATGGTAAAACTCGTCATCGGTAATACCTTGTTCTGTTTTTAAGGCAATCAAGTTTTGACGATGCATCTCTTCTTCGTCATCTGACAAGGAGAAGTAATCCGTCAGTATAAAGTAACCGTTTTCTTTCAGTGCAGTATGAAGTTTAGCATATAGGGGAATTTTCTCCTCTTTTGTAAAATGATGCAGACTTTCAACAGACACAGCGGCATCAAACACATTTTCACCAAGCGGAACATCAAAATATGAGTCAAGAATCAAGGTTATATTCTTGCCAACGAATTTTCGTTGAAGCTCGGTTAGCATTCCTTGTGAAAGGTCTATTCCCGTAACCTTTGCCGAAGAATTAAGCTTATAATATTCTTGCAGTTCCAATCCTGTACCGCAACCCAAATCAAGTATGCAACAGTTTTCAGCGGTCGGTAATTGTTTTGCCGTAAAAGGATAGAACTCACTTGCACATTCGATATTAGTCATCATATGACTATCATATCCGTCAAGTCTTGCCTCAAAGAAATCACTCATTTTTTCAAGCATACATAACCTCCGACAAGTTCTTATTTGTTCATTTCGTTGACAGTATCACACGGTCTCGCCGTCATTTCTACCCATGCAGGACGGAATCCGCTTTTTATCGCATTGCGAACAGACTTTACGTTACACCACGCGGCACAGTAAAACGGAACCTTACCGCGCCGAAGAATTTCGACAGCAAGTCGACTTGTAAGAGCCGAGGCAATACCTTGTCTGCGATATTCCGGCAACACGTCAATGCCAATTTGCCACATTGTATCACAATCGGCTGAACAGCCTGCAAGGCCGATAAGCTTTCCTTTGTCATACGCACCAACGCCAAGCACATCAAGGTGTTTTCTGCTGTCGCAAAGAGCGTTCGACCATTCGGGGAGATATAGATCGACAAAGTCCTCTTGCGTTAAGATGCGAAGTTCATAGAAGCAATCAAGCGGACGAAGAACGTTCATATCCGGCAAAAAATACTCTGCCATAAAGCAAATTTTTTGCCCTTTTTCCATCAAAGCATCATTCAAAACGTGTAGATTGGGCGTTTCAAATAAGTGCTCGATAGGATATTTATTTATATAAATTTCGGCAATCTCACGAAATTCCGGAGAAACCGATGCTACAACGTTGTTCCCGTAAGAAACGAGTTGACAGAAAAACGGAAGCTTCAAATACTTCCTTGCATTGTCGCTCTGCATTGATAGCACAATTATGTTTTCTTCTTTTTCAAAGTCACTCGCATCGGCGCACAGATCGTTGGCAGATTGCGCCATTGCAATCTTTAATATTTCGTGATTTGTCATTTCTCTTATCTCTACAAATTCTTATTTCCCTAACTGTTCGACCTATTGAAATTTACTTGCGGCAATATACGGTAATTGCTTCACAGATAAACGCAGCAGTACCATCAGCGTGCTTATCGATGTTGTTCTTGAAGCGCTCATCTGCAACATACATTTGACCGAGGCCTGCCAAAATCTCGTTTGTACAAAGATAGTAGTTCTCGGTGATATGGCTCTGCAGCATTTTCACAAGGTTCTGTACCTCTTCAGAATCAGGCGTTTCGCTCTTTTTCATGCATATCGCAAACTCCGCCATAATGTGGTCCATTCCCACGGCAAGGTCACTCCACTTTTGCTTGGAGTAATTCTTGGTCCGCTCTGCATGTTCCTTGTATGCGTCCGTGCTACCCCATTTTTCTTTGGCTTCTGCCTTATGTTTTTCAAATTCGCTGTTGTCAAATGCTTTCATAACATTTTCTCCTTTCACGGCACTGTCAATGGCGGAAATCAGCCGCTCTAATCGTTCTTTTTTGAGTATGAGCAGTTGTTTTTGCTCTTTCAGTGCCTTGCTTTTGTCATAATTCGGGGATGACAAAATTTCTCCTATGCTTTTTAAAGAAAAGTCAAGTTCACGGTAAAAAAGAATCTCCTGCATACGAAGAAGGGAGTTTTCGTCGTAAAAACGATAGCCTGTATACCTGTCAACAACGGCTGGTAACAACAACCCAATTTCATCGTAGTAATGCAGTGTGCGCACACTTACACCCGTGAAATCGGCAAATTCTTTAATTAGCATTTTCAATTTCATCACCTCACAACAAAAGTATACACTATGACGGAGCGTGAGAGTCAATACCTTTTTTGAAAAATATTGATTGGCG
>JBGVLZ010000114.1:0-3794 GCA_045124505.1 Eubacteriales bacterium
GGAAAAGGCTATTTCCGTTTTTCAACATTTGGCAAACCTGAAGAAACCAAGGAAGCGGCAAATAGGCTTTGCAAATTGCTTACAAAGGAGTAAAGGCCATGAAAGTCACTTGCCTTCAAATGAATATGAAACTCGGTTGTCCGAAGGAAAACTTTTCTCTTGCCGAGAAACTTATCGTGGAGTCCGTTAAAGCACAACCGGATGTGATTGTTCTGCCTGAGGCTTGGAATACCGGATTTTTCCCGAAAGAAAACCTTGCCGAGTTATCCTGTAAGAACGGCTATGAAGTACACGACCGTATTGGAGAACTGGCAAAAAAGTATAAAGTAAATATTGTTGCCGGTTCAGTCTCTACTGTACGGCGCGGAAAGGTGTATAATACTGCATTTGTTTTCGACAGGGCAGGTTCGTGTATTGCCGAATACGATAAGACGCATCTGTTTACGCCTATGGGAGAAGATGACTACTATACTTGTGGCGACCACCTATGTCGTTTTGAACTCGACGGCGTGAAGTGTGGTATTATCATTTGCTACGATGTGCGTTTTCCGGAATTGACCCGTAGCCTTACTTTGCAAGGATTGGATATGCTCTTTGTTGTATCACAGTGGCCAAAGGAACGCATCTTTCATTTGCGCACGCTTACTACTGCCAGAGCGATTGAAAATCAGATGCTTGTGATATGCTGTAATTCCTGTGGAACAGCCGGTAAAACCGTATATGGCGGCAATTCAGCCATCATAGAACCATTTGGAAAAACACTTGTACTTGCCGGAGAAAATGAAGAAATCATAACCGCAGCCTGCGATATGCAGATTCTTTCTGATATTCGCGGCAGCATACCTGTGTTTAGTGACAGACGACCGGAACTGTATAAGGAGAGAAAACCATGTTTGATGCAGTAAAAGTAAAAGATAAATGTGTATTATGGATCAGAGATTTTTTCGAGAGAAACGGAAAAGGATGTAATGCGGTTGTAGGAATTTCCGGTGGGAAAGACAGCTCGGTAGTAGCCGCTTTGTGCGTTGAAGCGTTGGGACGAGAACGGGTAATTGGTGTACTTATGCCGCAGGGAGTTCAGCCCGACATCGAAGCAGCTTATTTACTTGTAAATCATCTTGGTATCAAGCATTATGAGGTCAATATAAAAAATGCCGTTGACGATGTTTTGAAAAGCATTTCTGCCTTGCCGGAAATCAGCCGTCAGACAAGAGTGAATCTTCCTGCCCGTATCCGCATGGCAACTTTGTATGCTGTATCGCAGAGCATTAATGGCAGAGTGGCAAACACCTGTAATCTGTCCGAGGATTATGTGGGATATGCCACAAGGTACGGAGACGGCGCAGGTGATTTCAGCCCTCTTTGTAATTTGACTGTCACCGAGGTGAAAGAAATTGGGCGTGTTCTCGGTCTACCCGAGATACTTATTACGAAAACACCTATTGACGGTCTTTCAGGTAAATCCGACGAAGAAAACCTTGGCTTTACTTACGATGTACTTGATCGATATATCTTAAACGGTGAAATATCGGATTTGGATATAAAAGAAAAAATCGATCGGTTGCATATGCTCAATAGATTTAAGATAGAAACCATACCTGGATTCAGAAAAGACTAAACCAAATTAAAGCGACAATATACAAAATAGGGGGTGATTATTTGGCGAAATATCATGTGCTTGGCATAGGTTACGATTACGACTATTATTCTCTCGCTACTGCCAAGTGGACTAATTACGATATAGAATTTGATTTTGCAGATAGTTTCGCTCAAGCAAAAGCCCTTCTCTCGATTAAGGATTATTTCATGTGCAGTGGGATTGCGGTTCGTCGCTTGGTGTGGTTTATGGTGAAGACCGCTGCCGTGTCATAAAAGAATGATTTTATCACGTACCGGTTGTAAGCGGTTGTTATGAATTCGCAAAAAGCTGTTATGAATTGAAAATACCCTTTGTCGTTTAATCCATTGGGCAAAGATAATATTACCGATGTTGATAGCACTGTCTTGGACGATGTACGAGTAGCGATTTTCCCCGGAAACGGTAATATATCAATAAACGAAAAAATCAAAGAAACTATTCTCGATTATTTTTACGAACAAAAACGATTTGATGATGTTCAGCTTTTTGATTTGGCAGATATCATTTATGACACCTTCCCGAACGACCAGGATTATAGACAGTGTGTGCGCAAAATCCATGATGCAATCCTGCCATTCTTTAATGCTAAAAAAGAACGGTATGATAATATTTGTGGTGCTTCTGTTCCGATTGTTGTTTATACCGGTCCCCAAGAACTGTTAAACGAAATTTTCAATAGAATAAATAAAAACGGCATTCCCTTAAATGATTACGAGATATATTCTGCAACATGGAGTCAGCAAAAATGCACAGTTAATAATTTGGATGTTGTAGAACGCGTTATTAAGAAATATTGGGTTCTTTCTGATGACGGATACGAAATCGATGGATTTGACGCCACTGAAATGCGTACCAGTAGACAGCTTACTGCGTTTGAGTTTCTTTTCGGTTTAGGAAAACACTGGAATGAGACTTTTTGGTGTCTTAAGGTTGATTCCAAAAATCGCGAAGATGATGTAAACGAAATCGGTTTTGAAATCGTAGACGCTTGTATTAGCCAAAGCAAGTCCATCTCTAAATTAGACAAGGCTTTGAAAAACATCAACATAAACAAATTACAACGTCGAATTGAAGAAGCAATAACGTTTGTTTCAAACGCTATTGCTATTGTCGGTACATTCAAAGGAAATAAGCGCAAATTCAATATTTTGCATTCTAAATACCAAATCATTTCGATGGTTGCTTTTGTGTTTAGGGAGATGTACGATATCAACAATTTGGATGTTAAGCGTACCGAATGGAACCAAAAATCTGTATGGCTGTCTAAAAATTTATTAGCTCATTATGTTGCGGATATTATCTCCGGCGATTGGCACGATGGCGGCGGCACTAAAGTGTATTCGTTCATCAAAGAGGGACGTTATTTGGAAGAGATTTCTAAATCTCGTTGGGAAAGCTTGTTGGATAACTATTTTGAAAAGCAGTTACAGAACAAGCAAAATGATACAATCAGCAATCCCGTTAACGCAGATTCTGTTATCTTGAACTGTATATATGTAAACCTTTTCACAGCGGAAGATCAGTTATCCGACAAGAAGTTCGATATTGAGCATCTTGCTACAAAGGAACGCATGAAGCGGATACTGAAAGTATTTGGTGATTTAAAACTTCCTATCGCTTGCATTGCCAACTTGTGTTATCTCCCGCAAGATATCAATAGAGGCAAAAAAGAAAAAACGATATACGAAGTAGGACAACTCACTTTACCGATTGAAACAATCGAAGAAAAATATAGTTTTACAGTTGCTGATGACTTGGCATGGATTGCTCGTGATTATAAGCCATCCGAGAGAGACTTGCTCACTAAAAACTATATGAATTTCATAAATACCCGTTATAAGGAAATCAAGAGAAGATTCCTTGAAATATTTTAATAATTTCGTTAATCAGCCGTTTAACGAAATGCGGTTGTTTTACGATAGGTCGGTATGAATGTTGGGTCAAGTCCTGTGGCGGGGCTATAAAAACAATCAAAAAAGCGTTGCAAGATGGGTGGAATACTCCCAAAATGCAACGCTTGTTTTTATAAGTGCTTATTCTGCCTATGTTTTTTGCGGTAAAATAACGATACCGCTGTCGACACGATTGTATCAACAGCGGTATCTGTTTTGGCAGGGGCAGAAGGACTCGAACCCTCGGCACGCGGTTTTGGAGA
>JBGVLZ010000115.1:0-51380 GCA_045124505.1 Eubacteriales bacterium
GCCTGTTATGGTCAGCTGCGGTACAATGGAAAATTCAAATATAATCACAGTTGCTTGGTGCGGTATATTAGCTTCAAGCCCCGCAAAAACGTATGTTTCCATACGTCCTGAAAGACATTCGTACGGGCTTATAAAAGAAACACGTGAGCTTGCGATAAATCTTACAACAACAGATCTTGTGTATGCTTGCGACTGGTGCGGAATACGCTCGGGACGTGATGTAGATAAGTTTGAAAAAATGCACCTTACAAAGGCGCAAGCCTCTGAAATTACAGCTCCGCTTATTGACGAGTCTCCTTTGAGCCTTGAATGTAAGGTTACGGATATTCTTCCGATGGGCTCACACGATGTTTTTGTTTGTGATATCGTGGCGGTGAATGTTGATGAAAAGCTGCTTGATGACAAAGGCAAGCTCCATTTAGAGGGGTGCGGACTTGTGGGATATACCCACGGTCAGTATTATAAGCTCGGCAAATCACTCGGTGCATTCGGATTTTCACACGCAAAAAAGAAAAAGACACCGAAAAAACAGCCGAAAGGCAAATCAAATTAAATTATAAACGGCTGACTCATTTTTTAAGTCAGCCGTAATCTTATTTTTTGCGCATTTTATATTTCACAAATGTTACTGCCATGCCTATAATACCTATAAACAATATCGGAAGTGATAAAAATTTCATTATATAGACGGAAGTAAGATTTTTTATGTGTATTTCTGACGGTGATTCTTTATCTATATATACAGGCATTTTTACACCGTTTTTCAATGCGCTTGAATATTCAAGCGGTGTACGGTATGTATTGTTTTCATATTCATATACGGCAAAAGCATTTTCGTCTGATATTTCAACCGTTGCTAAAATTGCGGTCTTTGAAGAAAAATTTCTGTCGATAACAGATGAAATTAAAAATGAAGATATAAATACCGAAACTGCCGCCAAAGATATGATAAAAAATACGGTAAACGGTTTGTATTTGAACATATTGCACTCCAAAATATAAAAATTTAATGCTTTGTATTTTATTGTTAAATTTAATGTGGTATAATTATCGCAATAAAAACGTAAGGAATTTAAAAAATGAAAGCTTATTTGAAAATTATTTGTCTTCTTTCGGCATTTGCCATGATGTCTGCACTTGTATCATGTAACGGTGAAAAAAACACTGAAGGTGTTACCGATACTGCCGCTGTTACCGAGAAAAAGGATTATCCCTCTCCCGACTACACATCGCACTCTGATGTTATGTCGATAGACGGTCAGAATGTAACGTATGAGGAATACAGATATTATTTTCTCAATATAAAGGAGAAGTATGACCGTTCAGACAGTACATTCTGGAATGACAACAGCTTTGACGAAGAAATAAGAAAAGAAGCAGAGGATTATCTGTACCGTCAGTATGCTATTGAAACGCTTGCAAAAGAATACAATGTAACACTTTCCGAGGATGATTTAAAGACACTTGATGCTACTATTGAAACAAATAAATCTGATTTTAACACGATAGATGAATATAACGAATACCTCGATTATCTTCATCTTACGGAAAGATCAAATTACCGTCTTGCGAAGCTTTATGTGCTTGAAAACAAGCTGTTTGCGCACCTTACAGGCGATGAATCTGACAATGTCATATATGCTGATAAGGAGCTTGTAAATAAATTCATCGAAACACATTTGCACTGTGCTGATTGGATAGTGATCTTCAACGATTACGGCGATGATAAAAACGAAAACAAAACGCTTATAGAAAGAATATATAAGCAATTGGGAGAAGGAAAAAGCTTTACCGAGCTTAAGATTGCCTACAGCGAAGATACGAATACAAACGCAAGCGAGAACGGACAGTATTTCACGGAAGGCACGCACGACTCTTACATTGATAGTGCTTTAAAAACATTGGAGGAAGGCAAGTACAGTGAGGTAATTGAACTGCCTTACGGTTATGCCATCGTCAAGAAGCTTGCTAAGGACACAAAATATATCGATTCAAGCTTTAACTCATATTTTGTTCCGCTTTACGAAAAATCAATGTTTGAAATAATGCTTGATAAGATTATTGAAAAACAGACTGTAACGTACTTTGACGGTTATGAAAACCTCACCGTCAAGACCGTTGAATAATATATTTAATTCTCATGAAATTATCATCATCACAGATAAGATACAGCTCTGCCAGCATGCCTACAGAGGAACGCTTTTTATTCAGTGATGTGATTATTCCGTAACACTCCGCCAAGCCGCTGTCCATTACATTTGCGACAGCGGCGTTTTGTTCTCTTGCGACGTATCCGAGCTTTATTCCACGCCTGTTATATACAGCAACGGCTGATACATCGAATTTATTATGTTTTTCACGTTTTAAAGTGACGTAATCTCCTACTTCAGCTGATTTTGCGCCCTCTTTTATATTTTCCGTGAAAAATGAACCGACCACCATAACACGGCGGAACAAATGCACATTTTCATTTTCACTGTGTATCATAAATATTTCTTCAGGTATATACCTGTGTATGAATTTGGATTTTGCGCCACTTCTTCAGGTGTGCCCTCGGCAACTATTGTACCGCCTCCGTCACCGCCCTCGGGTCCCAAGTCGATTATGTGATCGGCAGTTTTTATCAAATCAAGGTTATGCTCTATAACGATAACAGAGTTACCTGCATCTGTAAGCCGCTGTAACACTTCGATAAGCTTTTTGACATCATCTGTGTGAAGTCCCGTTGTAGGTTCATCAAGGATATAAACAGTCTTGCCCGTTGCTCTTTTTGAAAGCTCGGTCGAGAGCTTCACTCTTTGAGCTTCACCGCCCGAAAGGGTAGTGGAGGACTGACCTATCTTTATATATCCGAGTCCCACATCGTAAAGTGTCTGAAGCTTTTTGCTTATTTTCGGAATGCTTGAGAAAAATTCAAGACCTTCTTCGACCGTCATTTCAAGGACTTCGTAAATATTTTTGCCTTTGTATTTAACTTCAAGTGTATCAGCATTATACCGTTTACCCTTGCAAGTATCGCACGGAACGTAGATGTCGGGCAAAAAGTGCATTTCTATACATTTAACGCCGTCACCCTCGCACATCTCACAGCGGCCGCCCTTGACATTGAATGAAAATCTGCCGGAGGAATATCCCCTCAGCTTTGCATCGGGCGTCTTTGCAAACAGATCCCTTATTTCAGTGAAAAGACCTGTATATGTTGCGGGATTTGAACGTGGGGTTCTTCCGATGGGACTCTGGTCAATAACTATTACCTTGTCAAGGTGCTGTATTCCTTCTATTCTGTCGTGCTTGCCTGCGGTAGTGTGCGCACCGTTAAGCTCAGACAGTAGCTTTTGCGACAAAATACTGTTTATAAGCGAAGATTTGCCCGAACCTGAAACGCCCGTAACACATACAAGCTTGCCGAGCGGTAGCGTGACATCTATATTTTTAAGGTTATTTGCACGTGCGCCTATTATTCTGATGTGCTTACCGTTACCTGTCCGTCTTTCTTTTGGCACTTCTATCTTTTTTCTTCCCGACAGGTAATCTCCCGTAAGGGATTTTTTATTTTTCTTTATTTCATCGGGTGTACCGGAGGCAACAACGGTGCCTCCGTGAATGCCCGCACCTGGGCCTATATCGACGATATAATCACATTCCAGCATGGTTTCCTCATCATGCTCGACAACGATCAGAGTGTTCTGCGCATCACGCAGTTTTTTCAGCGTATTTATAAGCTTGCTGTTATCTCTTTGATGAAGACCTATACTCGGTTCATCAAGCACGTACATAACGCCCATAAGCGATGAGCCTATCTGGGTTGCAAGTCTTATTCTCTGTGCCTCACCGCCTGAAAGTGTGCCTGCGTTTCTTGCAAGTGTAAGGTAATTAAGCCCCACGTTTACAAGAAATCCGAGTCTTGATTTTATCTCTTTTATAATTTCACGTGCTATTGCCCATTCTGTATCGTTAAACTGGATATTTTCAAAGAAATCAAGACTGTCTTTTACCGATAAAGCGCATACCTCATGAATGTTAAGACCGCCTACGGTGACTGCAAGTATACTGTCTTTAAGGCGTCTGCCTTGGCAGGCTGAACATTCGATGTTTTCGATGAACTGTTCATAATATTCACCGCCTGCCATTTTGATACGTGATTCCATTATCGGAATTATACCTTGAAATGCCGCAGGCTTGTCATGGCGCACACCGTCATAATAGCGTACGACCTCGTATTTTTTGCTTCCCGCGCCGTAAAGCAAGGCGTTAAATGCCGCTTTTGAATATTCCTTGAACGGTGTGTCAAGTGTGAAGCCGAAATCTTCACCTACTGCCATTATGAGAGGGCCGTACCACGATTCCTCGTCCATGCTTTTAAAGCCGTTGACAGCAATTCCGCCGCCACGGAGCGAAAGATTTTTGTCGGGTATGACCTTTTCGGGAGAAATTTTCTGCATGCTTCCGAGGCCGTCGCATCTCTCACACGCACCGAGAGGATTGTTGAATGAGAATATTCTCGGTTCAAGCTCAGGATAGCTTACATTGTGCTCCTCACATGCAAAATTAAGGGAAAAAGAATACTCATTTTCATCTGAAATGTCCTGAATTATAATGCTTCCGCCTGACAGCTTCAATGCACATTCGACGGAATCTGAAAGCCTTGTTCTGATATCGGGCTTCATTATAAGTCGGTCGACAACTACCTCGATTGAGTGCTTTATATTTTTATCAAGTGTTATATTCTCAGTAAGCTCATATATACTTCCGTCAACCCTTACCCTTGAATATCCGCCCTTTTTAGCATCCTCAAAAACCTTTTCGTGCATACCCTTTTTGTCTTTGACAACAGGGGAGAGGATAATAAATTTCGTTCTTTCGGGAAATTCCATTATCTTATCGATTATGTTTTCGGTGCTTGTTTTGCGAAGCTCCTTTCCGCATACAGGACAGTGCGGAATACCCACACGTGCAAAAAGAAGTCGCAGATAATCGTATATTTCAGTTACTGTTCCGACTGTGGATCGGGGGTTTTTTGAGGTCGTTTTTTGGTCAATTGAGATGGCGGGAGAAAGGCCGTCTATAAAATCGAGGTCGGGCTTTTCCATCTGACCTAAAAACTGCCTTGCATACGAGGAAAGCGATTCAACAAACCGCCTGTGACCTTCTGCATACAGTGTGTCAAAGGCAAGAGAGGACTTGCCTGAGCCCGAAACACCCGTCAAAACAACGAATTTATCCCTTGGTATCTTTACATTTATGTTTTTAAGGTTGTGCACACGCACACCCTTTGCTTCGATATATTTTTCTGACATATTACCTCGTCTTAAGTTCTTTTATCATATCACGCAAGCGTGCCGCTTCTTCAAAACGAAGCTCTTTTGCAGCCGCTTTCATTAGCTCTGTGAGCTTTTCGATTTCAGATTCAAGCGCTTTTCCCGAAAGCTTTTTCTTCTTTGCGGAGCTTGTCTGGTCTTTTGCTCTTATCTCTATAACATCACGTATCGATTTTGATACGGATTTCGGTGTAATTCCATGCTCTTTGTTATAGTTGCTCTGTATCGTACGGCGCCTTTCAGTTTCAGCAACGGCTCGCTTTATGGAATCTGTTTCTTTATCAGCATACATAATAACCGTACCGTCAACATGACGTGCCGCACGCCCTATTGTCTGTATCAGCGATACTTCCGAACGCAAGAAGCCCTCTTTATCGGCATCAAGAATAGCTACAAGTGAAACTTCAGGCATGTCAAGACCTTCACGAAGGAGGTTGATACCTACCAAAACGTCAAATACACCCAAACGCAGATCACGTATGATCTCATTACGCTCCATCGTTTCGACCTCGTGGTGAATATATCTTACGGAAATCCCCGTGTTTTCGATAAATTCTGTAAGGTCTTCAGCCATTTTCGTTGTAAGTGTTGTTACAAGTGTGCGCTCGTTTCGCTTTACACGCTGTTTTATCTCACCTATAAGATCGTCCACCTGACCTTTTACAGGACGGATTATTATTTTCGGGTCGCAAAGCCCTGTGGGCCTTATTATTTGCTCTGCGGTCTGTAAAGAATGTTCTTTTTCGTAATCGCCAGGTGTTGCGCTGACATATATAACATTGTTTATTTTAGATTCAAATTCTTCAAAATAAAGCGGTCTGTTATCGTATGCCGACGGAAGACGGAATCCGAAATCGATCAGATTTTTCTTTCTTGCACGGTCGCCGCCGCTCATCCCTCTGACCTGCGGAAGCGTTACGTGAGATTCATCTATAAACATCAGATAATCATCGGGAAAATAATCGAGCAGACAAAAGGGAGTCGAGCCCGGCTCACGTCCTGCAAAAATGCGTGAGTAGTTTTCAACACCTGAACAATATCCGACCTCTTTTATCATTTCAAGATCGTATTTTGTTCTTTCTTCAATTCGCTGTGCTTCGATAAGCTTTCCCTGTGCTTTGAAAAATTCAACACGCTGCAGCATCTCATCGTATATCTGCGTCAAAGCGCCGAGGCGTTTTTCATCAGACACGGCATAGTGAGAAGCGGGGTAAATTGCCGCATAGGTCAGATATTCAAGAATCTCACCTGTTATGACGTTAACCGTTGAAACACGGTCGATCTCATCGCCGAAAAACTCTACTTTTATTGCTTTTTCACCGGAGTTTGCAGGGAAAACGTCTACTGTGTCACCGCGAACTCTGAATTTGTCACGTGTCAGACTTATATCGTTTCTCTCGTAGTTTATTGAAAGAAGCTTTGCGATAAACTCATTTCTGTCCATCTGCATTCCCGGACGTACTGCAAGCACAAGGCTTTCGTATTCAACAGGATCACCGAGGGAGTAAATACACGAAACACTCGAAACTATTATAACGTCACGCCGTTCAAAAAGGGCGGAAGTTGCGCTGTGGCGGAGCTTGTCTATTTCGTCATTTACAAGTGAGTCCTTTTCTATATACAGATCTTTACCGGGGATATATGCCTCCGGCTGAAAATAATCATAGTATGAAATGAAATATTCAACTGCATTGTGGGGGAAAAACTCACGGAATTCCGTGCAAAGCTGTGCGGCAAGCGTTTTGTTATGAGCAAGAACCAAAGTGGGTTTGTTTACACGCTCAATAATATTTGCCATAGTGAATGTTTTACCTGAGCCTGTTACACCCAGAAGTGTCTGCGCAGGTAATCCGTCCTTTATGCCCTGTGACAGCTTTTCAATTGCTTCGGGCTGATCTCCCGTAGGCTTGAACTGTGATACGAGTTTAAAACGGTCCATAAGCTCCTCCTTTGAATATTTGCATAATTATATATATTATATCATAACCATATTAAATTTTAAAGCATCAAATTTGATTTTTATATAAAAGTTATGTTTTTTATTCACACGGCGGGATATTTTGAATATGATATTACAAAATAAACTTACGGAGATTACTATGGCTATCAAAATTTTTATTGACCAAGGACATAATCCTCGAAACCCCAATTCAGGCGCAGAAGGAAACGGACTGCAAGAGGCAGACCTCACCTACAAAATAGGCATAATTCTTCGTGATATGCTTAATAAAAATCCCGAATATGAGGCGATAACATCACGCAATTCACCCGATGAAATACTCGGCACAAGCAATTCAACATCGCTTTCCGCAAGAACACGTGCAGCAAATGAATGGGGTGCTGACTATTTTATAAGCCTGCACGCAAACGCTTCTTCAAATTCATCCGCAACGGGAAGCGAGGCATTCGTTTACAGTCAGACGAGTAAGGCAAAACCGCTTGCCGAAAGCATTTTGAAATGGTTACAGTACATTGTCGGTGTAAAACCGAGAGGAGTGTTTGCCCGTCCCGGACTTTACGTTTTGAGAAAAACAGCAATGCCCGCACTTTTGCTTGAAATGGGCTTTATCACAAATGCGGGCGAGGCACGGAATATGGACGAAAATCCGGGTGACTATGCGCTCGGTATATATGACGGCATAATAAATTATTTCGGCACAAATTGATATAATAAAAAATCAAGGCAGATGTAGATCAGCCTTGATTTTTTATAATCATTTTTTAATTGCGGGTATTGTTGAAACGGCAAGTGCACCGAACACGGTCAGTATTATTTCAGGTATCATGTAACAGCCGTTATAAATGAGAGAATACAGAAAATAAAGAGGCGCTCCCGTGAATGTTTCAAGTATATATGTGCCGACACTGCCTGCCATGACCTCACCAAAGAACCAGTCGGCGTATGTACCGAAAAATACAGCGCCCGAAAGCACGTGGAACAAATAGCAAACACCGAGAGAGAGAATAACACCGAGCGTCAGCGCACGTTTAGGTGTTTTTTTAGCAAAAATACCGCCAAGACCGAGCGCTGTATATGCAAGCACGTAGTCAAGCAAGCACATGATTACAACCCGCCACCAGACCATCTGGCTTTCACCCGGCAAAACAAATACGGAAATTGTGTTGACACCCAAAAGCATTTGAATAATGCTGTATGAAAATCCGCACATAAGTCCCCATTTCACTCCATGCCGATATGAAAGAAGAACGATCGGAAGCATACTTAATATAGTTATACTTCCTCCAAACGAAAATTCAATAATTTTAAGTATTGAAAGGACGGTTGCAAGGGCTATAAATATACCGCTTTCGCAAAGGCGTCTTGTTGACTGTTTCATAAAACCTCCAAAAAGGGTGTTGCGTCCGAATAACGACCACGCAACACCCAGAAGGTCAATATAACAACACCTATGAGCCTACGCCGGCATTATCCGGATCAGGTTATCGGGTCGAAGCTTTTTGCTTCCTCTCAGCCTTTTACAGCTCCCCTATAAATATTTTTTCACAGTATATCACAAGCAGTATATTTTGTCAATAGATTTTATTCATGCTGATTGAAAAAATCAATATTTTGCTTATAAATGCACTTTAACTGCATACTTTTTTCATCAAAGCGGTTGAAAAATACCAAAAAATGTGGTATATATTATAGAAGAAAAATATAATTTGATTTCGGAGAAAAAATATGATAATAAAACCGAGAGGAACAATGGATATAATGCCTGAGGATACGCCCCTCTGGCAGTACGTTGAAGAAAAGGCAAGGGAAATATCAAACACTCACGGCTTCGGTGAGATAAGATTTCCGACTTTTGAACAGACTGAACTTTTTGCAAGAGGTGTCGGCGACACAACAGATGTTGTTCAAAAGGAAATGTATACATTTTTTGATAAAGACAACCGTTCTATGACGCTTCGTCCCGAGGGCACGGCATCTATCGCACGCAGTATCGTTGAAAACGGCAGATGCTCCGATGCGATGCCTTTGAAGCTTTACTATCTTATAAGCTGCTTCAGATACGAAAAACCCGCTTCCGGCAGATACCGTGAGTTTTATCAGTACGGTGTTGAGCTTTACGGTTCAGAATCCGCCGCATCAGATGCATCGGTTATAGCACTTGCGGATTCATATGTAAAGTCGCTTGGTATAACAGATTATTCACTTGAAATAAACTCTATCGGATGTAAAGAGTGCCGTCCGCACTATAAAAAGGCACTTACGGATTATTATACAGCAAATTACGATACACTTTGCGATACGTGCAAAACAAGACTTAAAACAAACCCCTTACGTATACTTGACTGTAAGAATCCCGAATGTGCACATCTTGCAAAGGACGCACCGAAAACACTTGATTACCTTTGTGAAAACTGCACCTCACACATGAAGACGGTTGAGGATTCGCTTAAGAGCATGGGCATAACATACAAGGTGGACACGGGCATCGTAAGAGGTCTTGATTATTATACAAGAACAGTATTTGAAATAATCGGCCCCGGTGAACCCGATAAAGACGGAAATGTACGCCGTCTTGCGCTCGGCGGAGGCGGAAGATATGACGGACTTGTTGAGGAAATAGGAGGTCCGAAGCTTCCCGGTGTAGGCTTTGCTATGGGACTTTCAAGACTTATAATCGCCCTTCAGATGTCGGGTAAAGAACTCCCATCGAAGAAGAAGCCTGTGCTTTATATTGCATCTCTCGGTACAAATGCGCAGATACAGGCACTCGGAATTGTCAATAAGCTCCGTGATGCAGGAATTTATGCCGAATGTGATCTTGTAGGCAGAAGCCTTAAGGCGCAGATGAAATATGCCGATAAAACAGGCGCAGAATTTACCGCTATCATCGGTGATAATGAAATTGAAAACGGTAAGGCTATACTTAAAAACATGGCAACAAGCGAGCAGACAGAGGTTGAAATATCTGCCCTTGCAGATTTTTTTAAAAACAGATAAGGAAGTATAATAAAATGGCTGAATTATTTACAGTACAGGATAAAAGAACAAATTACTGCGGCGAGATATCGAATGAGCTTATAGGCAAGGAAGTATGTGTTTGCGGTTGGGTACAGCGCAGACGTGACCTCGGCGCACTCATATTCATTGACCTTCGTGACAGAGAGGGAATCGTACAGCTCGCATTTGATGAAAATACAGATAAAGAAACATTTGACAAGGCATTTTCCGTAAGAAGCGAATACGTGCTTTCAGCTCGTGGTGTTGTAAGAATGAGAGATGCTGTCAATAAAACGCTTAAAAACGGTGATGTTGAAATTGAAGTAAAGTCGCTTAAAATTCTTTCTGCGGCACAGACAACTCCTTTTGAAATAAAGGAAGGACTCAATGTACGTGATGAGCTTTTGCTCAAGTACAGATATCTCGATCTTCGCCGTACACACTTGCAGAACAACATCCGTACAAGACATGAGATCGCAAAGATCGCAAGAGAATATTTCTATGAAAACGGTTTTCTTGAAATCGAAACACCTATGATGATAAAGCCCACGCCTGAAGGTGCACGTGACTATATCGTTCCGTCAAGAATACATCACGGAAAGGTATATGCACTTCCTCAGTCACCTCAGATATACAAACAGCTTCTTATGCTGTCTGGCTTTGACAGATATATTCAGCTTGCACGTTGCTTCCGTGACGAAGACCTGCGTGCTGACAGACAGCCCGAATTTACACAGATAGACCTTGAAATGTCATTTGTTGATGAAGAAGACATAATGACAATGGTCGAAGGCTTTATCGCAAGACTTTTCGATGAGCTTCTTGATAAGAAAATAAGCCTTCCCATAACAAGAATGACATACGCCGAAGCAATGTCAAGATACGGCTCCGATAAGCCCGATACACGTTTCGGTATGGAAATCGTTGATATTTCAGATGTTGTTAAAGACAGTGGATTTTCCGTATTCTCAGGTGCATGTGCACAGGGCGGATCTGTAAGAGGTATCGTTGCAAAGGGTGCGGCAGGCAGACTTACGAGAAAAGAAATAGACAAGCTTACAGAAGCGGCTAAAGGAATAGGTGCTAAAGGACTTGCATATATAAGATACAATGACGATGCTCCCAACTGCTCATTCGGTAAGTTCATGGCAGAGGGTGAGCTTGATAAGATAATGGCGGCTCTCGGATGCGAAAAGGGTGACGTTGCACTTATCGTTGCGGATAAGGACAGAGTAACGCTTCCCGTTTTGGGCGCACTCCGTCTTACAGTCGGAAAACAGCTTGATATAATTGAAGACGGCTACAACTTCCTCTGGATCACAGAGTTTCCGTTCTTTGAATGGGATGAAGAAAGCGGAACGTGGCAGGCTATGCACCATCCCTTCACAATGCCCAGAAATGAATGCCTTGAATATCTCGAAAGCGATCCCGGCAAGGTAACAGCCAAAGCATATGACCTTGTACTTAACGGTGTTGAGCTTTTGTCCGGTTCAATCAGAATTACAGACTTTGAGCTTCAGCAGAAAATGTTTGAAGCACTCGGACTTACAGAAGAAGAAATACAGAAGAAGTTTGGCTTCCTTGTTGATGCTTACCGTTACGGTGCGCCCCCCCACGGCGGTGCAGGTATCGGACTTGACAGACTTTCAATGCTCATCTGCGAAGCGGCAAGTCTCCGTGATGTAGTTGCATTCCCGAAGGTACAGAATGCATCTGAGATCATGTCTGAGTGTCCTGCAGCTCCCGAAGATAAGGCACTTGAAGATTTGGCGATTAAATTTACGAATATTGAAGAATAATATAGGAAATAAATCATAAAGGAGATTTTTGCTATGCATATGGATTACATTCATCCCGCCGACCAACTTGTAATGTTCATGCAGCGTATATATGACAGAGGACTTACAACCACCTCCGGCGGTAACCTTTCTATCATGGATAAAGACGGCAACATCTGGATAACACCCGCAGGTATCGATAAAGGTACACTTACAAGACGTGATATCATTTGTGTAAAGCCTGATGGAACATGTGTAGGTCCGCACAAGCCGTCAAGTGAATTTCCGTTCCACCAGTCGGTATATAAAATGCGTCCCGACATTCACGCTGTACTTCACGCACATCCCCCGGCGCTTGTTGCGTTTTCTATCGCACGTAAGATTCCCGATCTTGATCTTATCCCTACGGTAAGAAAAACATGTGACCGTATTTCAATTGCAAAATACGCAGTTCCGGGAAGCAAGGAACTCGGCGAGAATATCGCAAAAGAATTTGAAAAGGATGTTGAGATAGTTCTTCTCGAAAATCACGGTGTGTGTATCGGTGCAAAAGATATGTTCACGGCGTTCATGATGTTTGAAACTATTGACTACTCCGCAAATCTTGAGATACTTGCCGCAAAACTCGGACGTGTCAACAGACTCTCGCCTGAAGCAATAAAGATAACAGAAACACGCAATCATCTTTTGATGGACGATTTTATTCCCAACTCACGTTCATCTGAAGAGCTTGAAGCAAGACGTGAAATGATAACGCTTATCCGCCGTTCATATAAGCAGGGATTGTTTACAGCTACACACGGAACATATTCGGTAAGACTTTCCGACGGAAGCTTTATTATCACTCCGTTTGGACGTGACAGAGCGTATCTTGACGAAGAAGACCTTGTAAGGATCAAGGCTGACATGAAGGAGCTCGGAAAAACTCCCTCACGTGCCGTTAAATCTCACGCACTTATCTACGAAAAGAACCCTGACATAAATGCAATTCTTTTGGCGCATCCGCCGCACGCAATGGCATTTGCCGTAACAGATGCGGAATTTGACCCGAGAACTATTCCCGAAAGTTATATTTTGCTTCGTGATATCGAAAAGCAGCCGTATGACGGACTTTATGTTTCGCCTGAAAAAGTTGCCGAACGCTTTGCTCCCAACCGTCCTGCGCTCATTTTTGAAAATGACTGCGTAATCGTAACAGGCTCTACACTTCTTCAGGCATTTGACCGTATGGAAGTGCTTGAATCAACGGCTCACTCCATTATTAATTCAAAGAGCATAGGCGACATAGTTCACATTTCTTCCGATGAAGTTGATGACCTTAAAGAGGCATTCAACCTTAAAGACTGATGACACAGCTTGTAATTTTTGACCTTGACGGTACGCTTCTTTACACAATTGAAGATTTAAGGGACAGCGTAAATTTCGCTTTGGCAAAGTTTGGCATGCCGCCGGTTTCACTTGAAAGTGCTACGGCGAATGTGGGAAACGGCGTTAAAAATCTGATCTCGTTATGCGCTCCGAAAGGAACTGATGAAGAAACGCTTGAAGAAATACTTTCAGCATTTAAAGCGCATTATAAGGATAATATGGAAAATAAGACAGTACCTTACAACGGTATTGTTGAAATGCTTGAAAAGCTGAAAAAAAAGGAAATCAAGACAGCTGTTCTTTCCAACAAGTTCGATGCGGCAACGGTAAGGCTTTGTAATAATCTTATGCCGAACCTCATTGATCTCCCTGTAGGTGAGCGTGCTGATTTTCCGAGAAAGCCGTCACCGGAAGCGGTATACGATATAATCGACAGGCTTGGAGCAAAATGCGAAAATACCGTGTTTGTCGGTGATTCCGATACAGATATAAAAACGGGAAAAAATGCAAATATTGCAACCGTTGCAGTTACATGGGGATATCGAAGCCGTGATCTGCTTGCTTCCTCGGGTGCTGACTGTATGGCGGATACAGTAGATGAGCTTACAGAAATATTAATTAAATGAGTATAAAAAATGTGATACACCATTTGGTGTATCACATTTTTTATTACTTTTTAATCTGCTTGATAATATCATTAAGTGATATTTCGGGATTATCCATAGCAATATTGAGAACCTTTACAAAGCCTTCGTGTGCCTTTCTGATCTCTTCTTCCTTATAGCACTTAATTTTGTATTCGTAGTAGCAGTGAAGCTCACCTGTGCCGTTACCGTCCATAATTGTGGGATAAAGCGGCTGTGAAGCGGCACCGTTCCCGTACCACATTATCTGGAATTTTACATTGTTAGGTGATTGTATACGGATCGGCTGATATGTAAGGTTGATCGCATTGTACTGTGCGCCGACAGGTCGTTTATAGTACTTTTCTTCCAGATCGAATATTTCAAGGGTGTTGAAATTCAAATGGTGCATCGTTGTACACTGCTGGTTATAAGCATCTGCAACAGCGTCTGCAAATGAAGCGTCACGGTTGAATATCTGTCTGTGCGGGAAGGCGTGTACTCTTGAACCGCCGCCTGTTTTTTCAGAAAGAGTTGCACGTCTTGCATATGTTAACATCAAGGTGACTTCGTTTTCATCGTTAAATGCCATAACGTATGTTGACATTGCAACACCGATAACAGCCTGAACGGAAACACCGTGTTTAGCCCTGTATGCTTCCATTTTGTCAACGAGATCTTTTTCATATTTCAAAACAACATGCTTAGCTCTGGCATCAAAAGTAAATGTCATAGCATAAGTAGCATCGGGATTTTTCTTTCGTGCCTTTTCAAGCAAAAACGGACCTCTTATGTCAGTGTATACAGGAGGTGTATGTGAATGGAACTCTTCCCAGAATTCAATATCCTTTTTGTGCTGTGCAGAACCTTCATATTTAAGCTCTTTTTCAAGAAGTGCAGTGTAAGATGCGGGATCTGCAGGCTTGGGTGCTCCTTCCTTATAATGCATATAATATTCTACAACGAGCTTATAAAATCCGAACACGGCAAAAGAGTCCATTGCCAAATGGCTTATTGCGAGGGCAAGACCGTTATAACCGTCCTGAGAGTGAACGATATAAATGGCATTCATGTTTTTATTCAATTTGGTGAAGCACTTATGTGCTATTTTTGAGAAGTATTTTTTCTCATCATCCTTAGTTTTTTTCGAAAAATCAACAACTTTTATCTCAGGCTCTTCATAATCGGCAAGATATTGTACTGTTTCTTTATTGATTTTTGTAAGTCTCAAGCGCATAACTTCCTGCTTTTGATAAGCAGTGATGATAGCTTTTTTTAATATTTCTTCGTCAAAATCCATTTTGAGAAGATAGGAAGTGCATACAGTGTTAACCTGTTTCAAAATGCTGAACTTTTGGGAGAAAAACAGCATATGCTGAGAATAATTCAACTTATAATATTTTTTTGAATTTTCCATATTATGTACCTCTAAATTTAATATTATTTAATCTTTTTAATAATTTCATTTAAAGTGATATCGGGATCATCCATTGCCATATTAAGTATCTTTACAAAGCTGTTATGCGCTGTGGATATTTCTTCGGGGGTGTAGCGGCTCGGCTGGTACTCATAGTAACAGTGAAGCTCACCCGTGCCGTTTCCGTCCATGATCGTAGGATAAATAGGCTGGGGAGTAGCTCCGCAGTTATACCACATCATCTGTATCGGCACATCTACCGGAGGTGCAATGCGCAAAGGCTGATATGTGAAAGCAAAAGCGTGGAACTGTGCTGTCGGGGGAAGCGGATGAAGCTTGCCCGAAATTTCATATATATCAAGAGTACTGATATTTACGTGATGCATTATATTGCAAAGCATATTATATGCATTTTCCACTGTCTTTTCAAATGATTCATCCTGTTTATAAATGTATCTGAAGGGAACAACGTGTATTCTTGAACCGCCGGATGTTTTTTCAGAGAGTGTTGCGCGTCTTGCGAATGTAACAAAAAGCGTAATATAATCTGTATTGTTTAATGCGGAAAGGTGTATAGCCATAGCTGTTGCAATAATTGACTGCACGGAAACACCGTGGCTGGATCTGTATGCTTCCAACTTGTCTACCAGGGCTTTTTCGTATTTGAGCACGTGGTGCTTTGCTCTGGAATCAACTGCATAAGTTATTGCATAATTTGCATCCGGGATCTTTTTTCTCGTTTTTTCAAGCAAAGGCTTAGGACCTCTGATGTCAGTATACACAGGCTGTGGCATACCGGAAAGATAATTTTCCCAAAATTCAATATCCTTTTTATACTGAGGAGAATTTGAATAGTTTATGTCTTTTTCAAGCAGAGCCGTGTAAGAGCCGGGATCACGAGGAGCAGGTCTTCCTTCTTTGAAGTGCATATAGTAATCCATAACAAACTTATAAAAAGCGAATATTGCGAAAGAGTCCATTATAAGATGGCTTACAACAAGAGAAAGACCGTTGTATCCGTCCTGTGAATGAATGATATAAATAGCATTCATGTTTTTTTCGTGCTTCGTAATGTTCTTGTGCGCTATTTTTTCAAAGTACTTTTTTTCTTTTTCCTTTGTTTTCTTTGAAAAATCAACTATATGTATGTCGGGATCTTTGTATTCTGCAACATACTGAACAGTTTGCTTATTTACTTTTTTAAGTCTTACATGCAGACATTCCTGCTTTTTATATGCAGCCTTAATAGCCTTTTTCATTATCTCGTCATCGATATCCATTTTGAGAAGATAAGACGTACAAAGCGTGTTTACCTGCTTGAATATGCTGAATTGCTGACCGTAAAACAGTAGATTTTGTGAAGGATTAAGTGGATAATATTTGATAGAATTTTTCATTTCGCTCTCCGCAATGTTTATTTTTTTATTTTTTTAATAATTTCGCCCAATGTGATATTCGGGTTGTCCATAGCCATATTAAGAATTTTAATAAAGCCTTCGTGTGCCTTTTTGATTTCTTCGGGTTTGTAATGCTTTATTTGGTATTCGTAATAACAGTGAAGCTCACCCGTACCGTTTCCGTCCATTATGGTCGGATAAATAGGCTGTGCAGCAGTACCGTTGGGATACCACATTATCTGCGACTCAACATTGTTCGGAGTAGAAATGCGTATCGGCTGATATGTAATTGCTAAAGCATGGAACTGCGACCCCATCTTTGAAGGATACGCTTTTCCTTGTATCGTAAATACATCAAGTGAACTTATATTTACGTGGTGCATTATGGAACATTGTTCATTGTATGCATTTTCAACTGTTTTTGCAAACGATTCGTTGCGGTCATAAACGTAGCGGAAGGGGAATACATGTATTCTTGAACCGCCTGATGTCTTTTCTGAAAGTGTTGCACGCCTTGCCTGTGCTATAAACAATGTGATATAGTCCGTGTCATTATAAGCTGAAATATACGCCGCCATTGCAGTTGTGATCAGGGACTGTACTGAAACACCGTGCGCCGATCTGTAAGCTTCCATTTTATCAACAAGGTCTTTTTCGTATTTAAGTACAATGTGCTTTGCACGGGAGTCAAATGTGAAAGTCATGGCATATGTTGCATCCGGAATTTTCTTCTTTGTTTTTTCAAGCAAAGGCTTGGGACCGCGTATATCTGTGTACGTAGGAAGAGGCTTTTTGTGGTATTCTTCCCAGAACTCAATATCCTTTTTTGCTTGAGGAGTGTTAGGATAATCAAGATCTTTTGCAAGAACTGCTGTATAAGATGCGGGATCTTTAGGCGCAGGCTTACCTTCTTTGTAATGCATATAATAATCCAATACGAATTTATAAAAAGCAAATATCGCAAAGGAGTCCATTGCCAGATGGCTTATTGCAAGAGCAAGACCGTTATATCCGTTTTGTGAATGAAGGATATAGATGGAATTCATGTTCTTTTCGTATTTTGTGAAGCACTTGTGTGCAACCTTTTCAAAGAACTTTTTTTCCTTTTCTTTTGTCTTTTTGGAAAAATCAGCGATATTTATTTTGGGTTCTTCATAATCTGCGATATATTGAACAGTTTGCTTGCCCATTTTTTTAAGTCGCAAATGCATACATTCCTGCTTTTGGTATGCTGTTATAATTGCTTTTTTTAAGATGTCCTCATCAAGATCCATTTTTACAAGGAATGAGGTGCATATCGTATTAACCTGCTTGAATATACTGAATTTCTGTGAGAAAAACAACAGATTTTGCGAGCAGTTCAAAGGGTAATATTTTAGTGAATCTTCCATTGTTTTTATTTTTGCCTCCGTGACAACATGTACATTTGCTGTATGTAATTTATTTTTTTATCTGATTGATTATTTCATTTAATGTAATATTGGGGTTGTCCATTGCAATATTAAGAATTTTAACAAATCCTTCGTGTGCTGTCTTTATTTCATCGGGAGTATAGCACTTTGTTTTGTATTCGTAGTAGCAGTGAAGCTCGCCTGTGCCGTTTCCGTCCATTATAGTCGGGTAAATAGGCTGTGAGGCAGCACCGTTTCCGTACCACATTATCTGAAATTTTACGTCATTTGGGGTGGCAATACGTATCGGCTGATATGTAAATGTGAGTGCATAGAACTGATAACCTACAGGCTTGTTATAATATTTTTGTTCCAATTCCATGATCTTCAAAGGATTGTACTTTACATGATGCATTGTATTGCACTGTTGAGCAAACGACAGTGAAACAGCATCTGCAAATGAGCTGTTAGGATCATATATTTGTCTGAAAGGAAAAGCACCGGCTCTTGATCCGCCTGCAGTCTTTTCCGAAAGTGTTGCACGTCTTGCATAGATAAGGTAGAGAGTTATGTCGTTTACATTGTTCAACGCCATCAGATATGCAGATATTGCAGTAGTTATAATTGCTTGAACGGAAACCGCATTTTCGGCCCTGTATGCCTCCATTTTATCTACAAGCTCTTTGTCATATGTAAGAACAAGGTGCTTTGCAAAGGGATTAAAGGTAAATGTTTTTCCATAAGTTGCATCGGGAATTTTTTTCCTTGCTTTTTCAAGCAAACGGGGGCCTGCAATATCGGTGTAAGTTGCAACAGGCGTAGAATAAAATTCTTCCCAGTATTTGTTATCCCATTCCTCTTGCTGCGATCCTATGTACTTAAAATCCTTTTCAAGCATTCCTACATACGAAGCAGGAGCTTTGGGTTCAGGTGCGCCGTCCTTGTAATGCATATAATATTCAACGATCAGCTTGTAAAAAGCAAAAATTGCAAATGAGTCCATAGCCAGATGACTTGTCGCAAGTGCAAGGCCGTTATAACCGTTCTGTGAATGAACGATATAGATCTCGTTCATTTTCTTATCAAACTTAGTCAGTTTTTTGTGGGCAACTTTTTCGAAAAACTTTTTCTCATCCGCCTTTGTCTTTTTTGAAAAATCAACAACATGTATATCTGGATCTTCGTATTTTGCAATGTACTGATATATTTCTTTTCCTCTTTTGGTTATTCTGAGGTTCATACATTCCTGTTTTTGATATGAAGTTCTGATTGCCTTTTTTAATATTTCATCATCGAAGTCCATTTCGAAAAAACAGGAGGTGCATATCGTATTTACCTGCTTTAAAAGACAGAATTTCTGACAGTAAAACAGAAGATGCTGAGAGGGGATCAATTTGTAGTATTTCTGAGATTCATTCATGATAGTTTCTTGCTCCCTTTATTAAAAAGTTGAAATAATTATATTTGATGTTTAATTTTCTTTATTAGATCGCGCAGTGTAATTTCGGGATTTTCCATTGCTATGTTAATAACTTTAAGAAATCCTTTGTGTGCTTTGATGATCTCTTCCGGTGTATATGATACAGGTTTATATTCATAATAGCACTGAAGCTCACCTGTACCGTCGCAGTCCATAATTGTGGGATAAAGCGGCTGTGAGGCAGCACCGTTTCCGTACCACTTTGCCTGAAAACGCACATTGTTCGGTGAGGGAAGACGTATCGGCTGATATGTTAAACACAAAGCGTAAAACTGTCCGCCTATCGGCTTGTTATAATGCGTTTCTTCAAAAGTCATTACTTTCATAGGGCTTGCCTTTGTATGGAACATTGTTTGACACTGCTGTTCAAATGAAGATAAAACGGCAGCTTCAAATGTGCTGTTATAATCAAATATCTGTCTGAAGGGGAATGCGCACGCTTTTGAACCGCCTGCGGTTTTTTCTGCCATTGTGGTGCGCCTTGCATAAGTAAGATAGAGAGTGATATCGCTTATATTATTCATTGCCATAAGATAGACAGATACAGCGGTTGTTATAATTGCATTTGCTGAAACATTGTTATGTATGCTGTATTCTTCAATCTTATTAACGATATTTTTGTCATATTTAAGGACGAGATGCTTTGCGGCAGGGTTAAATGAGAAAGTCATCGCACATTTTGCATCCGGGCGTTTTTTTCTCATTTTCTCAAGAAGACGCGGACCTGCAATATCTGTATATGTCGGTATTGGTGTTGAGTGAAACTTTTCCCAATATTCCATATCCTTTTTTTCTTGTGCGGAGTTTTCATATGCAAACTCTTTTTCGACCATTGCTGTATATGAAGCAGGATCCTTTGGAGCAGGTGCGCCCTCGCTGTAATGCATGTAATAATCGATTATTAATTTATAAAAGGTAAATATTGCAAAAGCATCCATAGCCAGATGGCTTGTTGCAAGTGCAAGACCGTTATAACCGTCTTTTGAATGAACAATATAAATTTCATTCATTTTTTTGTCGAATTTAGTAAGCTTTTTGCGTGCTACCTTATTGAAAAACTTTTCTTCATCAACCTTGGTTTTCTTTGAAAAATCGACAATACTTATATCCGGATCCTCATAGTCGGCTATATATTGAACCACGTCTTTTCCTATTTTTGTGATTCGAAGACCCATACATTCTTGTTTTTTATATGCAGTTCTGATTGCCTTTTTTAGTAGTTCATCATCAAAATCCATCTTTAAAAGATAAGAAGTGCAGATAGTATTCACTTGTTTTGCAAGGCAGAACTTTTGCGAAAAAAATAGCAAATGCTGAGAGGGAAGAAGGTTATAAAATTTTTTTGAACCGTTCATCTGAGGTATCCTTATCATCAATATTTTATTGTTTTATCAGGATGCTGATTTGAGTGTTGAAACATGCCGGGAAAGAAAGGACATCAAGTTTGATTTTTATAATATTTTTTTTGCTTTATTTGTTATTTCTGTCCTTTGTGCTTTTTTGCAAGGATCTCTTCTATTGTTATATCGTCCGAGGACATACCTTTGTTTATTATGTACATTATGTACTTGTGAATTGATGCGATAAGCTCTTCCGAGTAGTATTTTGTACGGTATTCGTAATAGCAGTGAAGATCGCCGCTTTTGTCCATATTCATGACAGAAAGATAGAAGGGGTTTGTAGAAACTCCGTTACTGTGCCATTTTGCACGGAAATCGACAAAGCTGTTAGGAAAAGCAATGGTCTGCACCGTAATTGCGGAAAGACCGTAGGTTGCCCCCATCGGCAGATTATACATTTTTCTGCGCAATCCCATCGCTTCCAACGGACTGAAATTCATATGCTTGTATGTCTGCATAAGATTTTCAAAGACATCGATAACAAATTCGGAAAATTTTTCGCCGCAAGGTACGTTCATTCTGCAATTATGCACATGCACACGTGTACCGCCGCATGTTTTTTCCATCAATGAGCCTCGTCTGGAATTCAAAGTGTTGATAACGATATCATCAATGCCGTTGTTTCTCTTTGATAAAAACATGTACAGAGCTGATATAAATAAGCATTGCAGTGATATATGCTTTTCAAGGCAGTAATCTGTGAGCTTTTTCACTTCTTCTGCAGGAATTATATGGACACTGTGTCGGCCTCGCGACAGCAGATCCAGATGTGCGGCATATTTGATAGATGGGTCTTTTTTCTTTTTTCTGTAATTTTCAAGCACGGATGTGCCAAGTGTATCAGTATATGTGGGTTCGGGAAGAGAGAATTGCTCAACCCAGAATTTCAAGTCATTTTGATATGCGGGGGTATTTTTATACTGCATATCCTTTTCAAGCACTGAAATATATGAAGCGGGCGGTTTTGGCAGTGCCGTACCGTTTTCCAAAGCTGTATATACATTATACAAATCATGCAAAAACATAAATATCGCATGTGAATCCATAATTACATGGCTTACAGCAAAAATAAATCCCGGAAATCCGTCATAAGATCTTGCAAGAGTTATTTCGAACATAGGTTTTCCGAATTTTGTGTAATTCCTTCTTGCAAATTTTGAGATAGCGTTTTCCTGTGATTTTTCTGTCTTTGAAGAAAAATCCAAAAATTTAACTATCGGCGGTGTTTTATCTATGTATTGAAGAACTTCTGTTTTTGTTTTTTGTTTGATTCGTATTTGCAGACATTCATGACGCTTGAAAAGCTCAAGCATGGATTCTTTCAGAATCTTCATGTCAAAATCACGCTTGAAAAAGCAAGAAATACAGATAGTATTGGATGATTTTAAAAGTGAATACTTTTGCGCATAGAACAGTGTCATCTGCGCAGGAGTCAAGGGATAATATTTATTTTCCATAGGTATACTCCCGTATGACGGACCTTTCAAATTTTAATAATCTAAACACCAAACAGAAACGGGAGGAAGAAATCCACCCGTTTCTTGCTTGATTTACTCTACGGACTTAAGCGATTCAACCATGGGTATATTCTTGATTCTGTTTGTCATAGCAATATTTACTACCATAGAGAAGACTATAGTGAGTACAAAAGCGTAAACATAACTCAAGGGAGCGATGTAGTGACCAAACATAATACCGTCCATTGCAATTGCATCCATGATGCCCATATGGAGGAATATACCTACAAAAAGACCGATCAAAGCGCCTATTATCGAAAGGATGATGTTTTCTCTGAAGACATACATATATGATTCCATATTATAGAATCCGAGAACCTTTATCGTTGCGATTTCTCTGATACGTTCAACGATATTGATATTGGTAAGGTTGTAAAGAACAACGAATGCAAGCAAACCTGCGAATGCGATGATGAGAAGGACAACGGAATTGAGTGTTTCAACCGTTTCTTCGAATGATTCCGATGCACTTGTAAAGTACATTGCGGAACGTGCGCCGCCTGTTTCTTTAAGGTCTGCGCCTATCTGCTTTTCAAGCTCAGCAGAAGTGTTGTGAAGCTTGATAAGAACAGAGTTATATTCGATGGGTGTACCGAACTGATGCTCAAAATAGTTTTCTGACATATACGCATAGTGGTAAATATAGTTTTCCGTTATATCGGCAACTTTAAGAGTTCTTGTGATATAAGTTCCGGAAAGACCGACTGCGCTCAATGCAGAGGTATCGTTTGTGTAGCTTACTTTAACGTAATCACCCACACCGATTCCAAGCTCTTCAGCGAGCTTTTCACCGATAATAACACCTTCTTCGGGAACGGAGATAGGCTTCTGTGATACACGGTCGCGGAGTGTGATGAAGTTGTCGAAAGTATCGCTTATTTCCGCGGGAACTGTCATGAGTGTAATGTTTGTTATCGAAGCACCCTCGGACTCAAATGAAGAATTTAACGAATAAACCGTTGTATATGATTCAACATTCGGGTTGTTTGCAGGCTCAAGATAGTCATACATTGCATTGAGCTGTGAGGATGTTGCTTCTGAATTTATATTTGCGGAAACATTGTAAGCAAAAATACTTCCGAACTGGTTAGGTACGATGTTACTTATGGAGTCGCTGAGACCGAAGCCTGCGAGCATAAGAGCAGTACATCCCATGATACCGAATATCGTCATGAAGAATTTCTTCTTATAACGGAATATGTTACGGCATGTAACCTTCGTGGAGAAGGAGAAGCTCTTCCAAAGGAAAGTGATTTTTTCAAGAAAAATAGGCTTACCTGCTTTAGGTGCTTTCGGACGCAAAAGCTGTGCTGCGCATGAACGAAGCTCTTTTCTGCATACGAAATAAGCGGCAAGAACTGTGACTGAAATACCGAGAAGAACAGCGGCAATAACTATGCCTATTTCTGTTTTATTCGTCATTTCGGGCATTGTATACATCATTCTGTAGGAATTGAAAATAACCTGCGGAATGAGCTTTATACCGAGAATTGCACCTACAACACTACCTATAAGGCTGGCGGATGCACCGTATATTGCGTATTTTGCGAAAATAGATGAATCGGAATAACCGAGCGCTTTATATGCGCCCATGACACCTCTCTGGTCATCGACCATACGTGTCATTGTAGTAAGACAAACGAGAATAGCAACAAGGAAGAAGAAGACAGGGAAGAGCTGAGCGATCGCATCCATCTGATCTGCTGTTGATTCATATGAAACATAGCTGTATATCATATTTCTGTCAAGAGCAAGCCATGAGGGTGTTTCAAGTTGGTCTATCTGTGCTTTTGCATCATATATCTGAAGCTTACCGTCTGCAAATAATTTGTCATATTCTGCTTTGTTTGTGTTATATTCAACAAGACCGAGATCGTATTCATTCTGACCTTTTGAAAGCTGTATTTCAGCATCTTCAATAGTGTCTGCGAAAAGTCTTTTCTGTTCTGCAATATATGAAAGACCTGCTTGGTATTCAGCTTCACCTTGTGCAAGCTGACGTTTGCTGTCCATTATAGTCTTTTCAGCATTTGTGATTTCATCGTTGATCTTATCGATCATTACGTCAATTGCTTTTCTTGCATCTTTAATGTCATTATATTTACCCTTGAGATCCTGAACTACCTGCCATTCTTCGGTAGATTCGATATTTGAAAGCGTGTACTGAGCAACACCCTTTGAAACAGGATCAGCATTCGGATCATTCGCCGTTGCTTCAAGATCTCTTTTCATGTTGTCAAATCTTGTTGTGGCATCGTTGAGCTGTGAAAGTATGTTGTCGTAATCCGCAAGCAGACCGCTGTTTTCATACATTATCTGGTCATACTGGCGTCTTGCATCCTCAAGCTGTCTTTCACCTTCGGCAATCTGCAGTTTACCTTCTGCAATTTGCTGTTCAGCATCTGCAATCTGCTTCTCGCCATCTTTTATTTTTTCATTATAATAATCAGAACTCAAAGAAAGCTCTGTTTCGCCCTGACGGATCTGTGTAAGACCTGCTTCGAGCTTTGCCCAGGCATTTGCCATTTCGGTATTGTATTTTAACTCTTCTGCGGCAAGCTTTGCCTCTTCTTTTGCAATTTCGGCATAAGCCATGTCCTTTATATTCTGAAGACGGATCTCAGATCTTTCGATACCGAGATTTTCCAAAGGAGCGCAAGCATCTGCAATAAGCTTCTCATAGTCTTCACTGTATGTGGAATACTTTGTTGCATCCTTTATTTTGATGTTAGCTTCGATAAAATACTGATTTTCCGAAGTATAGCTTACAAAATCATCTTCAAGAAGATACATGAAGAACTGTACCGTACCTGAACCGATCTCACATGTACCCTTGTCTATTGCCATATAAAAGGGAGTCTGTACAAAACCGACGACTTCAAATGATTCGGCTGAAAGTGTGTCTGTAATAGGAGTTGCAGTTCCCGAAGAAACCGATATATAATCACCGATCTTATATCCGTGATTCATTGTATCGCTGGGAGTTTCAACAACACATTCGCCGGGGTTAAGGGGAAGACGGCCGTCTACAAGGAGAACCTTGTTAATGGCATTGTCCGCCTGTTCTTTTTCGCTGATGGGTTTAGGCATGCTGTGAGCTCTGAATACAAACTCAGCAGAACCTGTAAATGCAAGTGTATCTACAAAATATCCGGGCTGCACGGCTTCAACCTGAGGCAGTGCGGCGATTTTATCAATATCTTCCTGAACCAGACCGAGCGTCGATACGATTCGGAGATCGGACATATTGCATTGATTATAGTATAAGTCTGCGGTGTGCTTCATACTCGGTGCGGTGGATTTAATACCGACGAAGAAAGCTACACCTATCATGATGATAAGCAATATGGATACGAATCTGTTAAGCGAGCGTCCGCCTTCACGGATGGTATCCTTGATAGCCGATTTACTCATTTTACCACTCTACCTTTTCAACATCCATAGGATTAGCGTTAGTTGTGATCGATTCTATTCTACCACTCTTAACACGGATAACACGGTCACCGATATCTGCCAGTGCAATGTTATGTGTGATGATTACAACAGTCATACCTGTCTTGCGGGCTGTATCCTGCAAAAGCTTGAGTATGGATTTACCTGTCTTGTAGTCAAGCGCACCCGTAGGCTCGTCACAAAGAAGGAGCTTGGGATTTTTTGCAAGGGCACGTGCGATAGAAACACGCTGCTGTTCACCGCCGGAGAGCTGTGAAGGGAAGTTCTTCATACGGTCTTCAAGACCTACATCCTTCATAACTGTAACTGTGTCAAGAGGATCTTTACATATCTGTGTTGCAAGTTCAACATTTTCAAGTGCTGTAAGGTTGGGCACGAGGTTATAGAATTGGAACACGAAACCTACATCGTATCTGCGGTAAGAAATAAGCTTCTTACCCTTGAATGTGCTTACGTTTTCGTTATCAACGAAAACATTACCGGATGTGGCGGAGTCCATACCGCCGAGAATATTCAGTATTGTACTTTTTCCGGCACCGCTGGCACCGAGTATGATAACAAATTCGCCTTTGTCAATGGAAAAGTCAACCCCGGAAAGAGCCTCGATCTCCACTTCGCCCATGCGATAAACCTTTTTTACATTTTCAAAGCGGATATATCCTTGCATCTGTTTTCCTCTCAGTCTACTTTATCTTTAAGATATTCCATAAGATCTGCAACCGTAAGAAGGCTGTGAAGATCGCTGTCGGGAATGCTGATACCGTATTCACCTTCAAGATTTGCTACGATGGAAATAAGCTCATAAGAATTGAGATTAAGGTCATCGATGAATCTTGTTTCGGGTGTGATCTGAGAAGGATCGATCTCTACATATTCAATAATTGTGTTTCTGATAAATTCAAGCATGGTTAAACTCCTTTATTTAATAAACATAATATATCAATTATAGCGTGTAAATATAGATAAATATACACATTATTTGTTAAGAACCTGAGCGCGTTTGATTTTTTTCGTAGTTGTTTTTTCAAATTCGGTATCGCGGAATATTACTTTTGCTACTTTTTTATATCCGGGAAGTGCGGCATTAACTTTTTTGATATCCTCGTTAAGCTTTTCCTGAATATCCGTTACACCGTTTTCCTTCATCCATTCAAGATCGGGATATATAGCTGCGCATATGATCGGATTGCCGCGTTTTGTTTCATCATCACCGTACACAACAACTTCCTTGACATACTCAAGGTCATGCACAATGTGCTCTTCGATCTCTTCGGGGGAAACGTTTTTACCGTTGGGGAATATGATAAGGTTTTTAAGACGGCCTGTGATAAACAGCATACCGTTTTTGTCAAGGTATCCTAAATCGCCTGTGTTGAACCAACCGTCATCTGTGAATGTTGCTTTTGTGGATTCGGGATCTTTGTAGTATCCCAAGAATACATTGGGACCCTTTACATGGATCTCGCCTATACCATCGTTATCTTTATTTGCTATTCTGAGTTCTATTCCGGGAATGGGTTTGCCGACAGAGCCTTCTACGCTGTATGCAGTAGAGTTTGCTGAAAGCAAGGGAGCACATTCGGAAATACCGTAACCGTTAAGAACTTTGATTCCGACCTCGTCGTAGAACTGTACTGTTTCGGGCATGAGAGGGGCACCGCCGCATACGATAAGTTCAAGATTGCCGCCGAGAGAAACGAGAAGCGACTCAAACATCTTCTTACGAATGTCAATTCCGAATTTTCTGAGTACACCGCTCCAGAAAACACCGGCACGGTAATGATTGTAAAGCTTTCTGCGCTTCATTTCCGATACGATCTGTTTTTGAATCGTTTCAAGCATCAAAGGAACCATGAGCAAAAGCTGCGGTTTATATGCCGAGATACGGTCCATGACATAGCGGAGGTTCTCACAGAAGCAAAGCATCATACCTGCATGAAGAGTACCGAGTATATGTACTGTTGATTCCAGAGAATGGCTGGCAGGTAAAACCGACATACTTACTTCAGGCGGATCTATGAGTGCAAATTCTCCGTAAATAACGTGGCAAAGGTTTTTGTGTGTAAGCATTACGCCCTTGTTCGCGCCTGTGGTTCCCGATGTGAATATGATCTCTGTAAGAGCATTGACATCGATCGTCTTATCGATATATGTACGGTCTTTGCGCATAAGCTCAGCACCGTCGTCGACCAGATCGAAAAGCCACGGTATTTCGGGATCCTTTGACTTGTCCATGCTGATAATAAGCTTTATCTGGGGCATACGCTCCTTAACACGCTTCATCATCGGCATATAAGTCTTTGAGCATACGATTATTTCGCAGTCAGACTTTGTAAGCTGCAGTATAACATCATCATCAAGAAGTTCCTTGTCCAACGGAACGATAACGCCGACACCGCACATAACAGTCAGGTATGTAAGCACCCAAGCATATCTGTTTTCGGACATTATTGCAATATGACAGCCGCCATGACCGTCTGCCAACAGCTTTGTACCTAAAGCGTTTACTTCATCTTTTGTTTGCAAAAAGGTGTGGTCGATGAAATTTCTGTACTTATCCATCTCTCTGTATGCGACGGAATTTCCGTGTTTTGCAGCACTTTTATTCAGTAAGTCCTTGACATCTGTGTACTGCACAGATTCATAGTATCCGTAACGTTTAACTTTTGCCATTCAAATTACCTCGTTGATTTAAATTTTATGTGAGAAAATGTTTACAAACAACGACATAATAACACAATTATTAGTACATGTCAATATAAAATATATGGAAATTTTCGTATATACAACAAAAAATTTATAACTTGTACATTAATTATGTGAAGGAACTGAAATGCGGAATTATAAAAAACTGTGAAAAAATTGAATTTGGAAAGTTTACACAAAAAAAGCTTGCAATGTCTGCGCCACAGCAAGCTTTTTTGTGCAAATCAACAGAAATTTGCACGTTTTTTAAATATGACAAAATTTCCCCTTTTTTTGCGTGAAATGCGTTTTTTCGGTAAATAATACTGATATGATTTGTCTGATAAGGAGAAGCTATATGTACGGAAATAAAGTGGAAATATGCGGGGTGAATACCTCAAAGCTGAAGACTCTTACAGAAAGTGAAAAAGAAACATTATTGAGGCTTGTAAAGTCAGGTGACAGTTCAGCCAGAGAGAAGCTCATAAACGGAAATTTAAAGCTCGTTTTAAGTGTTGTTCAAAGGTTTACGGGAAGACGTGAAAATCTTGATGATATCTTTCAGGTCGGGTGTATCGGTCTTATGAAAGCTATCGATAATTTTGATACCGAAATCGGTGTCAGGTTTTCCACGTACGCTGTGCCGATGAACATACCAATGTGAAATTACATATCCTCAAGCAGGGAATAAAGAAGTCCCAAATGATGCTCCTCATCGCAAATTATACGCTTTATGAGTGCATTTACTTTACTGTCATTTGAACGGCTCAAAAAGCTGTTATAAGCCGAAATTGCCTTTTTTTCTCCTCTTATGTCGTCGCGGATCATTTTTGCTAAATTCTGTGAGTAATCAACACATACGGCGTTCCAATAAACATATCTTCCCCTGTCGCAGACAGCCGCCCTGCAATCACCGCCGAGTGATACGATAAGCTTGCAAAGCAGTTCAAAATGCTTCATTTCGGTTATTGAAATACATTCCAGAACATCGGCTGCGTAGGCGAACTTCGGCGGCAGTGCTATATGCTGATAAGTGTACTGAACAGTGGCGGTAAGTTCTCCGTCCTTTCCTGAAGCAAGTGCTGTGAGTCTGTCGGACAGCTCCTTGTTTTTCGTCATTGATTCGGCTTTCGGATAAGGCTCGTTAAGGATACAGTTGAAGTTTTTCAAGCGCAACACCTTTCTCATTATGATGGTTATTCATGTCTTTTTCAAGTATATGCCGTACAGCTTTTTTCGTGAAAATAATTGAAATTTTCATGTTAGCACTTGAAAATAAATAAAAAATGTAGTATGATTAACGAAAACTCGGAGGAATTAATTATGTTAGATAAAGTTATTGAAGTTATAGCACGTGAGCTTGCCATAGAAGAGGAGCTTGTCAGTGCTGAGAGTGATATTATTGAAGATCTTTGTGCGAATTCCCTTGATATAGTTTCGATCATTACTGCACTTGAAGATACATACGGCCTTACCGTACCCGATGAAGCGATAATCGATCTTCGCTCACCTGCGCTTATAGTGAATTATATTGAACAAGCCGCAGGATCTGACGAAAATGAATAAATACACGAAATTACTGAAAAACACCTCCATCATGGGTGTCGGTGCGTTTTTATCAAAAATACTTGTATTTTTACTTTTACCGCTGTATTCGTCGGTCATGTCTACTTCGGATTACGGTGTTGCTGATATTGTTGCGCAATCGTCAAATTTACTTATGCCGATAGTAACACTAGGAATATGTACAGCGGTTTTCCGCTTTGCATGCGGTAAGAAAAACGATCAGCAGGCAGTTTTTACAGTAGGATTCATCATTCTGCTCTTCGGAATGGTGATTTTTACGTGTCTTATACCGTTGTTTAAAAAGGTGTACATTCTTGATGAATATATGCTCCTTTTCGGACTGTATGTATTCATGTACGGACTTCATACACTGTGCGGTCAGTACCTCAGAGGAATAGATAAGGTTAAGGAATTTGCAACTAAAGGTGTTCTTTGCACGGTTTTTACACTTGTTCTGAATATTCTTTTGCTTCTTGTTTTTCCTCTCGGTGTAACAGGTTATCTTGTCGCCAATATACTTGCTGACTTTTTTACGGTGCTTTATATGTTCCGTGTGGGAGATCTTATTGATGCATTTCAGATAAAAAAGTTTTCCTTCGGACTGCTTTTTGAAATGCTTAAGTATTCGCTTCCGCTTGTTCCCACGACCATATTCTGGTGGATAACGAATATCTCGGACAGATACGTGGTTCTCTACATGATAGATGAATCCGCAAGCGGTATATATGCAATGAGCTATAAGATACCGAATATTATCACAATGCTTACAGGTATATTTTCCGATGCATGGCAGATGTCACTTATTGAGGAGAACAATCAGGGCTCGGTAAGTAAGTTTTTGACCAAAATATTTGAAAGCTACAAAGCGGTACTGTTTATTGCAGGATCGGGAATTATTCTTTTTGTAAAGGTCATAACGGGTATACTCATCAGAAATGACTTCTATGTTGCTTGGAAATATACGACGTTACTTGTTGTGGCGACCGTTTGTATGAGTATGGTGAATTTTATTTCTGTCATTTTCCATGTCAAAAAGAAAAGCGTCAACTCACTTATATGTTCAACGTGCGGCGCTACCATCAACATTATCTGCAACGTATTGTTCATAAAGGCATACGGTGCCATAGGTGCGGCTGTTGCCACTGTTTTGAGCTATGTTGCCGTATACGTTATTGCTACAAATCTTTCGCTTAAATACGTCAAATACAATGTGTTTTTCACCAAAACAATGGTCAATATTGCACTTTTGACCGTTCAGAGTATAGTTATGGTGTTTGTACCGGGTGTAGCTTCGTATGTTATTTCCGCTGTTATTTTCGGTTGCGTGCTCGTCATCAACTTACCTGTGTTTCTTTATTTTGTTAAGACTGTTTTGCTGAAGAAAGCGAAGTGACGATTATGAAGAAAATAACATTGTTTGCCGCAGTTATGCTTATGATCTTATGTTCATGTTCTTCAAAAAATGATTTTTTACCGATAGATACAAGCTGTAAAGATGATGCTTTGACAGCTTATACATACGATGAATTGAAGGCGTCTGAAAATATCGTATTTAATGAATCGTTGGTTCTGATAAATCAGACTCACCCTATATCGGACGATGATGTATTCGACGTTTCCGAATATAAGGAAACCGATGTTTACATGAACAGCTGTATGCACAGTGATTATTCAAGACTTTCAGCCGATATCAGCGAAAAGTTTTCGGAAAAGCTGTTTGTAATGAGTGCGTACAGAACCAAGGAAGAACAACAGCAAGCTATCGATGAAGAGGGAGAGAATGCGGCAGGACTCAATGAAAGTGAGCACAGGGCAGGGCTTGCGCTTGATGTCTATGTGAAATATTACGCAGGTGCGGCTTTTTTACAGACCGATACGGGAAAATATGTAAATTCCGAATGCTATAAGTACGGATTTATAATCAGATATCCGAAGTACGGTGAAGATATAACAGGCATCGGTTTTGAGCCGTGGCATATAAGATATGTCGGATACCCCCATGCTGATATAATAATGCAGAACAAGCTTACGCTTGAAGAGTATATATCCGCCTTGAATCCGGGTGAATTTTACAGATACGGAGATTATATCATAACAAAACAAGATCCGAAGAACACGTTTCTGCCCAATAACTTTGAGTCAGCCGTTATTTCTTCGGATAATGACGGAAATATTATAGTTACTTTGTTTTCACCTTTACCAGGTTGACGGAGACTTATCAAATGAATCCAAATAAGGGATCTGCTTTCCTTCTCTGAAATGTGTTATGCTGTACTTATTTATAAGCTCATATGTGCTTTGCAGAAGCGCAGGATGCTTATCCTGATCCCAAAAGATATACATTGTGTAATAGTCTATCTGGATCTTTGATTTTTCAACGTGGCGGCGGCATACGGTTTCCGTTGTCGCATTGTACGCACGTGTCCAGAGATTTGAAAGTTCAATTGCAAAAGCGGCGAGTTCTTCGCTGCTTTTTCCTTTTCCCATGATGTTTTTAACACCTGTTGAAACAAGCATATGCGACTCTGCGGCATCTTCGGATGTCTTGATTATGTATTCATAGATATGTTCCCAGCCTTCACCGTAGTAGCCTTCAAGAAAATCGCACATGTGGCGCGTGTATTCTTCTTTCGTCATCAGCGGATTCCAGAGAAGCTTTGAAAGAAGATAGGCACGAAGCTCACCGAATTCACCGCTTGCGCTGTGATAATTTCCTTGCTCGAAAACGCCTGTCACGTTATTCTCAGCGTAAAATTTTACGTTATCGTATATCGTGAACAGATTAGGAAAAGGTGCAAGATAGAACATAAAATTCGTCGTGCAGTCCCATACATAAAGGTTGTTACATATCTTTCCCCATTCCTGTATGTCTTCGTCAATTCTGTTGGCTGAACATTCGTTTACAGCGTGAGAAAAGCAGGAATCGTTGCTTGAAAGACGTATAATGACATTATCAGCCGGTCTTACGGTTTTGGGAGGACGTCCTGCGTTTTTTGAAATAAGCGCATCGACATGTATATCAGGATCATCCTTTTTAAGGTCTTCGGCAAGTTTATTTATAAATGTGAGAAATGCGGCGGCTGATGATCCTTCACTGTTATTTATTGCGGTACATTCTTTGCACGTGCATCCTTTCGAATTTTCATTTCCGTTATCCTGTGAAATTGAAATAATGTCTGCCGTCGGGTAGCGTTCAAGCCATTTTTTTGCATTATCCAGTACCTTTAAATAGACATCTTCATTCGTAAGACATGGATAAACATTTCCTGTTGTTGCCAAAGCGCCAAGCGTATTCACCGAGTTGTCGGCATATGTAACACCGCCGCCAAAGTCTGCAAGATCACGTGAAACACAGCTGTTTATTTTTTGCTTTGCTGAAAATTCGGGATCAAATGCTTCGTACCAGAAGCAATCACGGAATTTAAACACGGGCTTGAAATATGTGTCAAGATCAGAGGGAACCTTTATTTTTTCTGCTTTCAGTATACGCTCACAGCTTGGTGTGTAATATCTTATTCCAACATGATCTTCCAAAAAACTGTATACGCCGTAAAGCGTTCCGCGCTCACTGTCACCTGTTATGTACAGATTATTTTCCTCACACAAAAGATAATAACCTTCATTTCCCATGCGTGTGAGCTTTTGGAGTATTTTTTTCGGGAGAGGTTCTGTTTTGCCGATGTGTATTTTATATTCGGAAGAACATGATTCGTAAGTATCACAGCTTAAATGTATACCTGTTGAAGCGTGAATATACGACACAAATTCATCGGCAGCGTACTTAACAGTATCTGAAGCATTTTCAGCGTAGACAACTGTGTAAAGGGATATGTCGTTGTCACCTATCATGAGGCTTTTAACAGGAAAAATATCACTCACGGCATTGTTTTGCGAATTGCTTTCGGTGCTGCTTGAGCTTTCATCAGAACCGGTTTCTGTATCGCCGGATGTTTTGATATCGGTTACACAGGAAGAAAGAATAAACACCGATATCAGTAAAAGGGAAAGAAATTTTTTCACTTTTTTGTCCTTTCTTTTATCAGCTGTTTCATTTTTTCTACAAGGTCATATTCATATCCGCAGTCAATTTCCGAAAGCTGTTTTCCTTTTATTATATGCTCAAGCTTTCCTATTTTATTTTCAATGAATTCGGAAAATAAAGGATCGCTTTCTGATTTTGTGCCGATGTGCAAAAATAATTCATCGCAGGTGTAAGGCTTGCCTGTGTATGAGCAAAGCAAGATTTCATATATTTTTCCGCTGTCACGGCACAGAACCTCGTTTTTTATTTCAAAGCCGTTTTGCACCAGGTACCGTCTTAACTCATATACACACGTCATAGGCTGTAAAATAAGGTTTACCTCGAAATTTCTCGTATATGCGCTTTTATCTATTATTTTCGATATAAGCTCACCGCCCATGCCTGCAATTATGATGTCATCGGGTGAAAAATCCTCGATTCCGTCAAGACCGTCTGCAAGACGTGCGGTTATATATTCGGAAAAACCGTACTTTTCAATGTTTGTTTTTGCCGCTTCCAGAGGACCGACCCGCACATCGGATGCATAAACACGTTTTGAAATACCGCATTTTACGAGCTTGCATGAAACGTATGCGTGGTCGCATCCTATATCGGCAACAGACACACCGTGCCGAATTTGTGAAATTAAAGCATCAAATCTTTCGTTTGCCAATGTTATCTCCGATTTCTTACGTATTACTGTTTTAACGAAATTGTATATCATAATGGAAGAAAATGCAAGCATATTCATAATTAATTTAATATTTAACCTTTAAAAAAAAACAAATTAAGTATAAGATAAGCGGTGTATGTGTTTTAATTATGGAAAAACTATGTGTACATCTTTAATTGACTGTTGAATGTGACATGTCATTTTTCGGAAAGGAGCTTGAATATGAAAAGTATTAAACCCGGCCGCGGTCCTTCGATGATGAGTGGTATCGTCGGTATATTCATGATAGGATTCGGCATTGTGTGGACAGTTCTTGCTGCTCAGGCAAGCGGTATATTTGCCTTGTTCGGAGTTCTTTGGACAGGTATTGCCGTTGTAACTACCGTATATAATTTCAGAAATGCCACAAATAAGAACAGATACTCCGAATTTGATATTACCGATTCTGACGAGGAACCCGACCCGCTTAATGAGCGTTTCGGAAATATTCAGAAAAATGTACATAAAAAGAATGGCTCTGATAACAAATTCTGCCCATACTGCGGTACGGCACTCGAAGACGATTTCGCATATTGCAATAACTGCGGGAAAAAACTGCCGTAACGATGCAAAGCGGTAACAAAAGCAAACAGGAGAATAAAGCGTGAACGAACTTATCGAAAAGATTCTTAAAGCTGACGAGGAAGCAAGAAAGAGATCGCAGGCAACAGAGGATAAAAAAGCCCATCTTGAAGCTGATATTACGGAAGCGAAGAATAAAATAAAAGAGGAATACATGACTGCCGCCGAGGAAGAGATAAAAAGACAGCTTGAGGAAAAAAGAAAAGCGGCACAGAAGTCATGGGGTGAAGCAAGCAAAAAATATAAAAAGCTTGGCGATGATTTGAAATTTTCATATAATGCCAATTATGAAAAATGGGCGGCTGATATTGCCGAAAAGGTCATTGAAGGTACATGATGCATCAGATGAATAATGAAAGCCGTGCGCTTCGTTTTTCCGGCGGTGAAAATGCCGCTGCCGCAAAGGCAAGATGCATGTACGCAGACCGCTTGACAAAGGATGATTACAAAGAGCTTATCATGTGTAATTCCGTTGGTGAGGCGGCATCGTATCTGAACACTAAAAGACGGTACACGTACGCACTTAAAAATGAACGTGCGATATCCGGTATGCACAGAGAACAGATCGAGTACATGCTTGAAAAACGAAAGTATGACGATTATGTAAAGCTCTCGTCTTATCTGATGGGAAGCGGCGATTATATACGTTACTTTTTCTCGGCAAGACGTGAGGTATCGCTTCTTGTGCGTGCAGTATCTTCTCTGGGTGTATGGGAAAGTGACGATTATTACTATAAGATAATGTCAGACTTTGACAAAGAATCTGATATTGATATCACATCTCTCTTTGAGGCAAAGACGTATGACGGTATACTGAATGCCTGTAAAGGCTCAGAATATTACAGGATCTTGAACAAATATGCCCCGTCGGGTTCTTCGCCTGTTGATATCGTACACCTTGAAGCAGAGCTGTGGAATCATTTGTGCGGTGTGATTTTTGAACGTGTTAAAAAGCTTCCGTCGAAAAGCGAGCGTGAAGAGGCAAACACAATATTCAAGTCGTATATTGATGCAAAAAACATATCGGCGATATACAGATTCAGGAATTATTCTGAATGTGATGAATCGTATATTTGGAATTCGCTTATAAAATACGGTAGTATTAGCGAAAAGAATTTAAAGTGTTTATTTTCAAAAGATGCGGCATCGCACGGTGAAAGCGTCAAAACGCTTGAAAAGCTCATTTCTGACGGATATGATGCGGAAGCAAGCATTTGCGAAAGTAAATGCAGAAAATATTTAAGATATTCGGCGCACCCTGCAATTGTGGTGCTCTCATATCTTTATTTGCTTGAAACGGAACTTGCAAATATAATAAAAATCGTTGAAGGTATAAGATATTCACTTGCCAAAGAACAAATTGAGGCAATGATATCGGAGGATTAAAATGTCTGTATGTCAAATGTGCAGTGTAAGCATTGCAGGGCATCGTTCTTCTCTTGACAAAACGCTTGATGTTCTTATGTCGACAGGGGTGTTTCACCCTGATGAACTGCGTAAGTTCTATTCCGATGTAAGTACATTTACACCGATAAGAGATGAAAACCCTTATCTTGCAATGGAATCGTCACTCAGCACGATACTTAAAAATACACCGGTAACTGACGGTGGGGTTGAATTTTCGGATGACGAGATAGCTGAATATATAGCTTCGGCATCGCAAACGGGAGAAACGATCGAATATTCGATATCCGGGGTGAAAGCAGAGCTTGCGGATAAAAAGAAGTATCATCATATCATAAAGCAGTTCAGCGGAATAAACATCGATCTTGAAGATCTGTTTGCGTGTGAGTATACTTACGTATCATTCGGTGTTTTTACAAAGGATGCATACGAAAAGTTCAAAAACAATTACTCAAAAACCGATATAATTTTTTACCCCGCACACGAAAGTAATGAAATGTGCTACGGCGTGTATTTTGTACCGGTTCAGCAAAAGGAAGAAGCAAAGCGTATTTTTTCAAGCCTGTATTTTGAACAGCTTCCGGTAAAAGGCGAAAAGGGTACACCGCAGGATATTGCACAAAATCTTGAAAAACAGATAACTGAGCTTGAAGAAAAGCTTAAAACACTCACAGAACAGCAAAAAACGCATCTCAAAGAGGAACGTGAAAAATGCTCCGCAATGCTTGCGTGTGTGCTCAAAAGAAAAAAAACATTTGAGCTTCGTAAGTATGCCGCATTTTACGGCGACCGCTTCATTATATGCGGTTGGTGTCCTTTGCACGAAAGTGAGAATTTGAAAAAGAATGTACTCGAAATTGCCGATAATGAGTGTACAGTTGAGGTTCAGGGGAAAGAAACAAAGCTTTCACCGCCTGTAAAGCTTAAAAATAATCCCATTGTACGTCCGTATGAGTATTATGTTGAAATGTACGGTCTGCCGTCATATAAAGAGAGCGATCCTACAGCATTCGTTGCAATAACATATACACTTTTGTTCGGTATCATGTTCGGGGATCTCGGTCAGGGCCTTGTGCTTTCATTTATAGGATATCTTATGTGGAAGCTGAAAAAGATGCCGCTGGGCAGAATACTTATTCCGTGCGGTATATCTTCTGCTGTTTTCGGTCTTATATACGGATCCGTATTCGGATTTGAAGAGCTGTTAAATCCTATGTTCCATGCGCTCGGATTTCATGAAAAGCCGATAGAGGTCATGAAGCCCGAAACTACTCAGATGATAATATACGGTGCGGTCGGCGCAGGTGCGCTTCTCGTTCTGATATCAATAATAATGAATATCTTTTCGTGTATAAAGCAGAAAAAAGTGGCGCACAGCATCTTTTCTTCAAACGGTGCTGCCGGAATACTTTTCTATCTCAGCGTTATTTCACTTCTTTTGATATCATCTGCACAGTCATTTGCACTGCCTGTTATCATCGTAACGCTTTTGCTGATGTTCTTCTGTGAGCCTTTGACAAGACTGCTTGAAAAAAAGAAACCGCTTGAAGAAGGACAAAGTGTATCGGATTTTATAATGCAAACATTCTTTGAACTGTTTGAAACAGTGCTCAGCTATGTTACAAATACTATGTCATTTTTGCGTGTGGGCGCATTCATACTTGTTCATGCGGGTATGATGAAGGTCGTTTTCACACTTGCCGAAATGTCATCCGGCGCACCGTACGTTATAATTCTTATTGTCGGTAATGCGCTTGTGCTTTGCCTTGAGGCATTGCTTGTGGGTATTCAGGTTTTGCGACTTGAATTTTATGAAATGTTCTCAAGATTCTATACAGGTGAAGGCGAAGCCTATATACCTGTAAATCAAAAAGAAACCGTTTAATAAAATATGCCGTAAGGCGGAAATGAGGAAAAAATGTTAACTTCTATTATTTTAATGACAATACCTTTCGTACTTATTCTTGCAACAGTTATTTATTCGATAAACCGTGTTTCAAAGGGTTTGTCGGCAAAAACAGCCGTAACACGTCAGCTGTGCTCATTCATTTGTATTTTTGCAATTTCTTCTGTACTTGCTTTCGGAGTTTCAGCGGCAAGCAGTGAAGCTGTCACAGATGCGGAAGCCAATACAGAAGCAACTGCTGAAGCTGAAGAAAAATCGTCCGGTATATCCGACGGTTTGGGATATCTTGCCGCAGCGCTTGTAACAGGTACCGCAGGTATCGGCGGCGGTCTTGCCGTTGCATCTGCCGCACCTGCTGCTATCGGTGCAACATCGGAAGATCCCAAGGCATTCGGTAAAGCGCTTATTTTCGTTGCTCTGGGCGAAGGTATTGCACTTTACGGACTTCTTGTTTCGATCCTTATACTTAATAAGATATAATGAGATTCTTTGTAATCAGCGATAACATCGATACCGTTACGGGTATGCGTCTTGCGGGAATAGAAGGTGTTGTCGTGCATGAAGAAAAAGATGTTATAAAGGAAATTGAAAAAGCATCGGATGACGAAAGCATAGGTGTGCTTCTTATAACGGAGCTTCTTGTTTCCATGTGTCCTGAGCTTATATACGATATCAAGCTGAACAGACGCCGTCCGCTTATAGTCGAAATTCCCGACAGACACAGTGCGGGAAGATCGAAGGATTCTATCAAAAAATACGTCCGCGATGCAATAGGAGTAAAGGTTTAATGCCTAATTTGGATAAAAAAATAAACGAATTTGTCGCCGATATACGCCGTTTGTCGGAAAATGAAACAAAAAGCACCGAAAAGGAAATGGCATCATATAAAGCGGCTTGCATAAAAGAAGCTGAAGTGCTTTATAAGGAAGCCGCACGCAAAAATGTGAAGCGAAGCGTTGAAACAGGAAGTGCGGAAATTGCATCGGAGCTTGCTAAAAAGCACATGGAAGCCCGTGAGGAGCTTGTAAAGATCAGAAGCAAAATGACTGATGAGATAATTGAATGTGCAGGGAAAAAGCTTTTGGATTTTACAAAAAGCGAAGCGTATCCCGAATCACTCTGCAAGTCAGCGAAAAAGATGGCAGAGGTACTGCAAAGTAATAAGATCGTTCTTTATGTAAAGCCGGAGGATCTTGTGTACAGCGATATGATAAAAAAGTCATTCGGTAAATACTGTACTGTTGAGGCTGATAAAAGTATTGTTATCGGCGGTATAAGAGGATATGACAAAATACTTTTCAAGCTTGCCGATGAAACACTTGACGAAAAGCTTGCTGTGCAAAGAGAATATTTTGTTTATAATTCGGGACTTACGATATCCATACGGTGATATGTTTTTCAGAAAGGCTTTAATATGAATAAAGTAAATTATACTGTTTACGGGATAAACGGTCCTGTTGTGACGGTAAAGGGTGTTACACCGTTTTCAATGGAGGAAATGGTTTACGTAGGTGAAAACCGTCTTATAGGTGAGGTTATTTCTGTAAATACCGATTATGTCACGATACAGGTGTATGAGGATACTGTAGGTCTTAAACCCGGTGAGCCTGTTGTCGGAAGCGGCGCGGCAATGTCTTTGGAGCTTGTGCCGGGACTTATGTCCAATATTTTTGACGGCATAGGAAGACCTCTTAAGGATATGTACGATGCGCAGGGCGCATTTATAAACGTCGGATACGAAGAAAAAGAAGAGCCTGCAAAGTGGGACGTAACGGTGAAGATCAAAGACGGCGATGAGGTGCGTGAAGGAGAAATTTTTGCAGTTCTTCCCGAAACCCCCGTTGTTGAATACAGATGTCTTGTCCCTTGCGGTGTGAACGGAAAAGTGGTAAAGGCTTTGCCGTCCGGTAAGTATTCTAAAAATGATGTTATTGCATACGTTTTATGCAAAGATACTGAAATTCCCCTGAAGATCAGCCAAAGATGGCCGATAAGAACACCAAGACCGGCAAAAGAAAAAATACCTCCGTCAATACCGCTTATAACGGGACAGCGAGTTATAGATACACTGTTTCCCGTTGCAAAGGGCGGTACTGCCGCAATTCCCGGCGGCTTCGGCTCAGGTAAAACAATGACACAGCACCAGCTTGCAAAATGGTGCGATGCCGATATAATTGTATATGTCGGATGCGGTGAACGAGGAAATGAGATGTGTCAGGTGCTTGATGAGTTTTCACATCTGACCGACCCTAAAACAAACAGACCGATGACAGACAGAACGGTACTTATCGCAAATACCTCGAACATGCCTGTTGCCGCACGTGAAGCATCAATTTATACAGGTGTCACGATTGCGGAGTTTTACCGTGATATGGGATATCATGTTGCCATGATGGCAGACTCAACATCACGTTGGGCTGAAGCCTTGCGTGAAATAAGCGGACGCCTTGAAGAGATGCCCGCAGAGGAAGGATTTCCCGCATATCTTCCTTCAAGACTTTCGGATTTTTATGAAAGGGCATCTTATGTAAAAACTCTCGGCGGAGATATGGGATCTGTAACACTTATCGGAGCCGTGTCGCCGCAGGGCGCTGACTTTTCAGAGCCTGTTACGCAAAACACTAAGCGTTTTACAAGATGCTTCTGGGCACTTGATAAATCACTTGCATATCAGCGTCATTATCCTGCTATAAACTGGATGCTCAGCTACAGTGAGTATTTTTCGGATCTTGATCCGTGGTATGATGAAAAGGCGGGACACGAGTTTATATCTTTGCGTAAGGAGATCACAGCGCTTCTCAATGAAGAAGACGGTCTTATTGAAATTGTAAGGCTTATAGGCTCAGATGTTTTACCTGATGAGCAAAAGCTGATAATCGAAATTGCACATATAATCCGTGTCGGATTTTTACAGCAGAATGCTTTCCATAAGGAGGACACATATGTTCCGCTTGAAAAGCAAAAGCTTATGATGCATACGATAATTTATCTCTACCATAAGGCATCAGCTCTTATTTCCCAGGCAATTCCGATATCGGATATAATAAAAACGGGGCTTTTTGAAAAGCTTACATCCATGAAATATGACGTTGAAAACGACGCACTTTACAAGTTTGATGATTATATTAAAGAAATTGATACAAAACTTTCGGGCTTCGGCAGGGAAGTTTGATACGGTGAAATATGTTAATTGAGTATTTGGGCGCTAAAGAGATCAACGGCTCCTTGATCGTGCTTGATAACATCGAAGGTGTCGCATACGAGGAAATGTGCGATATCGTTTTGGCAGACGGTACATCAAGACAGGGCAGAGTTATTCAGATAGACGGAAAACGTGTTGTAATTGAAGTTTTTGAAGGTACACGTACGCTTTCCCTTCAGAATATGAAGACGAGAATGAAGGGGCATCCCATGCAAATGCCTCTTTCCCTTGAAATTTTAGGAAGAACATTCAGCGGTGCCGGTGTTCCGATCGACGGTCTGGGTGAGATTTTTGCAGATAAGATATGCGATATAAACGGACTTCCGATAAATCCCATCGCACGTGAATATCCGAGGGACTATATTGCTACAGGCATATCGTCAATAGATGTTATGTCAACGCTTATCAGAGGACAAAAGCTTCCCATATTTACAGGTGCCGGAATGAAGCATAATGAGCTTGCCGCGCAGATAGTACGTCAGGCACATTTGCAGGGAGTCGAGGATGATTCGTTTGCAATAGTATTCGCATCAATGGGCATAAGTGCCGATGTTGCGGAATATTTCAAAAGCTCATTTGCAAAGGCAGGGGTTCTGTCGAGAGTTGTAATGTTTTTGAATCTTTCATCTGACCCTGTTATTGAAAGAATACTTACACCGAGATGTGCGCTTACAGCAGCTGAGTATCTTGCGTATGAGCTTGGAATGCACATACTCGTAATAATGACAGACATGACATCGTATGCAGAGGCTGTGCGTGAATTCAGCTCATCAAAGGGTGAGATTCCGGGAAGAAAAGGATATCCGGGATATCTTTATTCCGACCTTGCTTCAATATACGAAAGGGCAGGTATTGTAAAAGGAAAAGCAGGCTCTGTTACTCAGCTTCCGATACTTACAATGCCAAATGACGATATAACTCATCCTGTTCCCGATTTGACGGGATATATAACCGAAGGTCAGGTCGTTCTCGACAGGACGCTTTCCGCAAAGGGAATTTATCCTCCCGTAGCTGTTCTGCCGTCGCTGTCAAGACTTATGAAGGACTGTATCGGTGAGGGCTTTACAAGAGAAGACCATTCGGAGCTTGCCAACCAGCTTTTCTCAATGTATGCAAAAGTGGTTGATGCGCGTGCGCTTTCATCCGTTATAGGAGAAGAAGAGCTTTCGGAAAAAGACAAAAACTATCTTAAATTCGGTAAACGATTTGAAGAAGAATTTATCTCACAAAGCTTTGATGAAAACCGTTCAATGGAGGATTCACTCAACCTCGGTTGGGAGCTTCTTTCGCTGTTTGACGAAGGTGAGCTTGACAGAATCAAAAAGGATACCCTCAGGAAGTACTATAAGAAAAAATCGTAAAAGGAGAAAACGGTATGGCAGTTGCACCGACAAAAGGCAATCTTATCAATTTAAAAAAGTCATTGGCACTTGCAGAAAACGGTTACGAATTGCTTGACCGTAAAAGAAATATCCTTGTCCGTGAAATGATGCGTCTTATTGACGATGCCGAGGAAATACAAAAGGCGATCGACGAGAGCTATGCACTTGCATACCGTGCGCTTCAGGGTGCAAATGTATCGCTCGGCATAACAGCGGTAAGAAATGCCGCCACGGTTGAAGAGGAAAATTCTCTGTCGCTGACGTACAGAAGCGTCATGGGTGTTGAAATACCTCGTGTTACCATATCGTGCGATGCGCCGAATGTTCCGCAGTACGGTATGCACAATACAAACCCATCTCTTGACGATGCATTTATAAATTTTAACAGAGTAAAAATACTGACAGCAAGACTTGCGGAAATAGAAAACAGCGTTTATCGTCTTGCCAATGCTGTTAAGAAAACGAGAAAAAGGGCGAACTCTCTTAAAAACGTGGTAATACCCGGATTCAGGTCTCAGATCAAAATCATTACAGAGGTCCTTGAAGAAAAGGAAAGAGAAGAATTTTCAAGACTTAAAGTAATTAAGTCAAGAAAATAAGTTTTTTTGGAAAAACTATTGAAAAATGTGACGATATATTATATAATAACTTTGATTGATAAAAAATTAACAGATGTAAAATCCACTTCGGCAGCTTGAACTTCAATACAGGCGCCGACACTGCGTTAAAAGCAGCGTCGGCGCTGTTTGTAAGTAAAAACAATGTCGGTGTGTATACTTTTCTTTATATGAAAGGCAGGTAAAACAAAATGAAAAAGATTACAAAGGCTGTTATTCCGGCGGCAGGACTCGGCACAAGAATGCTTCCTATTGCAAGAACTGTTCCGAAGGAGATGCTTCCTATCGTTGACCGTCCCTCAATGGAGTATCTTGTCAGAGAAGCTGTTGAATCGGGAATTACAGATATCCTTATCATAAACGGCAGAAGCAAGGGTGTTATTGAAGATTATTTCGATTATTCTATAGAATATGATAATAACCTCCGCATGAAAAAGAAGGAAAAAGAGCTTGCCGATATAGAAGAAGTATGCTCACTTGCAAATATATATTTCATACGTCAGAAGGTTACAAGAGGGCTCGGTCATGCAATTTCATGCGCTAAGTCCTTTGTAGGAGATGAACCGTTTGCGGTTCTTTACGGCGATGATATCATGAAGTATGAAACACCTGTTACAAAGCAGCTTATCGATGCTTACGAAAAATACGGCAAAGCAACGGCAGGTGTCTGCGAAGTAAGTGATGAAGATGTCAAAAGATATTGCTCACTTAAGACAGAACATCTTGAAAACAATATCTATGCAGTGTCAGACATGGTTGAAAAGCCCCAGACACCCGAAGAAAAGTTTTCAAACTTCTCCATCTTGGGAAGAGTTGTTCTCACGCCCGATATATTTGACATTCTTGCAAACACAGCACCCGGTGCCGGCGGTGAAATACAGCTCACCGATGCTATGAAGGAGCTTGCAAGAACAGTAGGTATGACCGCTGTTGAATACGAAGGCAAGAGATTTGATATGGGTGATAAGCTTGGATTTTTGCAGGCGAATATCGAATTCGGTATTAATCATCCCACGCTTGGCGAAAACTTCAAGGCTTACCTTAAGGATTTTGCAAGCAAGCTTTAATTGAATATCGAAAGGGGTGCGCATCATGAATGAACGTGTAAACAAAGCGAATTACTATCTTGATATTGCACAGACCGTGCTTGAAAGAAGTACGTGTCTGCGCCGTAAATACGGTGCTATAATCGTGAAAAACGATACTATAGTTTCAACGGGATATAACGGTGCGCCGAGAGGACGTGTAAACTGCTCAGATCTTGGTTACTGTATGCGTGATAAGCTCGGTATACCGAGAGGGGAAAGATACGAAATGTGCCGTTCAATACATGCCGAGGCTAATGCTATAATTGCCGCACCCCGTTCCGAAATGCTTGATTCTGTTCTTTACCTTGCGGGAATTGACGGAAAAACAGGCGAAATTATAAGCGATTCCTGCAGCTGCCAGATGTGTAAACGTATGGTCATAAACGCAGGTATTTCAAAGGTTATTGTAAGAAATACAAAAACAGAATATACCATATACGATGTCAGGGATTGGATAATCAATGATGACAGTATAAGCGGTAAATTCGGTTATTAAGAAAGGTTTTTAATATAATGGACAAACCTCCGAGTATAAATGATATCGAGATCGTTCCTTTGGACGGCGAACACGTAATTGAAATTTCACAGCTTGAAGAAAAATGCTTTACTGATCCTTGGACACAGGAGATGTTTATAGAGCTGCTTTCAAATCCTCTTGCGGTATTCATTACCGCTTTGAGAGGTGATGAAGTTGTAGGATATGCGGGTATTTATCACATACTTACAGAAGGACAGCTTATGAATATTGCTGTTAAGGAAGAGTACAGACGCCGGGGAATTGCCGAGAAAATGTTTGACACTCTTCTTGAATATGCAAAGGAAAACGATATCGAGGTCATAACGCTTGAAGTAAGAAAAGAGAATATCCCTGCTGTATCTTTTTATGAAAAGATCGGGTTTGAAAAGGTGGGAGAAAGACCGGGATATTATTCGCACCCGACAGACGATGCGGTGCTTATGAACTATTCCGTTTGATTATGTATATACTTGGTATAGAAAGCTCATGCGATGAAACATCCGCATCTGTTATTTTTACTGATACGGATACAAATGAAAATAAAATACTGTCAAATATTATTGCTTCTTCGGTGAACGAACACGCTCTTTACGGCGGTGTTGTTCCCGAAATTGCCAGCCGTGCGCATATAGAAGCAATTTCAAATGTTACATATGCCGCACTTGATGAAGCAAAGGTTAAACTTTCAGATATCGGCTGTATTGCCGTAACGTCCCGTCCGGGACTCATCGGTTCGCTTTTGGTCGGTGTGAATTTTGCAAAATCTCTGGCGTATGCGAACAATATTCCGCTTGTAAGCGTTCATCACATAAAAGGTCATATTGCGGCGAATTATCTGCTTGAAGATGCGCCGAAGCCTCCTTTTTTTGCATTTGTTGTTTCCGGCGGTCATACCTCTCTTATCGATGTTAAGGACTATGACGATATGATAACAGTCGGTACAACACGTGACGATGCTATAGGCGAAGCATTTGACAAGGCAGGAAGGGTACTTGGTTTAAGTTATCCGTGCGGTGCTGAAATGGACAAGCTTGCATATGAAGGCGATTGCAATGCCGTGAAGTTTCCGCTTGCGGCAATAAAAGATGATACGCTTGATTTTTCTTTTTCGGGACTTAAAACGGCTGTCATAAACTATGTAAACCGTGCGACGATGAAAGGGGAAGAGATCAACCGTGCCGATGTTGCCGCATCGTTTACAAAGACAGTATGTGATTCCGTTATAAAGAAAACGGAATTGGCGTATGAAAGGTACAGATTTAAAAAGCTTGTTATTTCTGGCGGTGTTGCCGCAAATTCACATTTGCGCCGTGTGCTGTCGCAGTTTTGTGAAAAGCACAGCATTTCCTTCTATTGTCCGCCGATTTCTTTGTGCGGAGATAATGGTGCTATGATTGCCGCACAAGGAAAATATGAGTATTTAAGCGGTAATTTTGAGGGTACATCTTTAAACGGAAAAGCGTCGGAGCAGGTGTGTCCTAAAGCTTGTCAATAGTTGTGAATGAAAGTTCACAATTTTCGTCGAAATGACGGTGTGAATTGAGAAAAAAATTTCATTTTGTGAAAAAAAGCGTCGGTTATATTCATAAATTTACTGACGGCTTGTTTTTATTCAATGCGAAAAAAATGTGGATAACATGTGGATAATTAAGTAAAAACGGCTGACTTTGCCCGCATTTACCTATAAAAATGTGGAAAAGTATGTGGAATGTGTGGATAAGTCCAAAGAAATAGCTGTATTTTTACACAACTTTTGAGTTTGGTAAAATCGCACAAATAGAAAAAATTGTCGATTGCGTTTACTAATGAGTGACGTTTTTGTAAATGTTAATGAAAAATAAATTGAAAGTTAAAAAATAAATTTTTAGAGAATATTTTTCCAAATCGGAGGTTCTTAAAATGGATGAAATAATGAAGAAATATGAGTCATGTGTCAGCGAGGCGGCTGAAAAATTCAAGGCTTTAATGTATGAACAGCTTCAGAGAGTTGAAAAAATAAACGCTTCAAAGGATTTTGTTGATTATACAAAGCTTGATAAGATAGTTATCGGTGTTACAGGCGGCGACGGTATCGGTCCGACAATAACAAATGCAGCGGCGAGTGTGCTTGAATCCTTGCTTGCAGATGAAATTGCCAAGGGAAAGATTGAAATACGTTATATCGAAGGTCTTACCATAGAAAACCGTATCAAGCACATGCAGGCTATTCCCGACGATGTAATGGAAGAGCTTTACAAATGTGACGTTATCCTCAAAGGACCTACAACGACACCTCATCAGGGTGACGGCATGCCTAATATCGAAAGCGCAAATGTTGCTATGCGTAAGAAGCTTGACCTCTTTGCAAATCTCCGTCCTGTAAAAGTTCCCGACAAAGGAATCGACTGGACGTTTTTCAGAGAAAATACCGAGGGTGCGTATGCTGTCGGAAGCAAGGGTGTGCACGTAACTGATGATCTTGGCGTTGATTTCACTGTTGCTACAAGTGAAGGCTGTGAAAGAATCGCACGTCTTGCGTATGAATATGCAAGAAAGAATAACAAAGAGAGAGTTTCCATTGTAACAAAGGCAAATATTATAAAGACTACAGACGGTAAGTTTTTGAATATCGCTAAAAAAGTCGGTGAGGAATATCCGGAGATCATCACAGATGAATGGTTTATCGATATTATGACTGCAAAACTCGTTGATGAAAAGCGCAGAGGCGACTTTAAGGTATTTGTCCTTCCTAACCTTTACGGCGATATCATAACCGACGAAGCGGCAGAATTCCAGGGCGGTGTAGGTACTGCAGGAAGTGCTAATATCGGTAAAAAATACGCTATGTTTGAAGCAATACACGGTTCAGCACCGCGTATGGTGAATGAAGGACGTGCAATTTATGCCGATCCGTGTTCAATGCTTCGTGCAGCCGTTTTGCTTCTTTCACACATAGGATATCAGGCTGAAGCAGACAAGCTTTCCCGTTCGCTTGATATTTGTATGTTTGAAGAAAAACGCATCAAGGTAACCGGAAGATCAACGGGTGCTACCTGCGAAGAGTTTACCGCATACGTAAAAGAAAAATTATAATTCCGGCATCATTTAAGTGCCGTTGAAAGGTAACATTATGGCACTTAATAATAATGAAAAGAGAATAAAAAAGAAAAATACAACCGACGGCGAAAACACTGTATCATCTTCTGTTATGCGGAGAATGCCGAGATATTTCAGGTACTTAAGAGATCTTTTAAATAATGATATTCTCCGCATTTCATCTGGAGATCTTGCGAAGCTTATGGGTATAACACCGTCACAGGTGCGTCAGGATTTCAATGCTTTCGGCGATTTTGGACAGCAAGGTTACGGTTATAATGTAAAGTATTTGTATACTCAGGTAAGCAGAATACTTTGCGTTAACAAGAAATATCCTGCTGTTATTATCGGTGCGGGTGATATGACGCGTGCGCTTTTGTCATCGAATATCTTCGATATACGAGGAATACGGATTAAAGGTGTATTCTCCTTTAATGAAGATGAAGTAGGGGCTGACTGTAAAGGATTTTCTGTTGATACGGTTGAAAATCTCAAGAATTTTGCACCAGAAAACAAGATTGCGATTGCTGTTATAGCTTTGCCCGAAATAAAAGTAGAGATATGCGATCTGCTTTTTGAATGCGGCATCAAAGGTGTCTGGAACTTTTCGCTTAATGAACTTTATTCAACGAAGGTAAAGTGTCAAAATGTTATGCTTGGCGACACGCTTATGCTTCTGATGAATGAAATTAATTGTGTTGAAGATAAGGAAAACGGAGGGGATGGGAATGGAAATTAATTATTCTGCACATGTGCTTTCTTTACCCCTTGATCCGGTGTTCCGTGTTATGCAGACGGCAACGGCGGAGCAGTTCCGTGTTATGATATATCTTTGCTCAAATGACGAGTTCAGAAATGATCCCTCCAAAAACCGTGCACGTGCTGTGAAGGACTTGCATATGCAGTGGGCTGATATAGAAGAAGCAATAAGCTTCTGGGATAAAAACGGTGCATTTCTCGATTCAGAAAATATAAACAAACCTGTTATAGAAAAGAAAAGTAAATCATCAGAGCTTCTTAAAAGAGAAGCTCCTGAATATTCAAGCGAAGAAGCGGCAAATATTATTGAAAAAAGCGACGAGCTTAAACGTCTCATTGATAAATGCAGTGTTTTTCTTGGCAAGATGCTTAATAAGAATGAGGTTTCACACATCGTATCGATGTATGAATATCTGCGACTTTCTCCTGAATATATAGACAAGCTGTTTGAACACTGCACAGATAATGATAAAAAATCTGTTGTTTACATATCCCGTATGGCGTACAGTATGTTCGACAATGATATCATCACTACAGAAGCGCTTGAAGCTCATCTTGAAGAAGAAGATAAAAAGAACAATCTTTTATACAGAATAAAGGAATTGTTCGGAATAGGTGCACGTGCCCTTACATCTAAAGAAAAGAATAATTTTACCCGTTGGATAGAAGAATACAAAATGCCTTTCGAGATGATAAAGGAAGCGTATGAAATAACAGTTGACAGAACGGGAGAATCAGCTGTAAGCTATGCTTCGGCGATTCTTAAAAGATGGCATACAGCAGGATTTACAACAGTTGAAGAAACTAAGGCAGAGGCGGAAAGCTACAAGGCAAGTCAAAAGGAAAAGGAAGCAAAAAATAAAAATCAGCTTGGTGATTTTGACGAGGATGAATTTATGACAGCTGCCATAAAACGCAGTTATAAGGATAAAAAACAATGAGTTACAGAGACGATGTATACATATCCGTCAAACGGTCGTTTGACGAAAATGCACAAAAAGCACGCAGGGATGCAGATGCTCGCCGTATGTTGCTTTCCGAAAAATATCCCGAGCTTGGCGAGGTTGAATCGGAGCTTTCAAAAACAGCACTGTCGGTTTTTAAAGCGGCAACAGACGGTCAATCTCGTTTGGAAGAAAGATTGGCAGAGCTGAAAGAAAGAAACGCTGAGTTGCTTTGCAAGCGTGCACAGCTTCTTACAAAGTATGGGTATCCCGATGACTATTTTATGCCCAGATACAGATGCGCAAAATGCGCTGATACAGGAAGCTTTGACGGCAAAATGTGTGTCTGCATGAAGAATGAGCTTACAAAGCGTATGACTGAAATTTCAGGTCTGGGAATACTTGCAGACAAAATGCGTTTTGATAATTTCGATCTTGCGTATTATACAGATAATCAAAAGGATTATGAAAATATGTCGTTTATACTTGGAAAGCTGAGGGAGTATGTAGACTCATTTTCCAAAGAAAATAATGACAGTCTTTTGTTTCTTGGCACAACGGGAACAGGGAAGACGCATCTTTCTGTAGCAGTTTCCGCAGGAATAATCGCACGCGGATATTATGTGATATATAATACAGCGCAGAATATCTTTGCTGATTTTGAATATGATAAATTCAAGCGTTCCCAAATGGAAGCACCGAGATCCGATAAGTATTTTGACTGTGAACTTTTGGTTGTAGATGATCTTGGAACAGAAAATGTAAATCAGTTTACAACATCATGCCTTTATAATCTTGTCAACACAAGATATTGCGAAGGA
>JBGVLZ010000116.1:0-1986 GCA_045124505.1 Eubacteriales bacterium
ACAACGAAGGAATTATATTCGATATTCCGATGATGGGTATGGGATCTTCGATTCCGTCCGTGTCTGAAGGTGAGCCTATCACAATGGATCTAACTGCTAACGGCGCAAAGTCAAAGTACGGATATACTTTTGCTTTCCAGAACTTCCGTTATCTGCCGGATATTGCTATGGCCACTAACCACAATATTCTCGGATAATCTGTAATTTATGTGATCAGGGCGGCAAAACCGCCCTTTTTTGTTGGCTGATAGTAACATATAAGTTAAACTATCCTATGTAACAGTTGTTTTAACCTATATAGGAATAGTTATGGCAAGAGTAAGAAATCAACGTGCTAAAACACTTGACAGCATGACATCACGTTTAATGGCACTTATTGAACAGGGTAAAGATATCAAATCAGCATGTAAAGAGGTGTTATTGAACACGCCGAACATATCACGACACAGAAGTAATTTCTTTAAAATTCTCGATGAAACATTCCCTGAACTTAAAGCTGGGCTGAATCCGGTATTTTTCAACAATTTCAAACACGGTAATAAATTCTTCTTTGAATACCTGACCGACACATGCAATCATTGTAAGATATGCGGCATCCCTATTCCTTCAGATCATGAATTTTGCTCCGCTAAATGCATGTGGGCTACCGATGAAGTCAGAGAAAAACAAAGACAGGGCGTGTTAAAACGTTTCGGAGAAAAAGGACTTGCATGTGATGAAATCATGAGCAAGCGTAAGAAAACCTGTCTTGAAAAATACGGTTGTGAATACGCATCTCAGAATCCTGATGTAATACGCAAGACATTAGAAACAAACAGACGCAATCACGGCGGTATGCTTGCGATGCAAACAGAAGCACTAAAAGAACACATTAAACAGACAAATCTTAAAAGATACGGTGTTGAAAGTGCTACTCAGAGTGCTGAGGTAAAAGAAAAGATAAAACAGACTAATCTTGAAAGAACAGGTTATGTTTGTAATTTTGCCGATCCGGAAAAACGGGCTGAATATGACAGGATATGCCGTGAGAAATACGGTGATGATTATGCGAAAAAACGGGCTGAAAAACAGAGACAGACGTTTTTTGCAAAATACGGTGTGGAGAATTATCAGCAAATAAACAGGCCGCACGTTGAAATGTTTAACAAAGAAGATGTGGTGGAGAACTTTATTGATGATAATAATGAGTTTATGGTGAACGAGTTTTGCGGATTTTTTAATCTGACAAGAACTATGGCTAACAGGTTTAAACAGAATAACAACATTTGCAATCGCAATAATGACTGGCATAAAGGCAGAAGCAGTAAACAGGAAACAGAGCTGTATAACATGATTGCTTGCGATAACAAATATCAGAATGACAGACAGATTCTTGACCACGGTGAACTTGACATTGTATTGCCGGGTATCAAACTCGCCGTTGAATATGACGGTGTTTATTGGCACTCGGAACAAAATCTGTCAGAAAGAACTGATAGTCCTAAAAACTTTCATTTGAACAAAACACTTGAATGTGCCACAAAAGGGTATCAGTTATTTCATGTGTTTGAAGGTGAGGATTTAAGTATATGGAAATCCATGATCGATAATAAACTGGGTTTAAATAAACGCATATACGCCCGTAAATGTGAAATCCGGGAAGTCAGTTTTAATGAATCACTTGAATTTTTAAATGCCAATCATTTACAGGGATCATGTGTAAGCAAGTTCCGTTTCGGACTTTATTACAACAACAAACTGACACAGCTTATCACTTTCGGCAGATCACGGTTTGATAAAGCGTGTGATTATGAACTGCTGAGACTGTGTGCATTAAAAGGTTATTGTGTTGTAGGCGGTGCAAGCAGACTGTTTAAACATGCTTTGCAGTTTGTTAAAGGCAAGATCGTCAGTTATGCAAACAGGCGTTTTAGTAAAGGTGATATTTACGAAAAGCTGGGTTTTGTATTACAGGGTGAAACAAAACCTAATTATTATTACACAAAA
>JBGVLZ010000117.1:0-2828 GCA_045124505.1 Eubacteriales bacterium
TTGTGGACGCTGAAAATCCGCAAAGAAGGCGTTGTTACCTGGCTGCGGGCGAACGGGGTTGATCCGGAACTGATAAACACTTATGTGCTCCGGATATGCAAGGAATTTGATGAACTGAACGGGGAATAACAGAAAGAGTTAAAACAAATAGCAATGAGTTAAAACAGATAGCAATGAGTTAAAACAGGTAGCCGGAGGACGGATTCAGCATAGCTTCAAATATATGCGGTTCTCCGGTGATCATGCAATTATCATCAATACGCCATTCATAAAAGCGTATAGGCTCATTATTTACTGTCCGGCAAGTGAGAGTATTGCCTAACACAAAATTTGCGTTCAGAAGCCTTAAAACATCATTTCTGCGTCTGTCTATAATTGCAAAGTCAAGTTCATTGTGTTCTGTGATAAAGTCAGTCCATACGGCAAGCATGTTCTGAATTGCCTTTGTCCGGTTGTCCGGCAGCAGTTCTATTGCGTATATGGAAGATACGGCAATGAGGGAAAGACGTTCAAAATGCTGCGGATCGTCCCGGAGAATTGCCGAGAGTTTGCGGGAAAGTATTTCAACGGTGAACGCTCCTTCCCCGCAGGCGGGTTCTAAAAAGGTGCTGTCAGGGCGTTCGGTTTCAGACTTGGGAATAAGATCCAGCATCGCCTTAACTTCCCGTTTTCCGGTAAAAACCTCGCCATAAAGACTCACCCGCTTTTTCGCTTTTACCTGCTTTTCGGCGGAATTGGGATTTACTTCTCTGATCATGACGAGGTTTCCTTTTCAGTTAGTTAACAATGCTTTGTCCGCAGCGTAAACTCGCATAACTTGCCTTTGTTCACGCCCCGGGAATTGACTTCTCCGAGATAACCGCACAAACGGCGTATGCAATGCAGCTTTTCCGGATCAGATGTGCCGCACTTCGGACAGACAAAATGCCCGTCCTTAAACACGCTTTCCCCGTGAAAACCGCATGAACAAGTGTCAATAGGCGCGTTTATCGCAAAATACGGCACATGCTCATAGGCATAATCCCACAGTTCTTCAAGAGCGTCAAGGTTGTTTTCCAGATTTGCGGTCTCAACGTATGTGATATGACCGCCGGATGCCCATTTAGGGTAAGGTTCCTCAAACCGGATCTTGGAAAAGGGATCGGTTTTTACACGCACGTCAAGATGGAAACTGTTTGTGTAGTATTCCTTGTCCGTAACGTTTCTGACAAGTCCGAACTCTTTACGGTCTTTTGTTTCAAAATTGTGAGCAAGGCTTTCCGCCGGGGTGGAATACAGCGAATAGCCGTAACCTTCCGCAGCTTTCCATGTCTTGCATTTTTCAGACAGGAATTTAACGATCCTTTCGGCAACGTCTTTCATTTCCGGATTGTCAATAAGGTTATCATCAGACAGAAAGATCTGATGAACAGCTTCATTCACGCCGACATAGCCGAGGGAAATTGATGCCCTGCTGTTTTTGCATGACGGCAGAATATAATCATCCGGTTTCAGCCGGGTTAATGCGCCGTACTGCCAGCAAATAGGGGCTTGTCTTGCCTTTACGGTGGAAAGCCGTTTCAGTCGCATTTGCAGCGCCTTATGAGCAAGATCGCAGATCTTATCAAGTTCTGTAAAGTATTCCTGTATTCTTTCCTCTTTTGTTCCGGCTTTAAGTCTCAGCCCTATGCGGGGTAAATTTACACTCACGACCCCGCAATTCCAGCGGCCCGAGTATTGCTTTTCGCCGTTTTCATTAGTCCATTCAGATAAGAAACTTCTGCACATTTATGTTCAGCATGGATCGCAAGTTCACGCCCGTTCTTTTAAGAACCGCTGCATATCGCTATGCAGATCAGACTATATCTTCGCTTATCTTATGATAAGCGCCTGCCATTTCAGATGCCGTATGCTTGCACCTTACACCCTTACATTCATCGGGGTTAGTCGTTTAGCTTTTAGACTTTCGTCATTTAGCACAGGATTGTCTTTATTTCAAAAGAGATCCCCTGTTTAGACAGGTTTTACATGGGCAGTCTTTAAAGTTCGCCCATGGGAAATTTGAATCCGCCAGTTGTTTCTACTACTTTATCATAACTCAGCACATCCGGGTACATTCTTCTTGCCGAACACTTTAACGCAAGCTGCTTTATATCATAATTCGGATCGCCCGGGTTCAGGTTCAGTCCCCGCTTTAATGCAAACACAAGTTTCGGGAATATTGCCGTTTTTCTTTCCTTTCCCAGTCCCTTTATTCTTGTCTTTAAGATCCATTCCTGTATCTTTTTTGCCCATTTGCCTTCGCCCAGTCCGAAGCCTAATGTTACAAACGGCACTTGGGCGTGGGAATTGTGGGAGCAGTTAATGGAATATTCCAACTGCTGAAAACTGTCCTCGCACTCTTTATCTGTCCTTTGTTCCGCAAGTTCGATGATCTTTTCTTCGGGAACGGATATGTTTAATTTTTTGCAGTCGGAGCGGATATTTCTGAGATGGGTCTGGTAGGATTTTTCAACGTAAGGCTCTAAAACCTCGTCGATGCGATCCACGGTTGTCCCGCCGTAGTTCTGAGATGAAACAGCCGTGATAATCTGACCGACAACGTTTGTGGCAACACGTATGGAACGTGGTTCTGAAATATTGGCGGTTCCCATTGTAAAGCCGTTTTCAAGCATATCCTTTACATTCACAAGGCAGCAGTTAATATAGCCGCCGGCGGGGGAAAAGCCTAAATCATGAACGTAAATATCACCTCTTACATGCGCGTCTGCGATCTCTTTAGGCAGGTATTCGCTCAAAGCCCAGTTCTTGCATACTTCGCTTGCGATAAAGTCCCGCTGAGCGCAGTT
>JBGVLZ010000118.1:0-4370 GCA_045124505.1 Eubacteriales bacterium
GTAAAGGATCTGAATACGCTGTATATTTTCAAAGTCTCCCAAACGGATGCGGTTCTTGAAAACGCCGATGAATACGGTTATTCGATTGTCCAGAACTCAGGCAATTACAGAAACTTTATCGTTCCCGGAAAATACGAAGGAACTTATGCGGTAAAAACCGTGACAAGCGCTAATTGCTGGATCTTAAAACCCGCATGGGGGCCGGCTGTGATCAAGCCGCATGAGGATTTTGTTTTTCAGATCGAAGGCAAATTTGACGAGTATTCCGGAGATGCGGAACGCAGTTTAATAAGTGCCGGCGTTCCCTCATATTGCATACATCTTTTAAGAAAAAACGGTTATTATTGGATCTATATTTCCTCCGAACGCAATGTTTCCGGCAATTATTCTTACGTTTCCATATCCATGAAAATGAACCGGTGGCTTGGCGATGAATTTGGCTGGCATGAGTGGGCTGTGCAAAGGCATAATGACAAATTATATTTCCTTTGCGACGGGCTTCTGTGCGGCGTGTCGGAGGATTTTTACGGCGAGGGCTATGCCGGAGCAAATGCTGACAGGGCGATAAACAATCCGCAGTATCAGATCGCCCGTCATGGGACTGTGCAGCAGTTCCGGCTTGCAAAGAGCATCAATGTGTATTCCGGCGAAACCGGCGTTGTGAATGGCGAATACCGGCTCAATCATTACAGTCTGTCAAAGATCCGGGAATTTGACAATGCTACTGTCTGCATATACGATTTCAAAAACTATAATTCCGCTATGGGGCATTCGTATCTGACTGTCAGCGGCAGCAATTACGACAATTTCAATCAGACTCAGTTTATCTGCGGAAACACGCTCCGGGTAAGACAGGCATTAAGGATCTGCGAAAATCAGATCCCCGGCGGCAATAACAGTCCGTCATACACCAAAAATGCTGCCGGACTTCTGATCAATAACAGCGTTGCATGGTGTTTGCATCCGAACATCAGACTGGAGCAGCGGTATTATCATGACTTCTGGCTTGAGTTTACGATGGTTCTCAGCGATGATCAGTCATGGGAAAAACAATGCTTATTCCCGCTCCGGGGGATCATGATCAACATTCTGATCTCGAACGGACAATATACCGTTGAAGCCTGCGGTCTTGGCAGCGGCATATACGTCAATATCGGAGAACCGCTTGCCTTTGCTCTTGGCGTAAACAGTCAGGAAAACAAAATTGTAACCTACATAAACGGCGTTCGTTCAGGAATGGTCGCTCTTGACGCATACATAGCCGCAAGTTCAGTCGGCTATATCAGCGTTTATCCTTTGGCGGTTCGCAAAGGAGCCGCCGTTGAAAGCCGTTCATATTATCTGCATCGGCTCAGACTTATCGAAGTCTGTCTCACAACCGCCGAGAATTACACAATAGAAAGCGAATGGACTTTAGGCGATCTGCATACAGTGCCGTTCACCGCTGAATACGGAGCTTACGGCATTGATAATGTGCGGAAACTGAAACTTAAAGACATTGAAAGCGTTCACCCGATTGCCCCGTATTTTTCAAATCTCCGGCAGTCAAACATGGTTAATCTGTGCAATAAAAGATGGTCTGACGGCAGCAGAAAAACCGAGATCGCATCACCGAACGCAAACGCTTTTTACACCGTTTCGCTTACAAACCCCATAACAGGCGATACCGGATACGGCTGGTACTATACGCATGAAAATTATACGGGAGCGATATTTGAAAGCGTTATAGGCAGCAATGAAGTGTTTGATCCGGCAACTCAGCAAATGAAAATCGTTCCGATTGTGCGGGGCAAACGGTATGATTATGAACATAAAAACTGGAAAACTTATGACGCTACGGTATTGAATTTCAATCGCGTTAAAGTAGTGCCGCCGTTTAACAATACGGATTATGAAAGAGTCGGAAACAGTCTGTATTTTCACGGCGCAGGCGGCTATCCCGAACAGGCTTTCATGATCGACTTTTTAGGCGAGGAAGGACAGCTTAATTATTCGAGTGACGGTTATATTTCCCGTGATGCCGCAAGATGGGGCAGCGAACACTTTATCAGACAGGTTGAATTTGTGATCAATCCGCCTGTGAATTTTGCTTTTGATCGGTATGACCATTCCTCATACGGGGTAAACCCTGCATATTATTCCCGTCATATGCAAATGTGGGCGTTAGACGGAAGCAATTTTAATGCGCATGACTTTTATTCTGATTACCTTGTGTCCGAAGGCAGCAGATACAACAATTACAGCGCGTATTCGCAACTGAGCGTTAAAACCGGCTGCGATAATTGGGAACAATGGCGGCAGAGAATAAACAAGAACAATTACGTTTTGGGACGTGACGATGAAGAATACACCCCCGGCAAAATCGATGATGGATGGGTGCGGATCACTCAGCCGCAGCTTTATACGTCAAACAATGTCGCTCCGGTTCACGTGGTTATTCAGTTTGTCATGACAAGCCCGCTGAACGCCGGGGGTTATTACAACTGGGGCAGCATACAGCAAATTGAAAAAGCGTGGATCAACGGCAAGGAGTTTGTAACCGCTGAATTATGGTGGGAGCAATACAAATCAAAATTCAGTTATAATAAAAACAATGTTGACATCGGCAGCCTGACCGGGCGTACCAGCGGTTTCAGATCAGTGTTTTTTGGCATTACAGAAATGTATTGTCATAATTTTATGGAGCAGGCCGGCACAGGACACGGCGGGATCTGGGGCTGTATATATTACGGCGGCAACCAGGCGGCAGACGGATGGAGCCGGTATGTGTCCTGCATAAAAGCATACGAAACGGAGCATTACAACGGCGATTTTGATGCGTCTGCCGTGATGCGGAAACTTCAGAACGAACGACTGCCGGCGGTGAATATTACGGAGTAATTTATGTTTTCAAGAGTTGTGTTTTTATACCTGATTAACAGCGGCGAACAGAAGTATTTTTATACTAATGCCAGCCGGGATATTCTGTATGCTGAAAATCTTTATCTTGCGGTTCCGATCCGGCATGACACTTTGGAAAACGATGCGGAGGAAGTAACGAAAGGCAAATGCGATATTACCGTGTCAAATCAGACTGATTACGTTCAGCGACTTTTGCAGCAGTATGACGCTTATTTGACAAATCTGAAAATCATGCGGTATTACCTTGCAACCGGAGATGTGGAAACCGAATTTGCCGGCACGCTCAGCACAATGGAATTTTCGGTGAAGGACGCAAAGCTCAGTTTTGTCAATATCATATACGACACGCAGCGCGGGGCCATGCGTCTGATATATCAAAGACAATGCCCGTTCGCTTTATACGGGGAACAATGCAAGGCCAGCAAATACGACCATGCTCATTATTACGATAAAACGCTGTGGACAAGGCTTGATGATTACCGGCTGCAATGCTCCGCCGATTTGCCCGACAATATTGAAGGTGGTATAATTCAGTTGCCCGATTCGGCGTGTTTCTTTATCCGTCTTGTCGATTATTCAGATCGCATCATTACCGTATCCCGTCCGGTTTATCAGACATACCTTGACGCTGACGGTTCTGTGGCAATATTCGAGGGCTGCGACCGGACAATACAGACGTGCCGGGAGAGATTTTACAATGACGATAATTACGGCGGGTTTACGCTTTTGCCGTTGGAAAATCCGACCGAAAGAAACCCGCTTGCTCAGAGCGATCTGGAAGATAACGCTCAGCTTTTGCGGGATTATGTGAGAACGCAGAAAAACTAACCAAAACACAAGCGGGGTAAGATTATGGGAACAGCGGGAGTAATTGCGGTGATCGCCCTTGTAGTGGCGCTGGTGGCAATATGCCTTTTAATGAAAACCCCGAAAACGGGGAATAACAATGCGGATTCGGATACGCCGGATACGGAGGAAGGACGCAAGATCGCCGTTGTTCGGGGAACGGCTTGGGTTACAAGTTCTCAGATCACGGCTTGGCTTGATCCGCATACAACGGGCGGTTAAAAGCGGTTAAAGGTTAAGCGGTTAAGGGCGGTTGCGGCGTTTAAAGCGGAGGTTATATGCTGATTACGGTTAAGGACGTGCGGAAAGCGGGATACTGTCTGAAAGGCGCAAAGGATTGGTGCGTTGCTCACGGCATTGATTATCGCTCCTTTGTGAAAAACGGCTTTGACACCGATGAACTGCCGCTGGACTATTACTATATCATGCAGATCGCAAAGGCTCAGACAGAAGCGGAAAGCATGGCGGATAATTTGCAGAATGACATTTCGGAAGAAAGGTAAGGAACGATCATGGGGAGCAAAAAGAAAACGGGTTCCAGCCCTGTCAAATATTACGCCACTTTTGAGCAGGTCATTTGCATGGCTCCGGCTGATGCCATCGTGGAAATAAAGATCAATGAC
>JBGVLZ010000119.1:0-2626 GCA_045124505.1 Eubacteriales bacterium
GTGATTGGTAGGCTCATCGATCAGCAGAAAATGCCCTTCATTGAGAAATAGTGCGGCAAGCAAAACCTTTGTCTGCTCGCCGTTGGAGAGCGTTTCAAAGGGACGCCAAAGCACTTCCGGGTCTACATCAAGATAGGAAAGCTCCCTCATGATCTCCCATTCTTCGGCGGCAGGGCAGACATCTTGCAATATTGTTTCTGTGAGCTGACTTTTATCTGTCACAGGGTACGGAAAATAATCAAACTGAACAGAACTGATGATTTTTCCGCTGTATTCATACTTCCCAAGCAAGAGGTTCAGCAGTGTTGTTTTCCCTCTGCCGTTTCTTCCCACAAAACCGAGTTTCCAATCCGTGTCGATCTGGAAATTCACATTTTCAAAGATTTTATCGTAACTGGTCGGGTAGGAAAAAGTAAGGTTTTCTATTTTAATCATTGACATATAGTTAATCCTCCTTTGTATGTCGTAGTAGATGCAAAGTCGGTGTCACGGTGACATTTTACTCCGTATGAGTCCCACCGGACTACACCGACATCATACGGAGAAAATCATGTGTAACGACCAATTCTGTGGCCTCCATCACAGTTATCACTTCCTTTTACAAAAAATAAGAGCCGCAAGAAAGTTCATTCTTGCAGCTCATCATAGCATAATTACACCACCGGAAAAGGCGGTAAAGCACTATATAGAGATAAGAGACTTATAACTTTCTTGCAATGGGCGCAACAATGCCATCCATAATGGCATTACCGCTTATTCCGATTTTATTTGCAAGAAAAGTTAATCATCTTTTCACCTCGTTCGTTTTGATCGCTAAATATTATACACCTTTTTTGTTCAAAAGTCAATCGTTCGAGAGCTTATGTGCAAAAAAAGTTACAATTCAATCAATCCAAATGCTTATACTCCGTTACAGCTTTCAAATACGCTTCGGGATCGCCGTTTAGAATAAGGTCGGCATATTCAAGTGGCGCATTGTAGACAAGATAGTCAAGCTCTGACCGTTCATACAAATTACGGGCAACTTCGTTCTCCACAGCGATAGTGTCAATGGCAATCATACTACCATCGGTGAATTTCAGTTCCACACAACAGTTATCGAAGTTATATTCACAGGACATAAGGCGTTTCATAGGGTTTACCTCCAAAATTTGATTATTGGAAGTATCGTAAGCGTGGGTTTTGATAGTGGTATCTTTAAGTATGGGAAACCCCGGTTTCCCAACGAGAAACCGCCTGTCTTGTTACGAATATTTTTTCTGCAAGAGCTTCTTGTGAAAGCCCGTTTTTAGTTCTCAACTCTACTATAATATCCTTTGTTTCCATAGAATCATCACCTCACTATAATTATAATGCAGGATGTTCAAGTTTACAAGCAACTCGCTGTTGCTATCAGTTAGACAAATTCTTATTTATCGAACGGTTTGCTTCATTATACCACACCGCTGCCGCCATTGTAAACAAAAAATCCGACCGCGATTGCGATCGGATTTTGGCTCCCCGAGCTTAGCTCGAACCAGCGACATCATGATTAACAGTCATGCGCTCTACCGAGTGTAAGTAAAACACACAAAATAATATTTATTATACATATACAAGTTATTCCGATTCAAAGGCATCGACCAAAAACCGTGCAAGACACGACCATTCTTCAATAATCTCAAAATCTTCATGACTTATTCTGCAAACTTTTTCGTTTTGCAGCAATAGCACTATGTCTCCGTTAGCACATTTACAAAAAACAATACCTTTTGGAACATCCGAAAGTTCCTCTTTGCTCATATCCTCTTCAAATTTCAAAGTACATTCTTTCGCCGCAGTATACTCTAAAAATTCGTATTCGTCACTTAAATACCCACGGTTTGCGACTGAATAATATGGCACCAGCGGTGCGTATGCAGTTTCTAATAAATATTCAACTTTTTCTTTGCATATTCTTTTGCCAAAATCTTCTTTACGTTCCCTTTTTGCCTCACGAAAAGCTTTTAGTGCCATTTTTTCTGTAGCCGTTCTTTGTGGGCGTTTTGTGCTCTTTATTCTTTGGTACTCCTCTTCCATTTTTATTGCGAGTTCCTCATCAAATGGTTGAAAATACTCACTATCGTCGAATACTGCCTCAACATATCCGGTAGGAATCTCCCCCTCATATATTAATACTGGGTGCAAATTTTTAGGATTCAACATTTTTTCTCTTATAAGGATATCAGCAGTATCCCTGTGGACTAAAAGTGCATTTTTGTGCTTTCCTTCGTTATATCCTTGGATAAATGCAAATCCGGTTTTCGGCATATCTTGGGCATAATAATAGTCTTGAAGGAAAAAACGAAAATCATAGAATATTTCTGAAAGTCTTGGGAGATATCCACCCAACATTTGCAAGCGTTTATAGATTTCGGGATTACGATCATGCGATTTGTAATCTCGATTCCGTTCGCATCCATCAGGGCATGGAGAATACTTATCACTATAAGTCAAGCCCTTGTCGCAAGCAACGGTTTTAATCCTCTTTGAAGGGTACATAAATGCGTACTGCGTCGACTCATACCTTCCAATATCTTTAGCCCAACAAAAATCAATTCCTTGAATGTTATTTTCAACACAGACACTTCTAAATTTTTCAGATGCG
>JBGVLZ010000120.1:0-5597 GCA_045124505.1 Eubacteriales bacterium
CACACCTTTGCGACACGCGCCATCGAGTGCGGAATGGACGTCAAATCCCTCTCGGAAATCCTCGGACATAAAAACCCGACGATTACCCTAAAAAGGTATGTTCATTCCTTTATGGCACATAAGCGAGAGTATATGAACCGCTTGGGAAAATTGCTCTAATTTTTTTGTTCGTCTATCGCATTTATCAATCTAATACAAGAAATTATTAACTGTATTATTATATCACATTTGCCCCATAAAGTCAATATTTTACGGCTCATTGATAGGTTTATCAATGGCTTTTTTCTTTTATGGGGCAATAGACGAACAATTATAAGGGTTTCTGTTCACCTATTAGATTGATAGATGAACAAACCGAGAGGTGGAAAGTTCATCTATTTGAGGGCAGCTATGTTTTGTGATGACACCTACCGCGTCGTGCTTTTCGGTCATCGTGACTTTTACGGACACCGAACACTTGATGAACGGCTCTATCCGCTTCTGAAGGACTTGATACGCACGAAGCCTTTTGTGGAAATATATATCGGTCGTAACGGCGAGTTTGACATCTACGCCGCTACGGTCGTTAAACGTGTGCAAAACGCTATGGGCAAGGCGAACAATGAGTTTATCTGTGTGCTTCCGTACCCCGAAAAGGATATGGAATACTACGAGGAATATTACGACAACGTGATGATACCCGAATGTATCGGGCGCACCCACCCGAAGGGGGCTATCACGAAGCGCAACACGATATCTGATGACGAACTGTCCAAAATCTTATTGGTATTAAATATTGAATACGAACAAAAGATTAGGTTTTCAGATGGCACTTCAATTGAAATGAAAACCGATTAAATTTCGGTATATTCGAATATTACACCGTTGAAACATAACATATTTTCAAACACACATATCCAAGGAGGTTTATTATGAAAAAGAACAGCAAAGATGTAGTAACATACACGGAAGATGAAATACGAAGTGATCCTTACGGTTTTACTCTTAAGGAAATAACTGAAGTTTTAGGTGAACAAGAAGCGCAAAAATTATTTAATGAGTTGTATAAGAAAAAGCCAATTTCAAAGTATCAGACAGTTAAGATAAAAGAGATCCAACAGGGCGGTGATACAAGTAAATACGCTTTTGAGCTAACAGATGGTTACTGCATTGAAACGGTTTGCATTAAAAGAAAAACAGGAACAACAGTTTGCGTGAGTACAATGGTTGGCTGTCCTGTTGGTTGTATATTTTGCGAATCTGGTAGCAATGGATTTATTAGAAATTTAACACCCTCAGAAATTGTTCAGCAAGTTGTTCTGCTGAAAGAAAAAGTCAATAGAATCGTTTATATGGGAATGGGAGAACCATTGTTTAACTACAATTCTCTTATAAAATCCATTCATATTTTGCGTGATCGAAACGGATACAACTTCCCCACAGACGGAATTACAGTTTCAACTGTAGGCCCTTTGACACAATTAAAAAAGTTGAGAGAAGAACACCTAAAAATTCAATTAACGCTTTCACTTCACGCAACTAATCAAACAACAAGAAACAAAGTTATACCACATATGAGCGGAAACAAAATAGAAGAGGTGGTAGAAGCAGTGTTGTCTTACTCTGAACGTCATAATAGGAAAATTACGATAGCATATCTGTTATTGCCAGGAGTGAATGACAGCATTTCAGATGTGCGTCAATTAAGTCGTTGGTTCCGCGGAAAGAATGTTTTGATTAACTTGTTGCAATACAATAATACCAAGTGCTTTGATATGAAAAGCCCCAACAAGCAGCAATTAGTTGCATTCAAAAATTTGTTGGAACGCGAAGGCCTGGAGGTTAAACTTCGTGAATCAAGGGGTGGGAAAATAAAGGCAGCATGTGGGCAATTAGTTAGTGAACATAACAAAAAAGGTGCCAGAACTACCCAAAGTACCGTTCGTTCGAATTCCGAAACCATTCAGAATAAGAAAGCCATTCAATACGATACATCTACAAAAACAGATTTGCGGCAAAATTCAAGCAGAACAAAAAGACAAGATAGCAAAAAGGGCAATTTCAAAAGCAAAAAAACACGACGATCTCCTCACAATGCTTGATTACGCTCAAATGTTTGGCTATAGAATTTTGAGTTCTCTGTACATTGTAATTGGTATTATACTGATTATTGTGGCGCTTGTATGATAATCGTAAGTCAAGCCCTCGTTCCGAAATGGAGCGAGGGCGTTTTTTGTATTCACTTTTACTTTTTATGCATCAAACACATAAAAGTAGAGTATGTTTTCCTCACAATCGAATAAAGCAAATTCCCAATTCATAGCACCTGTGTTTTTGAAAAACCAATATCCATTTTCGATTTCGGGGATAACTTTCTCATCGGTTTCGGGATGCTCGAAAACGCCACCCCATTCATAGAAGTATTGATATGCTTCGCCTTCTAAAGGTAATGCCTTCCATTCAGAATTGAAATTTTCCTCAAACCCATCTGCACAAGACAGTTTAACAAAGGTTTCGCCGTCGCCGTGGAAGCCTCCGTGATTATCCCATTCTTCCAAAACAGTGGCATCATCCAAGGATAAATTTAAGTGTTCTGCCGCTACTTCTTTCAAACTTTTTTCACCGCTGAACAAATCGCAACCGCACAGTAGTAATGATAAACAACCTATCACCATAACAATACTAATAATTTTTTTCATCTTTAATCCTCCTTTACATACTCTAAAATATCACCGGGTTGGCAATCTAATACTTCACATATTTTCTCTAACGTTGAGAGCTTAATTGCTTTTACTTTACCGTTTTTTAGCAAAGAAACATTAGCCATTGTTAAACCAACACGTTCTGTCAGTTCGGTTACACTCATTTTTCGTTTTGCGAGCATTACATCTATTCGTATTACAATCATACCGTCAGATCACTCTCCTCTTGTAATATAGCTGCACGCATCAAATATTTTGAAAGGATATACATAAAAATCGAAAGAATCAATCCTGTTATGGCAACAAAAATATGCAAAACAAACCACGAACTCCATCCTAACAATGCAAAAACGATATTACCAATCACGAAAGCAATAATATCTGCAATTAAAATTATCGTTGCACGATTTACACGAAGCGCATTTTTGGTTAAAAATAATCTGCCCTTATCCATATCTAAGGTTATTTGCCAAGCAATAACCAACAACCAAAAACAAGGTAGCGATACTATCCAATGGAATACATATTGAATCCAAAACTCGGAAGTATTAAACATTGTCCACGAAAGTTCTTCAAGTGAGCCTTTTCCAATGCTCATAGGAACCCAAAGCAAGCAAGTTAACAGTCCGCATATTCCGATTATGATAATTGCCGTCCTTGTTAATGCACTTAGTATTTTTTCATTCATTCATTTGTACCTCCATTTAACTGTTTTTTTGTTTGATATTAGTATTATAGCACCAACCTTATCATTTGTCAATAGTAATTCATCGTATTACGATAAAAAACTTTTGAATAACATAAAATTCAAAAACAAAAACCAAAGACAATCAAAGCAGATCAAAGCAGATACATAAGAAAATAGTATTGCCTATCTGTGAATTTTTCAGAAAACCTCTTGACATTGTCGATATTCGATATTATAATATAAATACAGAATGTCGATATTCGACAATGGAGGTGATAATACTATGCCAAGAGCAAAATTTCAGACCTTGACAGAGCAGATGTACTATATCCTTCTTTGTCTTTCCTCCGAGTGTTACGGAATGGACATTATGGATAAAGTACCTCAGATGACAGACGGCAGAGTGAAGGTCGGTTCGGGAACGCTGTATAATCTTCTTGAACAATTCCTTGATGCAGATATGATAAAGGAAACCAAAGCGGAAGGCAGGCGCAGATGTTATATCCTCACCGACAAAGGACGAGAGCTACTTGATAACGAGTACAAACGCTTGAATAGTCTTGTTTCAGACTATCAGCGCCTTATGGGAAAGGAGGACACCCAATGAAAGATATTAAAAAGAAAGTTGAGTTTTTCACCTTTTACGACAAGACAGGAATTGAAAAGCATCTTGAACAGATGGCTTCGGAAGGTTGGCTTCTTGAAAAGATGTCCGCTTTTCGTTGGAATTACCGCCGCATAGAGCCGAAGAAAATACACTTCTCAGTATCTTACTATGCCACCATAACCGACTTTGAACCCGAGCCTACCGAAGAACAGCAGGCGTTCAACGAGTTTTGTGAGCATTCGGGATGGAAACTTGCAGCATCGACAATGCAGATGCAAGTATTTTATAACGAAAATGAAAATCCCGTACCGATTGAAACTGATCCCGTGCTTGAAGTCGAGAATATCCACCGTTCCGTGAAGAAAACCGTGCTTGTAAGCTATTTCCTAATGATGTTTTTCGGCTTATTGCTTGGCGCGAGCTTTGTGGATACGTTGATTAGCGATCCCGTATATTTGCTCGCAAGTTCAACTAAGCTCTTTACGGGTATTTGGTGCGTTATAGCATTTGCCTATTCTTTGACCGAGATTATCACCTATTTCGTATGGCGCAAAAAAGCAAAAGCATTGGCAGAACAAGGCGTGTTCCTTGAAACGCGCGGACACAGAAAGCTCGGCTTTGCTGTCGTTGTGTTTATGCTTGTATCTCTCGTTCTGTATCTGATAACTCTTGCCAATACAGGCTTGCAGTTCTATATGACCGCATACGTGTTGATATTCCTTGCCGGTTTCCCATTGGTCAACGGTGTTAAATCGTTCCTCAAAAAGAAAAAGGTGAAGGCAGGCACAAACAAGACATTGACCTTTGCGGCGAGCTTTACACTTGCCTTTGTGCTTGTAGGTGCGCTAACCGCCGTGACTATTTTGGGCATCAAAAACGGTGCATTTGAAAATGATCTGAAGGAGCTTCCGTTCACGGTTGGAGAACTCTGCGGCATTGACGATAGCGATTATCTCAAAACACGTGATAAAGACGATTCAATTATGCTCGGTCAGTATCGTTCCTCTCAACATCCGAGAACCTATGCAGACACACCTTCAATGCAGTTCACTATCACGGAAGTTAAAATGCCATTCCTATATGACTTCGTTGTTGATCGGCTCTATAACGGTTACGAGCGTCGCGGATACAATTCCGAGTATGAGTACGTTGAAGTGGATGCAACCGCTTGGGGAGCAAACAAGGCTTGGCAGCTTTCCAAAGACGGAAAGACCGAGAACGCATTTTTGGTCTGCTATGACGAGTTCGTGCTTGAAATCCGTGTGGATTGGGAGCTTACCGCCGAGCAGAAGCAACAAATTTGCGCAAAAGTCAATTCAAACTAAAACATCAGCCCTCGTTCCAAAAGGAGCGAGGGATTTTTATTTGTCGTAATATGTCAATAAGTTTTCTTAACGATAATGAGAACCATTATTGACAAGGAGATAAATATATGCTATAATATAGAAAAATATTCCTACGGAGGAAAATAATGCTGAAAGCAAATACGAAAATGCGGAACTCTGCTACCCGCAATAGTATATATCAATATCTCTGTGGTACGAAGGAGCATCCTTCCGCAGAAATGATTTTCAATGATCTGAAAGGCGACCTGCCGAACCTCTCGCTTGGTACGGTGTAT
>JBGVLZ010000121.1:0-44498 GCA_045124505.1 Eubacteriales bacterium
CGGTTTTGGAATCGCTGATGATATGGGACTTGAAAAGATTAGCTGTAAACAGTGCCGCTATAATACAGGCAGATGTGAGGATTGCCTTTTCATACACAGCAAAGATTGTCCCGAATACAAGGAGAGTGAAGATGATGGAAATAACCAAAGAAGATTTACGCAAACAGATTGTAAAAGCAATTAAACATTGTCGTTGGAGAAAAGATTTAGGAGGAGTTCCTATTTGTTGCGGTATGTGTTTACCTTGTGAAAGAGCCATAGAGAGAGGGAAATGCGACACTTTAAACAAGTTGTTTAGGGAAAATCAGAAAGAGGGGACTAAAGATGGAACAGCTTAAACCTTGCCCGTTCTGTAACGGTGAAGCTAATACATACGTTGATGGCTATGCAAACAGAGTTAAAATTGAGGTTGGTTGTAGGGTATGTGGCTTTTGGTTTAAAAATTTTGCAATCGAAGGTTCAAGCTTTAATATGCTTAAGGAATCCGAAGAAAAATTGATTGCCAGATGGAACAGGAGAGCCGACAATGAAAACAAATGAACTGAAACCTTGCCCGTTCTGCGGAAGTAAGCAAGTGGAAGTCCGTCAAATTAAAGACGGTTGGAGTATCGGTTGTACTACAACAAATTGTTTATGTCAATGGTGGTTTATGCGACAGTTTACCGACAAAGAACAGGCTATTGAGAAATGGAACGGGAGAGCCGGCTATGAAGATATACAAAAATAAATGCCGTTATTGTGGTGGAAACTTGTTCATACGTACACGCAGGGACTTGAACATCATCGGGGAGCAGGGCTACAGTGTCGAACTTGTATGCGACGGCTGCAAAAGCAAAGCGTCACTGTTTGCCAATCGTGCGGATATGATTCAGATGTACGAAAACAAATTGCTCGAAATATACGGCATAAAGGAGAATGACAAATGAGAGAGATAATTTTTAGAGGAAAAACTGTTTGTGATGGCGACTGGATTTATGGCGGTATCACTTGGAATCCGTCAAAAAAGAAAGTTTTTATTCATACCGAATGGGACGAGGGCGAGGTTATCCCCAAAACAGTCGGACAGTTTACAGGCTTGACCGACAAGAACGGCATAAAGATTTTTGAGGGGGATATTCTCAAAGGCTTGTATGCAAACGGAAATGCCGAAGTCGAAATGATAAACGGTAGTTGGGTAGGCTATGCAGGAAAAGGTTGGACTGATATAGGATATGTTGTCGATAGGGTTGAAGTCATAGGCAACATTCACGACAATTCCGAATTGCTGAACAAATAAGCCCTACAATGCCCCATACACGCACTCAGAGCCACGAGAACGCACGTTAAACGGCTTAGGAGTATAATTACATACCCTCAATCAAAAGTCGCTGTATGGGGCAAATTTGAGGGAATGTGTACAAAGGAGAAATGAAAATGTATATCAAAGACCAACAGGAATATGTCATACACGACGCAAAATTCATACAACGTTTTCATATCGTGAAAAAGCCTGACGCATGGTTGATTATATCATCTATCGAACACGATAGAACACCCGACACATTAGGCAGATATTTCACCGAAGCGGAAGCAAAAGAAGTACTCGAACAGTTGTTCAAAGCGTTAATCAATGGGGACAGTTTTTTTGAAATGCCGAGAAGTTTGAATCAGGATACTTATGAACGTAAAAAAGACGCAAGAGTGAAAAGGAAAGGTGGAAGTTGATGAAAGATTATAATTTGAAAACCATTAAACAGGATTTTAAAAGCAAGGGCATTTTTTACACGACAAAAGATTTGGCATTGTACTTGAAAAGTTTTCTTCCCGATGATGTAAAAGAGATATATGACCCAACGTGTGGGAATGGCGGTCTTTTGAGTGTGTTTGATGATGACGTTGAAAAATACGGGCAGGATATAAACGAAGAACAGGTACAGGCTGCAAGAGAGAATTTGAAAAATTTTCATGGTGTTGTAGGTGATACGCTTGCCGAACCTGCGTTTATGGACAGGAAATTCAAGTACATAATCGCAAATCCCCCGTTCTCTATCAAATGGGAACAACAGAATGATGAACGATTTGAGGGTTATCCTTGTTTACCTCCAAAGAGCAAAGCGGACTATGCTTTTATTGCTCATATACTGCACTGTCTGACTGATGATGGAATGGCAGTCGTGCTGAACTTCCCCGGTATTCTCTACCGGGGACAATCAGAGGGGAAAATCAGAAAATATCTTGTTGAAAAGAATTTCATTGACACAGTTGCAATGATAGATGGTGGACACTTTGTTGACACAAAAATAGCAACCGTAATGTTGATATTGAAAAAGAACAGAAATACAACCGATATTACATTCCTTCACAATGATGAAAAGGTTGTTGTTCCTTTATCTGAAATCATCAACAATGATTATAATTTGTCAACAAACAATTATATCATAGAAGAAGTTGAAAGAGAAGAAGTCGATTTAAATGAAGTCAACCGAGATGTCAGGAAAGGCACTCTCGCTATGATAAAATCAACTTTGGATATGGAAAAAATGATTGCGGATTTGGACGGGACAAATATAAGCGGTTTTATAAACGAAATAAGAAAATTACTTGATGAATATGAGGTACAGAAATGAAAATCTATGTCAGCAGCTATATTGCTATTGAAGATTCTACAACGGAAATATTAAGTTGGATAATAGACAATCTCACACTTGAAAATCCACAATTTTACAAGTTGGAGAAAATGGGGAAATATACAGGCAATACACCGCAGGAAATAAAGCTGTATCAGGCAGTCAATAACGGTGTAAAAATCCCTTTCGGCTGTATCGCTGATTTGTGGAAATTGCACCCAGTGTTTGCGGATTGGGTAATAAATATCAATCCGATTCAGAAAATCAATTACAACAGTAAAATCAATCTGTATGATTATCAGGAGCGAGCGGTACAGGCAGCAGTAAGAAAAAAGAACGGTATTTTGATAATGCCCTGTGGAGGGGGCAAGACCCAAAGCGGATTGGAAATTATTGCAAGAGTAGGCGGTAAAGCATTGTGGCTGACACACACACAAGACTTACTCAATCAGAGTAAAAAGAGAGCAGAAAGCGTTTTAGAGATAGACGGCTCATTTGGTACAATAACGGAGGGAAAAGCAGATATCGGAACGCATATTACTTTTGCAACGGTGCAGACACTCAGCAGAATGGATTTATCACAATATCGGAATGAATTTGACGTTATTGTGGTTGATGAATGTCAGCACGCTGCCGCAGGTGCGGAAACGGTAACGCAGTTTTACAAGGTTTTGTCGGGACTGACAGCACGATATAAAATAGGATTGACGGCAACACCGAAACGAGCAGACGGGCTTGAAAAATCAATGTTTGCAATTTTGGGTGATGTCATTCATGAGGTGTCGAGAGAGGAAGTCAAGCATACTACTTGTCCGATTGTGGTAAAACCGATTTACACTCATTTCGCAGTTGATTTTGATGAAATAACAGACGATGACGGAAACATGAATTATAATCAGCTTGTTGAAATGGTGATAACGGACACAAAAAGAATGAAGTTTGTAGCAGACAAGTTAAACGAGTATGTCGGCAACGGTGCTATGATTGTACTTGCAAATCGTGTGAAATATCTTCAAGGGCTTGCAAGAATGATAAACAGCGATAAGGTTGTCTGCCTTTCAGGCATGGGACAGAGCAAAAAGGCAAAAGAGGAACGCAAACAAATTCTTGAAAAACTGAATAACAATGAATTGGATTGTGTATTTGCAACGTATCAATTGTTGAAAGAGGGAATCGATGTTCCGAATCTCCGTTACATAGCATTGGCAACACCCGAAAAAGATGAAACCACAGTTATACAATCTGTTGGTAGAGTAGGCAGAAAAGCAGACGGCAAAGAGTGCGGAACAGTTTTGGATTTTGTGGACGATTTTGCAATGTATTACAGTTGGTTCGTGAAACGTCAAGGATATTACAAAAAAATCAATGCAAAAGTATATTGATTTATATAGATATATATGTTAATATATATATAAGTGCAACCGAAAGCACTATAAAAAATAGCACACTGGGCTTATAATTGGCAGCATACGGAACAGCCTAAGAACTGCAAGGGGTGTGTTGAACAGCACAGGCGGTCATGTGATACCCCTAACGACAAACCGCCTTTTTATTTTTATCAAAAAAGAGGTATGCAAAATGAACACCGAAAAAGAAAAAATTGCAATTCAGCATTTGAAATTATTTGAACCGCAGACAGAACCGTATTATTTGTGCTATTCAGGCGGCAAGGACAGCGACGCTATAAAAATACTGGCACATTTGGCAAATGTCAAGTTTGAATCAGTGCATTGTTTGACTACTGTTGACGCACCTGAAACAATGCAGTATATCAAATCACAGTCTGATGTCAGAATTGACAAAGCAAGATACAATGACGGCACACATAAAACCATGTGGAATTTAATCGTTAAAAATAAAATGCCCCCGACACGACTCGTCAGGTATTGTTGTGCAGAGCTGAAAGAGCAGGGGGGGAAGTACCGTGTGAAAATTACAGGTGTGAGAAAAGCTGAAAGCATGAAAAGAGCAAAAAACAGCGGTCTGATAAATATAATCGGAAAACCTGCAACTGTACAGAAAAAGGCTGATGAACTCGGTGCAACGTATCAAATAACCAGTCAAAATGGATTGGTTATGAATGATGATAACGCAGAAAGCAGACGACTTGTTGAACAGTGTTACAGAACAACCTCCACAATGGTCAATCCGATTGTTGATTGGACAGATGAAGATGTTTGGCAGTTTCTGAAACATTACGGTTGTAACAGTAATCCATTATATGAGTGTGGTTATAGGCGTATCGGTTGTGTAGGTTGTCCGATGGCTGCAAAGCACAGATATTTTGAATTTGTGAGATACCCGAAATACAAAGCTAATTATATCAGAGCATTTGATAGAATGTTGTTAAATATGAATATGAATGAACACAAAATTTGGAAAACAGGCAAAGACGTTTTCAAATGGTGGATGGGCGAAAATGTAAATCAGTTGACATTTGATGATTTGGACGAGATGGGTGCTGAATACGACTATTTTTGGGTAAACCAATAAAAATATAAAAACAAAAAAGAGGTAAATTTTATGCAAACAAAAATTGAAAACATTCCTGCTGAATTAAAAGCATTGCCTTGTTGGGTATGCTGGCAGGGACAAAACAAAATCCCGAAGAATCCCGCAAACGGCAGGAACGCACAATCAAACAATCGTAAGACATGGGGAACATTTGAACAGGCTGTAAAAGCGTGTGATACTTTCGGGCTTGATGGTCTTGGATTCATGTTTGATGAATCGCTTGATTATTTTGGTGTGGATTTAGACCATTGTATTGACAACGTAGATTTTGTGGACGAATTTGTTGAAACACTTGAAAGCTATGCGGAAATCAGCAAATCAGGAACAGGCATTCACATCATTTGCAAAGGTAAATTGCCCGACGGTGCGAACAGAAAAAACAATGTGGAGATGTATTCAAATGGCAGATATTTCATTGTAACGGGTAACGTATACAATCAGAAATACAAGGAAATCAAGGATTGTACAGAAACTATCAAGGTATTGCATAACAAGTATTTGCCGAAAGAAACACCCAAAGCTGAAATCAGACAGACAGTTACAGTAGAGCTTGACGATTCCGAAGTGATTGAAAAAGCCCGAAACTGCAAGACAGGCACACTCTTTTCAATGCTGTATTCTGGACAATGGGAAGGACTTTTTCCGTCACAGTCGGAAGCGGATTTGGCTTTTTGTAATCAGCTTGCTTTTTGGTGCGGAAAGAATGAAGCACAGATGGACAGGATTTTCCGCAATTCAGGGCTTATGAGAGATAAGTGGGACAAAAAGCGTGGCGGTGACACATACGGCAATATGACGATTGGCAAAGCGTGTGCAGCTTGCAATGAAGTGTATGAACCGAAAAAACATGATAACGATACATCTCTTGCAATAGGCTTTTTCAAAGGCAAAACATCAACGACAACAACCGAAAAGCAAAAGAAAAGTTATGATATGACCGATACAGGCAATGCTCACCGATTGTATGACCGTTTCGGAGATGTTTTGAAGTATTCCCACAATAGAAAAAAATGGTATTTTTGGAACGGCAAGCAGTGGAGAGTTGACGAAAGCGGACAGATTAAGAGATTGGCAGATGAAATCTGCATGGATTTGAAAGAAGAAGCGTTTACTGTTCCCGATGAAGAACTGCAACAACAGGCTTTAAAATTTGCAAACAAGACAGCCGGCAGTAAGCCGAAAGAGAATTTCATCAAAGAATGTCAGCACTTATATGACATACCGGTTAACCTTGACGAGTTCGACAAATACAAAGATTATCTGAACGCACAAAACGGCATTATCAATCTCAGAAACGGGGAATTATTACAGCATAACAGTCAGTATATGTCCTCTAAAATCTGTAATTGTGATTATGATGTAGACCACAAAAAGCCTGAAAAATGGCTGAAATTCCTTGATGATATCACAAACGGCAGTAAACCGTTACAGGATTACATTCAAAAGTGTGTCGGATATTCTATATCGGGCAGCAACCGAGAGCAGTGTGTTTATTTCCTTTACGGTTTAGGCAACAACGGAAAAAGTACATTTCTTGACACATTGGCTGATATGTTGGGGGATTATGCAGCGAATACGCAGACCGACACAATAATGACACAAAGCAAAATCGGAAGTGCAAACGGAGGGGCAAATACAGCGATTGCAAGGCTTAAGTCTATCCGTTTTGTTACATCGGAAGAACCATCTCAAGGAGTACATCTGAATGAGGGCTTATTGAAACAACTCTCAGGCGGTTCAAAGGTGACTTGCAGATTTTTATACGGTGAAGAATTTGAGTATGAACCCGAGTTTAAGTTGTGGCTGGCAACAAATCACAAACCGATTATCAGGGGAACAGATGTGGGTATATGGCGAAGAATCAAATTGATTCCGTTTGAAGTCAATATATCAAAAGAACGCATTGACAAGAATTTGAAGTATAAGTTAAGACAGGAATTTCCGCAGATACTGGCATGGGCGGTTGAGGGCTGTATCAAATGGCAGACAGAGGGCATAGACGAGCCGACAGAGGTATCGGAAGCCACAAAGGATTATAAGCAGGAAATGGATTTGATAGCGTCATTTGTGGAACAGTGCATTGTCATTGATTACGATAACACCGAGCGTATTCTTGCAAATGAGTTGTTCTCAATATACAGAGCATGGGCGAAGGCGAACGGTGAGTATGAAATGTCAGCAAAACGTTTTGGAATGGAATTGGCAAAAAAAGTCCCCGAAAAAGTCAAGACATCAAAGGGTGTCGCATATTGCAAAATCTCATTGACGGACTATGCAACAGAGTTTATGCCGAAGCAGTACAGATTGGAGGATTTCAAATGATGAAATATTTGATTGTGGGAGATACCACAGGCTATGAAGATTGTCTTGTTGCGATATGCAATACGGACATAGTATATGCAGAGCAGGTTTTAGAAAACATGAAAGAGAATCCCGACAACGAGATATCAAGAGGGTACACAAATCTCAGGATTGAAGAAATACCCGTTGAAAATTGTTGGTTGAATTGATAAATGAAAGCGGTAGTCTTAATCGGCTATCGCTTTTTTGATTCCAAAAAACTTTTAAAAACCTTTAAAAAAGTATTGACAAATATAAAAAAATATAATATAATATTAGACAGAGAGATAAATACAAAATAAAAAAACAGAAAGAGGTTATCACAATGGAAGCTACAAAATACACGAACAAAGAACTGGTTGAGATTTATAAAAATCTTAAAACTTCCGCTAAAATTCTTGGTTTTTCTTCTGCCAACGATAGTGAGATGATAGCAGAAATCGAGCTTGAAGCAATTAAAAGACATCTCAATTTGGTTGATGGAACTGTTGAGGAAACAGCCGAAACTGAAACAGCAAAGCCCGAAACAGTAGTGCAGGAAACAATGGAAGCAGTTGAGGGTATTATGGCAAACACAAATGCAAGCATAGCCAAGGCAGAGGAAAAGAAAACTCAGTTCGATTTTTACAACGTTACAATCGGTTTTGAGGTTGAGAAATTTATCGGTACAATTCCTGCCGATTACGAATCGCTCGGCATTTACAGCGACTATGAAAAAGCCGTTCAGGCAGCTCAGGCAGCCGCAGACGAATACGGAGCGGAAAACATATATTTCCACACGGTAGAGATAGCCACACGCAACGACAGGTACATTTACGACAGAGAAGACTATGAATTTTTTGTCGAGGAAAGAGAAACAATCAGGCATAATTGGTACACGTTGATGATTATGGATACAGGCAAAAGAGAGCACGTCAATCTTGACAAGCCAGTCAGGCTTGATTTTGAGGAATGAGAGGAGGTTATCACTATGAGAATGAGTTACAGACAGTACAAACAGCATTATTCAGATTGCAAGGCTCATGACTATAATGCAAGCGACAAAACCATTGAAGTCGATATTCCTTATGGCAGAATGAAAAATTCAGGTGTCAGGGGCAAAAAATACGACACATTCACATTCAAGGCAACAGACGGTGAAAACGTCGGCACAATCGAGTATAAGGCAATGTCAAAGGGCAATGCTTTGAAACAGCATAAAAAGTTCTGTAAAGAGAGTGGATATATACCTGTTTCGGACGATACAGCCACACACGGCAAACTCCGTGAAAGATTGAGATTTGGTTTTGTGGTATGTAAGAATGGAGAGAAACACGTTGAAACATTCAGAGGATTCAGCGAAAATGAAGCTATTGCAAGTGCTAAAGCATGGTGTGAAGAAAACGGCTATACATCATCATACAATGCCAATGAGTCGTTCTTTTTCGGATTTATGAAAATGGGGGTATCACAATGAGGTTATGGCATAAGGATTTAATACCCGTTCTGCCTGAAATGCAGTTGAGGGGACAGTGGAGAGAATGTGTACTTATCGCAAAAGCACTCCATGAAAACAATCTGAATCACGTACTTGTAAACCGTGTGAAAGATTATCCGACAGAGCATTTCTTCCAGTATTGCGGTACGGTTTACAGGGAAATGTCGGTAAGAGGTTATAAGGCAGATTCGAGCAGATTGTTGCAGCATACATATATTTTTAAGTATATAGAAGCGTTTCGTTATCAGACAGTTGAGTATGACGATATTTTCAAAGATTGGCACGACAAGCGTTATCTCAGGCAGTGCCTGTACAATCTCGAAGAAAAGGCAATAGCCGGCGGTATTCCGTATCAGGAATGGTTGAAAATCGTTGACAAGTTCGGTAATGAGTTTGATTTGTGGGAATGATAAAATATCCCTCTCGGACACAGTTCGAGGGGGATATTTTATTTCCACAATTTACCATAGTGTGACGCATTTTTGAAATAGTGACGGATAATCCGTCATTTTCAAAAAGTTCTATTTATTTTTTATTTTTTTTATAACACTTTTTTATTTTACCCCATAATCCGTCATTTTCTTAAAATGCGTCACTCTATACACCTCTATACACCTCTATATATTATTTATTTATTATATATTTATTCTTTTTTAAAAAAAATAATATATATGTATATATAATAATATATATAGTAGTTGACAAAGAGAGAAAACTATGTTATTATAAGAGCGGAGAGTTGGAAAAGAATTCATATCAAAGATTCTGACAGTCGGGAAAGACCGATAGCCGTTAAGTTTAGAGTTTCTTGACGGCAACAAAAAACCATGTCGGGCGGTAGTCAATGACACTGCATTAAAAGCAGACAGGCGAGCCGATACCGCCCAGATAATGAAGTTGCAAGCAGCACAAAGTTTAACCTCTTTCGCTTTGGTCTGGTGCAATTCCAGAAACTTCAACCAATGGCATACAAACGGTAGCTCATGTGTAACACCTCCTTTCTAAATTTTTTGGTACGAAAGCCGTCAATGGTTAGAATGACGGCTTTTGTGCTATACGGAGGTAAACATTATAAATCGGAGGGATTTTATTGTGACGAAAGAAGAAATTAAGCAGAGATTTTTTGATATAATCGGCGGGAAATTGGACGTGTTTGACCTGAAAGCTGAAGCTATAAAGGATTTGGCAGAAGCGTTCAATACGGTGTGTGAAATTGATGACAATGACAACTTTCTGAAACAGCTTGCCGAAATGCCGAAAGCGAGCAAGGGTGTTACAATTCAGCCACTTTTGCAGGTTGATGATGACGGCGGTTTCGGATTGTGTGATTGAGGTGACACAATGACAAAAATGTATAACGTAAACCAGACAGCGAGTTTTCTCGGCGTTTGTTCGCAGACTGTCCGATTGTGGATAAATAACGGCAAAATAAACGGTGTGAAACTTGCAGGTTCAACACGGTGGTCTGTATCGGAAAAGGAAATACAGAGGATTCAGCAGGGGGAAAAGAATGAACATACAGCAAATACCAATTAACGATTTAAAACCATATCCGCAGAACGCAAAGAAACACCCAGCGGAACAGGTTGAACACATTGCAAACAGTATCAGGGAATTTGGATTTCAACAGCCGATTGTGGTTGACAAAGATAACGTTGTTGTTATCGGTCACGGTAGATTATTGGCAGCCAAAAAATTAAATATGGACAGTGTTCCGTGTGTTCGTGCAGACGATTTGACAGACGAGCAAATCAAGGCTTTACGGCTTGCAGACAACAAGACCAACGAGAGCGAATGGGATTTTGATTTGCTTGATATGGAACTCTCTGATATTGAAATTGATATGGAACAGTTCGGATTTGATTTGGATATTGATGATGAACCGCAGGAAGTTGTTGAAGATGAAGTACCCGAAGAAGTTGAAACAAGGTGCAAACTTGGCGATTTGTGGCAGTTAGGCGACCACAAACTTATATGCGGAGATTCAACCGACCCTGCGGTTATTGATAGGCTTATGGATGGGGTAAAGGCTGATATGGTGTTTACAGACCCGCCATATGCTTTGGTCGGAAATTCAACCGGGCTTGGAAGCGCAACAGATGATATGTTGAAGCCGTTTTTCCTTGCGATATTTCAAAACATATGTAAATTCACTCATGACCTTATGCACGTTTATGTATGTTGCGATTGGAAATCATGCAATGCCATTTTAACAGAAGCGAAGAAAACACAGTTGACAGAGAAAGCGCTCATTGTTTGGGATAAAGAATCTATTGGGCTTGGTGCTCCGTATATGTCGCAGTATGAACTCATATGGTTTTTTGAAAATCATAAACAGAAGACAATGCAGGCAGGAAAGACCGAGTACAAGAATAGGCGAAATATTAAAGGGAAAAGCAATGTGTGGAAGTATAAACGAGTGCAAGATAGAGAACATAATGCACAAAAGCCAGTTGAACTTGTCGCAGAAGCCTTGAATAATTCGTGCCTTGAAAACGAAATTGTGTTAGACCTTTTCGGAGGTAGTGGTAGCACACTAATAGCCTGTGAACAGTTAAACAGAAAATGCTATATGGCTGAGCTTGACCCGAAATATTGTTCCGTTATTATAGACCGTTGGGAGAAATTTACAGGAGAAAAGGCGGTTTTGTTGAATGGCTAATGAACAAAATTTGAGACCGTGCGAATATCAATTAAGCAAAGAAGAAGCCAAGAAAGGCGGTATCAATTCAGGCAAGGCAAGACGGCAGAAAAGAACCATGAAAGATACTATGTCAATTCTTATGTCAATGGCTGTCAAAAAGGGAGATATACCCGATATTGAGGAAATAAAGAGTGTCGCTGAATTGAATAAATTAAACATGGATATTGAAACGGCTATTTGTATTAAACAGGCTATGAAAGCAGTAAAAAACGGAGATACAAAAGCAGCAGAGTTTTGTCGTGATACATCGGGAAATAAACCAGTTGACAAGGTTGTTGTGTCGGAAGTGTCGCAGGAAGTAATTGACGAAGTGGAAAAAATAGTAAACGAAATAGAATAGATGATTGATTTTTGGCACTCCTTATGTTATAATAAAAAACGAAAGGGAGTGCCGTTTTCATGATTGGAATTTATAAAATCACAAACCAAAATAACGGAAAAGTATACATAGGTCAAAGTAAAAATTTATCTCACAGAAAAGCAACGCATATTTATGATTTAAAGCACAACATAGGGCATAACAAAGAAATGCAAAAAGATTTTAATAATAATCCTAACGCTTTTAAATTTGAGGTGTTATGTAAATGCAACAAAAACGACCTTGATATGTTGGAAAAGACGTATATAAAATTATATAACAGTAACAATTTAAAATATGGATATAATCTTGAAGATGGTGGAGTAACAAATCATTCATGTGCTGAATCGACAAGAAAAAAGATTTCTGAAAATCAAAAAGGAAATAAGTATATGTGTGGCAAAAAACTTTCTGATGAATGGAAAAAACATTTATCTGAGGCACAACCGCACAAAAAAAGAATACAATGTGTCGAAACAAATGTTGTGTATGATAGTTTTGCAGACGCAGCAAGAAAAACAGGATTAAATAGAACAAAAATAGTGTCTTGTTGCACAGGCAAAAGAAAAACAACTGGAGGATTACATTTTAAATATTATGACAAGAGAGAAAGCAATTAACTTTTTAAAAAATCACCCTATAGAATTTGCAAAAATGTTAGGATTTGATAAACTTATAAATTTGCATAGCCAATGGATAAAAGAAATGGTTTTTGGCAAAAATGATTTTACTTTAATGAGCCACAGAGCTTCGTACAAAACAACGTGTGTTTCACTTGCACTGGCAATAACTATTATTTTATATCCAAATATCAGAACCTTATTTCTTAGAAAAACTGACGCTGATATAAAAGAAGTTATAAAACAGGTGCAAAAAATATTACTTGATGAACACACGCAATATTTTGTAATGGCTATTTATGGGGTGAGTTTGAAATTAACTGTTCAATCTGCAACAGAGATTTCAACAAACTTGACGGCTGATATAAAAGGAACATCGCAATTAGTGGGAATTGGTATCGGTTCATCATTAACAGGTAAACATTTTGATAGAATATTTACTGACGATATTATCAATGTGAAAGATAGAATTTCAAAAGCAGAAAGAGAAAACACAAAACTTGTTTATCAAGAATTACAAAATATAAAAAACAGAGGTGGTAAAATATCAAACACTTTAACACCTTGGCATAAAGAATCTGCTGAATGTTTGATGCCAAATGTGCATAAATATAATTGTTACGAAACAGGATTGATTTCTACATCTGATTTAGAGTATATCAAACGTAGTATGTCACCGTCATTATTTGCGGCGAACTATGAATTGAAGCATATCGCAGACGAAAACACACTATTTACAGAACCGAAACAAAACGCAAATATGGAACGTGTGAGAAACGGAGTTTGTCATATTGACAGTGCGTTCTATGGGGAAGATTTTACAGCATTTACTATCATGGTATATTCAGAGGGGACATACTATGTTCTCGGGAAGATGTGGAGAAAACACGTTGAGGATTGTTATGCTGAAATATTCCGCTTGTATTTGATGTTTGCTTGTGGTAAACTATATCTTGAAAAGAACGCTGATAAAGGTATGGTTGCAAGGGATTTAAAAAATATGGGAATCCGTACAGTTCCATACAATGAGAAAATGAATAAGCACATCAAGATATCAACGTATTTAAAAGCCATTTGGGATAACGTGTGTTTTGTTGACGGAACAGACGCAGAGTATATAAATCAGATATGCGACTATACAGAAGAAGCGGAGCATGATGACGCTCCCGACAGTGCCGCTTGTCTTGCACGTTTGTTATATCCGAAAATAGCAAAGCGAGAGGGCAGAAAAAACCTTGTCAGCGATATTATTGACTATGAGGAATGATTGTAATGGGCTTGGTAGAAACAATGAAAGTTGTGCTAAAGGATAGGTGATAAAATTGAAATTTCCAAAAGGAATAGTGTTTTTGACTGACGTTGACCGTTTGACAATAAAAGTATCGGAAAGAGAGTTGATAATGTGCGACGATTGTAAATACCTCGCTTGTACTCTTAACGGTCAAAGACGTTATTGCACGCAGCATGAACACACTGTAAAGCCGAATGAATGGTGCAGCCGTGCAGAGAAAAGCAAACATTCAAGAACAGGCGACTTTGAAGCACGAGGATACATACTAACAGGCGAAACCAATTTGTCAAACGTCATGCGTGAAAGCATGAGGGCAATTTCGGGGTATTACGAGGAGTGAGGGCAATGAAAGCGACCGTTGAATTTGAGGTTACAGGGTGTCATGATTGCGTTTTGTGTTTTACTGATACTTATGAACCGATTATGTATTGTACACACCCACAAAAAGCGGACAATATGCCCGATACTGAAAAATATGTTTATAAAAGAACATTCCCCGAATGGTGTCCGCTGATAAAAAACAAAAAGGAGTGATAAGCATTTGAAATACTATGAGGATTTAATAAATGCAGGGCAGGGGCAAAGTTTAATTGAATTTGTCTTGACAGCGATTAACGAGTATAAGGACAGTGAATTGTATCAAAACGCATTGACCGCTTATGAATATTTCAGAAAGCGTAACGTTACGATTACAAAATATCAGAAACTTTTATATAAATTGTCGGGTGAAGTTGTTCCCGATAATTTCAGTTCAAATTACAAATTCTGCAACGCATTTTTCCCGATATTTGTAAGACAGGAAAATTCCTTTCTTTTGGGTAATGGTGTAACGTTCAATTCAGATAAAACTAAAGACAAATTGGGCGGTGACGATTTCGATAAACAAATGTATGTCGCAGGTGAATATGCGATATGGGGAGCGGTGTCTTTCGTATTCTTCAATTTCGGAACGATAAAGCCGTTTCACGCATTAGAGTTTTTCGGATTGCAAGGCATTGAAGACGGTGCATATCATGCAGGAATCCGTTTTTGGCAAGTCGCAGTTAACAAGCCTTTAAGAGCAACTCTGTATGAAGAAGACGGCTATACAGAATTTATTTGGGAAGACGGACAGGGAACAATATTACAGCCTAAAAGAGCATACAAGCAGATTGTCAGGCAGTCAGTCGCAACAGGAACAGAAATTCTTGACGGACAGAATTATCCTGCATTTCCGATTGTGCCATTGTGGGCCAACCGTGAACATCAAAGCGAGTTTACAGGATTAAGGGCGAAAATTGATGGTTATGATTTGATACAGTCAGGATTGTGTAATACGATTGATGAAGCGAGTTTGTTGTACTGGGTTTTCCAAAATGCTGGAGCTATGGACGATGTGGATTTGGCTCAAAATCTTGAACGTATCAAAACAGTCAAGGCAGTTGTTGCGTCGGACGAAATGACAGCAGAACCTCACACAATAGATGTTCCGTATCAGGCAACGCAAATAGCATTGCAGGAATTAAGAGATAGTTTGTATCGTGACGCTATGGCACTTGATACGGATAAAATCAGTGCAGGAAATATCACGGCAACAGCGATAAATGCAGCTTATGAAAACCTTGAACTGAAATGTGACGGTTACGAGTATTGTGTGACAGAATGTGTCAAAGGCTTGTTGAACCTTATCGGAGTTAAGGATTCGCCGACATATCACCGCAGAAAGACCACAAATCAGCCCGAAGTTACCGATATGATTTTAGCCGCTGCAAATTACCTTGATGATGAAACAATTCTGAAACATCTCCCATTCATCAATATTGACGAAGTACAGGATATTCTGAAACGCAAAGACAAAGAGGAAAGCGACAGGTTTAAGAATGTTGAAAGTTTTGTTGAAAAATCGGGTGATGTTGAAAATGATGTTGAAAGTGTTGAAAAGCAGTTGAAATAGTTGAAAAGTTTAAATGTTGAAATGTTGAAATCTTATAGTTTTCAATGTTGAAAGTGTTGAAAATTAAAAAAAGCATTGTTGAAAAGGTGAAAAGCTATGGCAGACAAGGCACGACAGCAGACCGATAAGCGATTAGCCGAAATGGAAAAATACCTCACAAGCATTTACAGGGAATCCGCAAAAGGCATTTATGAAAAATGGAATGAGTTTATGTCCGAAGCTAATGACAAGCTATCGAAATTGCAAAAAGAATATGATGACGCAAAAGTAATAGGCGACAAAGCGTTGATAAAAAAGACGGGTATCAAATTATCAAGAGCAAAAAAGAATGTCACGTTATATAACGATTATTATAAATCAATGCTTGATGAAACCACACGACAGCTTGCAAACGTCAACAAAACAGCTATCGCATACATCAACGGACAAATGCCCGACATTTACACCATCAATTACAATGCGGTTGCCCCCGATGCATTATCAATCGGAGCCCGTTTTGATATTCGTGACGCTCACACGGTCAGACGGTTAATTCTTGACGGAGAAATAGAACTTCCGCACAAAAGCCTTGATGTTTCAAAGGACATGATGTGGAACAAAAAGCAAATCAATAATTCTGTATTGCAAGGCATTTTGCAGGGTGAAAGCATTGACAAGATATCACGAAGAATTTTTAAACAGGCTATGGCAGGGGAAAATCTGCAAGGGCTTGAAATGGGTGAAGTAGTCGATATCATTGACAAAAACAGAAATTCAGCTATTCGGACAGCTCGTACAATGGTGACAAGTGCAGAAAATCACGGCAGACTTGACAGTTATATGGAATTAGCCGAGCAAGGTGTTATTGAAAAAAAAGTATGGGTTGCAACTCCAGACGACAGAACAAGACCGTCACACATTGACATGGACGGAGAGGAACAAGACATAAACACACGATTTTCAAACGGTTGTATGTTTCCGGGTGACGGCTCAGGTCCTCCCGAAGAAGTTTGGATGTGTAGGTGTACTATGGTCACAAATATAATTGGTATCAGAGGAAAAGGCGGTAAAATCAATTATCTGAAACGTGTGGAAAAAGGACAGACCATGCACGAAAGGCAAATGCAGGAAGAAAAGCAACGCAGAAAGGATAATGCAAATGTCTAAAATGCCAGAGGTTAAATTGACAGATTATTCCCCGAAAGTGCTTGAACAAATGGAAGAGCAGGTTTTACTCGGTCTTGAACTGATAGGACAGGCGGCAGAGGGAAACGCAAAAGGAGAATGTCCAGTTGATACAGGATTACTCCGAAACAGCATTACCCACGCATTAGCAGGAAAAGCACCTGCAACAAAATCATACAAAGCAGATAAGCCCGACAAGAACGGTGTCACAAAATCGGGAACATACACACGCAAAACACCGAAAAAGCAAGGAGAACATTCGGTGTATATCGGTTCAAATGTGGAGTATGCTATTGCGGTTGAGTATGGAGATAAAAGACACGATACAGGCAAGAAGCATTTTCTCAAAGACGCTGCCACAAATCATGATGACCAATATAAAGAAATCATGAAATTGGCATTAAAGGGAAAAATACAGTAATCAAAACAGAGGGTATTTCCACAAGGGGATATCCTCTTTTCTTTTTTACCTCTTTTATTTTTCTTTTAAAGAATTTTCTTATATAATATATATATTATTATTTATTATATATTTTTTATTTTTTTAAGAAAAAAATATATAAATATATAATAAGTAAGAAAAAATGACGGATTATATAGAAAATGACGGATTTAGGGGTAAAATAAAAAAGTCGTATATAAAAAAATATTTTTGAAAAAGGTTTTTAGAAATGACGGATTATTCGTCATCTTTTTGAAAATGCATCATTTTCGATTTAGGTATTGACAAATCACGAAAAATAATGTACACTAATTTTAATTAGATATTTTATCGAGAAACTGTGTGGAATATCAAAACGGCTAATGTCGAGAAAATGACACCGAGAAAAAGGAGCTTGTGAAAATGGGAGTAACGAAAAAATTTTTGCAGTCGATAGAAATACCCGATAATAAAATTGAATTGATATTTGATGAATATGCGAACGCTATCGCAGGGATAACAGCCGACAGAGATAAGTACAAAGAACAGGCTGACAAATTGGCAAGTGTGGAAAAAGAACTTGTCAAGGCTCAGGCGAAAGCAGAGGAACTTGAAACGGTATCGGAACAGCTGAAAAAAGTCCGTGCGGAGTATGCCGATTATAAGGCAGGTGTGGACGCTGATAAGGTAAAGGCTGTGAAAGAAAAAGTATACAGTAAAGTTCTTTCACAGGCAGGAATCCCCGAAAAATGGCACGGGGCAATCATCAGGGTGACGGATTTTTCGAAGATTGAACTTGACGAAGAAAATAATATCAAAGACGGCAAAAAACACGTTGACGAAGCAAAAGATGTGTGGGCGGATTTTGTCGTTACGCAGACTGTAAAAGGAGCCGATGTAGCAAATCCCCCAACAAATACAGGCGGCAGTACGTTTGAGAAAATGTCACTTGCCGAAAAAATGAGATTTGCAAATGAGAATCCCGAAAATGCGGAAGTGAAGAATTGGCTAAGCTAAATGAAAAGGAGAGAAAACAATGCCAGCAATTTTTGACAGTAAATATTGGAATCAGAATGTATTTCAGAAATATCTTGAAACAATCCCGAGAGTAAAGCAGAACGCACTTTTGAGAAGCGGTGTTTTGCGTAATCGTACAGACCTCAAGAGTTTGCTTGCAGACCAAGCAGGCGGTAATTTTATCAATGTACCCATTGTGGGACGTATCGGCGGTGCGGTTCAGAATTATGACGGAACTACAAACATTACAGCGAGTGGTATCGGTTCATTCTTGCAGACCATGATTGTCATAGGCAGAATGAAAGCATGGGAAGAAAAAGACTTTACCTATGACATTACAGGTCATAATTTCATGGAGAATATCGCTGCTCAGGTGTCGGAATATTGGGACGATAATGACCAGACAGACCTTTTGGCAGTCCTTTCAGGTGTGTTCGGCGTAAACACAAATAACTTTGCAAGTGACCACACACTTGACATTACAGGCGGTGCAAACAACGGTGTTATGCAGCCTGATACAATGAATAAAGCAATTCAGAAAGCCGCAGGTGCAAACAAGAATGTATTTGCAATGGCTATTATGCATAGTCAGGTTGCAACAGGGCTTGAAAATCAGCAGTTGCTTGAATATTGGAAACAGACAGACGCAAACGGCATACAGCGTCAGCTCAACCTTGCAACATGGAACGGCAAAACGGTTTTGATTGATGATGACCTTGTAACCGCAAGTTATACAGGTGCAGGTGTTTATACAATTACGGTAGGCGGTACAGTTGCAAGCGGAGATAAAATCACAGTTAATGGTGTTACTATAACCCTTGACAGTACAAGCGGTGCAAGTCCAACAGCAGCAGCAACGGCTCTTGTTACGGCATTGACCGCAAACGGAACATTCAATGCAACCTATTCCACGTCAAGAAGTAACGCAGTTATCACTTGCACTGAAAAATCAGGCAAGTATGGTTCAGGTTCACCGACAGCGGCGATTGTATCAACCGCAGGACAGGTAGCAGTGGCAACAGCAACAGCACCTGCAACGACTCTGACATATACAACGTATATTCTCGGTCAGGGTGCTATAAACTATTGTGATTGCGGTGCAAAGGTACCGAATGAAACAAGACGTGACGCACTCACAAACGGCGGTATCGATATGTTGATTACAAGACAGCGTCATTTGCTTGCACCAAATGGATTCAGTTATATTGATACATCAAAGACAAGCCCCGAAGCAAGTGACCTTGCTACATCTGCAAATTGGGCTATGGTAACAGATACGACAGGTGCATTCTATCCGTCAAAGGCTATTGCACTTGCAAGAATCAAATCCCTCGGATAAAAAATACATTTCAAAAGGCGGTGTGAATAATGATTGATGAAATTTGTGCAAATGTCAAAAACTATTTTGCTTATCCCCGTGATATCCATGTGGGAGATTGGAATATCACAAACGGCATTATTACACCGCTGATTGATTTTCCGACAGATTATATCCGCATAATCGGCAGCCGCAAAAATGACGGTGTACACAAAGTTTCGGAAATGCAGCTTGAAAACGAGAATTTTCACGGAGGCATTTGGATAATGTCACCCCCGAAAGATTTCTTGTTACTTGTGGCAGAAATCGAACAGTGGCAAGAGAAAAACGGAGCATTTGACAGTATAGCAATGTCACCGTTTACATCTGAAACATTGGGAGCGTATTCCTATTCAAAAGGCAGTTCAGGCAATTATGCAAGCGGTTCAGGCAATGGCGGTGCGTCATGGAAAGACGTGTATGCGTCAAGATTGCACCGATACAGGAAAGCGAGGATATTATGAGTTTGATTGATGTGGCAAAAGAGGATTTTGTCGTAATGAATAAACTGCAAGTTGATGACGATTATGGAAGTGTTCAAAGGGTATGGACAGAGGGAGCGACAATCAAGGGCATTATGGCGTATGACAGCAGTACGCAAATGAAAGTTGCTTTGGCTATGGGTGCAAAATCGGCATATAATTTTATTGTAGCACAAAATATCAATTTGGATTATCACACGGTATTGAAACGTAAATCAGACGAAAAGATTTTTCGATTGACTTCAAATTCAGACGATTTGAAATCCCCGACTGGTTCACCGTTGAATCAGCGACAATATTCAGCGGAGGAGTGGCGACTTGAATAAGATACAAGCGTTGCATTCTTTCTGGTCTGGATTTGGTTTGAAAGCCTATGATGAAAATTCTGTTCCCGAAAATGCGGAATTGCCTTATATCACTTATGAAGTAGCAAGTGATGATTTTGACAATCAGCTTCTGCTTACCGCTTCGTTGTGGTATCGTGAAAGCAGTTGGAAAAATGTGCAGGAAAAAGCCTTGCAAATTGAAGAATATATCGGAAAAGGCGGTCAACGGATAGATTATGATAACGGCTGTATGTGGATATGGAAAGCAAATCCATTTTCACAACGTGCAGGGGATTCTAATGATGATTTAATCCGCAGAATAATTATAAATATAACAGTTGAATTTATAGATTGAAATAAGGAGGAAAGAAACAAATGTCATATAAAAAGATTAAGCCGACAACGCTTGACGAATTGACAATGAATGTTTTTATGCTTGTAACAGAGTTTAACCCCGAAACATTTAATTTTAGTTCAGGCATTGCAGGAAGTACAATTATAGCAAGTACAACGGGCGGTGTTACATTCTCAGATACACCGACATACACCGATATGGGTGACGATATAGATAACTGTCCGAAAAATTGCATGGAACTGAAAAGAAAAGATGACGGTGAAGTAAAACTCAGCGGAAACCTTGTTACAGTGAATCCTACACTTGTCAAAATGCTTATCGGTGCGGCTGAAATTGTGGGTAATAAAATCACTCCGAAATCAGACATTGAAACATCAGATTTTATTGATACGGTATGGGGACTTGCCGATTACGGAAAAGGCGGTCTGCTTGCAATAAAAATGAAACGTGTGCTGAATAACAGCGGTTTTTCTGTTGCAACAACCGACAAAAACAAGGCTCAGCTTGCATTTGAATTTATGTGTCATAAAACTATCGAAGATGTGACAGACGCAGCTTATGAAGTTTATGTCCTTGTTCCAGAGAGAGTAAACGGCGGTGTATTGCTCAACACTCATTCCATAACGATTGAAAACGGTGATACATTCACATTGAAAGCTGTAACAGTTCCGTCAAGTGCAACAGTAACATGGTCAAGCGGTAGTTCTTCCGTTGCAACCGTTTCAAACGGTGTTGTAACGGCAGCAGGTGCAGGAAATACCGTTATTACAGCAAGCGTAACAGTCAGCGGTGTAACATACACTGATACTTGTACGGTAGTAGTGCCGTCAACAACTTAACGGAGGATAAGGAATGAAAAAAATATCTGATTATAAAAATGATAGTGCTATTGATTTGTATGCAGAAATCCTTGAACCGATGGGGGAGATCTTACAGGACAAAGAAGTATCACAGGCACTGAAAGATAAAAAATCAACCATGCATATTGTGGGAATAATATTTCGAAAACATAAGGAATCGGTCAAAAAAATAGTATTGTCTGTTGACGATACCGAAATTGACGGCAAAAATATATTTTCGAGATTTACGACTATTTTTGTTGATGTTTTTAATGATAAGGACTTTGTTGATTTTTTCGAACAGGCGGAGTAAGCGATGACGGACAGCGAATCTTCTGGATTTGCTACGGAGAATACAGAGGTAAAAGAGAATTAAAGTTATTCTTGCGGTATGTAAAGGCACGAATTGAAGAATACAATCGTGAGAATACATACCGTTATTTTGTTACTGAAAGTTTACGCCTTGCACCGCAAGACAAGTTTTTAAATATATCATATTTTGAATTGTTGAAACCGCAGAAAGCGGAAACAATGACAGGAAAAGAAATTTCTGAAAAGGTAGCTGAAAAACTCGGCACAAAAATCGATTGGGGGAGGTGAGAACATTGGCAAATGTTTTCGATTTATACGGAAAAATCAGTATTGATACATCGGGTTTTTTGAGTGCGTTGTCTATTGCACAAAAAGCAATATCCGTTACAGCAAAAGCAGTAACGAATTTTGCAAAATCGTCTGTACAGGCAGGAATGACATTTGATAAGTCAATGTCGCAGGTTGCCGCCACAATGGGAAAAACCGTTGATGAAATTAGTGATTTAAGAGAATTTGCCAAAAAAATGGGTAGTGAAACAGCGTTTTCAGCGAGTCAGGCAGCAGACGCATTAAACTATATGGCACTCGCAGGATATGACGCAGAAACATCAATGAATATGTTGCCGAATGTTCTCAACCTTGCAGCAAGTGGCGGTATGGAACTTGCAAGAGCCTCTGACATGATAACAGATACGCAGTCAGCGTTGGGATTGTCATTAAGTCAAACAGCAGAACTGGTTGACAAAATGGCAAAAGGTGCGTCAAAGACAAACACCAGTGTCGGACAGTTGGGTGACGCTATGCTAACAGTAGGCGGTACTGCAAAGATGCTGTCAGGCGGTACAACCGAATTAGCAACAGCTTTAGGCTTATTGGCTGATAACGGTACAAAGGGAGCAGAGGGCGGTACAGCACTCAGAAATATCATTTTGTCATTGTCAGCCCCTACGGATAAAGCAGCAGCGGCACTTGAAGATTTAGGCGTACAAGCATTTGACAATAACGGAAAAATGCGAGATTTGCAGTCGATATTTTCAGATTTCAATTCCGCATTGTCTGATATGACAGACGCAGAAAAAACGCAAACTTTAAATTCGATTTTTAACAAAGTCGATTTGAAATCCGTCAATGCGTTGCTTGCAACGAGTACAGACAGATGGAAAGAAGTTTCAAACGCTATTGATAATGCGGCAGGCTCAGCGGAAGAAATGGCAAAGACTCAGCTTGATAATCTTTCAGGTGATATTACAATATTCAATTCAGCGTTAGAGGGTGCTCAAATAGCGTTATCCGACAAATTGACACCGACTTTGAGAAAGTTCGTGAAATTTGGTACAGACGGATTGTCAAGGCTTACAACGGCATTCAATGAAAAAGGTTTATTGGGTGCTATGTCTGAATTTGGAAGCATTCTTTCGGACGGGCTTTTGATGATTGTGGAAATGACTCCACAAATTTTGGAAGTTGGTTCTGCAATACTTTCAGCGATAGGACAAGGCATACTGGACAATTTACCTATGATTTTAGATGTTATAGTAAAAGTTGTCGAGCAAATTATAACAGATTTAGGGCGTGCTTTACCGACTTTAATTTCGGCATTACCGAAATTCATTGAATCATTGATGAACGCTATTGATTGGGATAATCTTTTAGATATTATCATCAATATTATTGATATAATAGCAGACACATTGATTGACGTATTGCCGCAGCTTACCGAAGCGGTAATGACGTTAATTGAAAAAATCGTTGAGTTTGTTCTGAAACCTGAAACGTTATCGAAATTGGTTGAATTGTGTGCAAAAGTCATGATTGCAGTATCAACCGCATTGTTAGCCGCTGCACCGAAATTACTTGTCGGTGTGGGTAAAATCATCAAGGTTGTTGTCGATTATATTGTCAATACAGATTGGAAAAAACTCGGTCAAGATTTGATTAACAACATCAACAAGGCAATATCAAAAGCGGCTGAAAAACTTATGAAATGGTGGGACGGTTGGTCGCAGCAGATAGGCAAATATGCTGTTATTGCATGGAATGAAGTTGTAAGAGTTTGGTCGGGTGTCGGTCAGTGGTTTTCTGACAGATGGCAGGATATTAAAAATGCTTTTAAATCCGTTGGTGATTGGTTCAAGATGGTTTTTGAGGGTGCATGGAACGGAATAACAGGTGCATTTTCAGCGGTCGGAAACTTTTTCAATAACGTATGGAACGGCATTAAAAACGCATTTATAACAACTGGTGAATGGTTCGGAAATGTTTTTACAGGTGCATGGAACGGTATCAAAAACGCATTTTCAAATGTCAAAAACTTTTTTGTGGAAGTATGGAACGGAATCAAAAGTGTTTTTACAAACGTTGGAACATGGTTCACTGATATATTCAAGCGAGCATGGGAAGGTATCAAAAACGTATTTGCACCGGTCGGGACTACATTCCAAAATATCGGGGACAGTATATTAAACGGTCTGAAATCTGTTGTAAATAGTTTGATATGGGGTATCAATCAGATAATTTCTTTGCCATTCAATAAATTAAATGACGCATTGAGAGGAATCAAGGGCATTGACATTCTTGGTGCAAAGCCTTTCGATTGGATAAATGAAATTGCAGTTCCTCAAATCCCTTATCTTGCAAAGGGCGGTGTTTTGAAGCGTGGACAAATGGCATTTTTGGAGGGACAGGGCGACGAAGCCGTTATTCCTCTTTCACAAAATACCGAATGGATTGACAAGGTTGCAGAAAAGTTGGGTGAAAAACGTCAAAGTGTTTACTACAATTTTGAAATCCACATTGACAAAATGGGGCAGACCTCAGAAGACGATATTGAACAGTTTGCCGATAGGCTTATGGAAGTCATGAACGAAAAAGAGTCACGGAGGAGGTATGTAATGGTATGATGTTACATCATTTTGAATACAACGGACAGGACAGCCGAGATTACGGATTGTATATCATATCACAAAATGCCTATGATAAACCCGAAAGGGATTTGACATTTATATCCGTTCCCGGTCGTGATGGTGATTTGATTATTGACAACGGCGGTTACAAGAATCTCAAATTGACATTGAAATTACGGCTTTTTGCCGAAAAGGTTGAAAACAATATCAATGATTTGGCATTTTCATATAACAGAGCGTTGAACTGGTTACAGCAGACCGCCACATATCACAAATTGATTTTCAGTTATGACGAAAATTATTACCGTGAAGCGTGTGTTTTCTCAGGAATCAAGGCAACAAAAAGATATGATGATGTTATAGATTTTACTGTAACATTTTCATGCAAACCTTTCAGAAAAAGTTTTGAAGGTGATAAAAAAATCATAATAACGTCAAATCAGGCATTTTTCAACCCCGAAGCATTTCCATCAAAGCCGTATATGAAAATAACACCTGCGGACGGAACACAAAATTTTACTATTGCCGTTTATAAATCCGCTAACAGTTACGATTATTACACATTTTATCGGGCTGACGAATATGTAGAGATTGATTCCGAAACAATGAACGTATTCAAAGGCAATATCAATAAAAACAATGATTATGCAGCGGTGTCATTTCCTGAATTTAAGCCAGGGACAAATACTATTGCATTTATCGGAAACATTTCAAACATAGAAATCATACCGAGATGGAGGACAATATAACATGATACCAATTTTATATCCCTCCGCAACGGACACGAATTTCAGCAGAAACGGATACGGATTTTTGAAAGATTGCATATCGTGTGAGATTACCGAGGAACTCAACGGTATTTATGAATCTGTTTTTACTTATCCGATAAATGGCTTGCATTACAGCGAAATTGAACCCGATATGATTGTGAAAATGAAAGCAAGCGAAAAATCGGGGAATCAGCTTTTCCGCATTTACAGGATAACAAAATCAATCAAAAACACGGCAAAAATATATTGTCAGCATATTTCTTATGATTTATGCCTGAATGTCGTTAATCCTTTCGGATTGTCAAATGTGGGTGTTTCTGCCGCATTACAGGGAGTTTTTGATACCGCATATTATCAGCACCCATTTACACACTGGACAGACAAAACAACGGTAGGCAAAATTAACATAAAAGTGCCCTCAAATGCACGAATGTGTCTTTTAGGAATGGAAGGCTCTGTTTTAGACGGATTCGGGGGCGAATATGAATTTGATAATTTTGTTGTTAAACTCCACAATGAAAGGGGAACGGATTCAGGCGTAACAATCTATTACGGAAAAAACATGACCGACTTTTCGATTGACACCAATTTACAAGATACGTATACAGCGGTTTATCCGTATGCCGTGAGAGAGAATCGAATTACAAGGCTTACTGAAAAAGTAATTGAAACAAGTACTTTTTCAAATTATTCTGAACCGAGGGCTATGCCGTTGGATTTGTCGGATAAATTCGATGAAGAAGAAGAAATCACCGAAACGAAGTTAAGACAGTTGGCTCAGACATATATCACAAACAATAAGATTGATGATGTTTTGCAAGATATCAAAGTGTCATTTATTGATTTGTCGCAGACGGAAGAATATAAGGATATTGCACCGCTTGAACAGTGTGGATTGGGTGACACGGTAACAGTGAGATATTTCAATTTGGGATTGTCCGTCAAGTCAAAGGTTGTAAAAACCGTTTACGATTGTTTGAAAGAACAATATACAAAAATCGAGTTGGGAAAATCAAGGATAGTATAGGGGGGATATGATGTTATCAATATATCAAGGCAGTACATTGAATTTGACAATTACAATCGAGGGTGCAGACGAACAGCCGTATTTATTGCAGACAGGCGATAAAATGCGTTTCGGTGTGAAATACATTGAGAATGGCGGTAGTTATCTGATTTATAAAGAATTGACTTCATCTGACGAAGTTGACGGAGAATATCCGCTTGAATTGACTCCCGAAGATACCGACATATCACCGAGAAGATACTATTATGATGTCAGTTTACAGCTTGCAGACGGTTCTTTATATTATATTGTGCCAGTTGATTATTTCATTGTGAAAAAATCCGTAACGCATAAGGGGGATTCGGCATGAGTATAAATTTACATGGTAAAATCCCATCACCGATATATATTAGTGGAAGAATAGGAAAAGTATTACCAACTTTTACAGTCACTTTCAAAGACGGTGATACGGTTTTACAGCAAGTGCAGGTAAAGCAAGGCGGAACAGCAGTATATGATGGTACTGTTCCCGCAAAAGATGGAAATGCTTTTTTAGGTTGGGTATTATCTAAACCGTCAAATCCTATTGTTGATTCCGATAACGTAACGGCATATCAACAAATTCCGAATATACAGGCAGATACTATTTGTTGGGCGGTATATAGTGATAAAAGTATCATACACGACAGTTGGGAAGTTATTTCGCAGCGTTCTCAGGCAGGAACAGCAAGTGAATATTACAATGTCGGGGACATAAAAAAGATACGTATTCAAGGCTATGTAGGCACAACAAATTTAGATAAGTATGTATGGGTTACTGTATTAGGGATTGACCACAATAGAGAATTTGAAAATGCAGGAATTACATTCGGGTGTTTCAAAGACACATCAAAAAAAGATATTTGTTTTATAGATGGTAAGTATTCAAATGGAAATTATGAATCACGGCTTGATGACGGAACAAAAACATTTAATATGAATCATTGGGGAAATGCCAATTACGGCGGTTGGGCTGGTTCTGATATGCGATATGATATTTTGGGCAGTACAGACGTTGCACCAAGCGGATACGGTTCAATAGTTGATTCTTCAAGAGTTGGATATGACGCTACATCAACTTGTGCCACAAATCCCGTTGCTAATACATTGATGTCATGTTTGCCGTCAGATTTGAGAGCAGTCATGAAACCGATAATAAAATACACGGATAACACAGGCGGCGGTGCATGGCAGACACCAGTTACAGCTACAACGGATTATTTGCCGCTGATATCAGAATTTGAAACTTTTGGTTCAGCAAGCTATTCAAGCAGCAGTAAACAAGCACAATATTCTTATTTTTCCAATACTTCAAATAACAAAGCCAAATATAAGCATAATAATTCAAGTTCTCTTGCAAATTGGTGGTTGCGTTCTACTAATCGGACTTCTGGAAGTGATTTTTGCTATGTATATTCAAGTGGAAGTCCCACATCTGGCAATATTTATGCTTCACTTAGTCGTGATAGTGCAAGTTATTCTATTGGCATTTCACCTGTATTTTTAGTTTAAAGGAGTGATTTTTGTGAAAGAGATTTTAAAAATGAATTTTCCCGACAATACAGCGATTGATGTTGGAAGTATTACATTTGACCGCTACAATGAAAATCTTCACTTGCTCGGTGAAGATATCAGCAAGCTCAATTCCGTATTGACAAGAGCGGTATGTATCGGGACATACAATGCAGAAACATTTTATTTCAAATCGGGTGACGTTGCTATTGTGGACGACACCCAGAGGGCATTTGTCTACAATGCCGACAGCGATTCATGGACGGAGTGGTTAATTTGAGAAGAAATGATTTTTTTAAATATCTGCTTTTGGGCGGCGGAGGTTCTGCAAGCCGTTCTGAATTGGAAAGTGAAACTTTGCCCTATACGTTTGTTTCAAAAAGTCAGCGGCTGAAAGATTACCGCATTTACGGAAATACCGTTGACGGTGAATCTGTCGGTGATTTGGTCACGGAAGGTGAACATTCTGGAGAGTATCTGGTGCCGGTGACGGTGGATGGGAAGAATTATTTACAGTCATCTGATTTTGAAGCTGGTGCAATATATACGGGTAGTAATTATAAAAATTGGAAATATCCAGACTCTAAAACACCATCCGGAATGACAGATTATGATTCAACCCGGAAACGCTCTACTAATTTAATATCCGTTATTGGAACATACACAATATCTATAGCAGATGGCTGGGAATTTGCAATTATTATGTTTCCCAATAGAAGAAATTCTGGTCAAACAGTTATATACTATACCTTGCCTGTAACTATATCTGATTGTACTTTTGCTATTCAACTTAGAAAAACTGATATATCCGATATTAGTTCAGCAGATATTTCAGATTATCAAATTATGCTCGCTAAAGGTTCCACCGCCACTCCCTACGAACCCTACCACGCCCCCGACACAACCAACCTCTATCTCCCCGAGCAAATCAAAATGGTAGGAGATGAGGCGGAGTATGTTGATTATAAAAAACAAAAACTGCATAGGGTGAGAAGAAATTTATGTGACAATGATAATTTGTTAATTGGATTTTATTCCACATCTGGTGCTTTTAACAACGACTCCAATTTCAGAACCAGTAATTTCATCGCTGTACACCCCAATACTAATTATACTGTTTCATTTTTTGAAAACGGAATCAGAACAGGAAGTCTTGTAACAATATTTTGGAATCAATTCAAGCAAGTAATACAAGAAATTTCAACAGGAACATTCACAACACCGCAAAATTGTGAATATATCACAATTAGAAATTTTTCATCACAGAGCAGTGCTTTGGTTAATGATTATGCATTTCAGGTTGAAAAAGGTTCTGCGGTGACTGAATATGAGCCTTATATCGAAAACGACGAGATTGATGTTGTAATCCCTGCGTTGCCGATAGCAGAGGGCACAAATACATTGTCAATCGGTACAGCCGTTCAGCCGTCAAAAATTTGGATTCAGGGAAATGTTTCAGAAATACCGCCTGTTTCTGCAAGTCTGAATTCAATTCCTCAAAGTTTGCGAATGATTGATTTGTCTAAAGATAAAGTGTCCGAACCTGAAAATGAAGATTTACAACTTGATATAGTTCCTGTTGAGAAATACGTTATAAACTTAAAAGACTCAGAAAAAACTATTGAACCAACAAAAGTTGAAAGAGGTGTTGAAAGTGCAGAGTAAAGAATTTCAGATGATTGTATCGGCGGCGTTTGCAGGTTTGCTGTACTATTTCGGTATCGTATCGATACCGATAATCATGCTGATTTTTGCAATGATAATCGACTATGCAACGGGAATGTCTGCCGCATGGTACAATTCGGAATTGTCAAGCAAAAAAGGTGTTAAGGGGATTGTGAAAAAAGTCGGTTATCTGGCATTGGTTGTGGCGGCAATGATATTGGACTGGCTGATATCTCAGGGCTTACAGCAAATCAATGTTGACCTGCGTTACAGTGTATTTTTTGCGGTATTGGTTGCAGTCTGGCTGATAATTAACGAACTCATTTCAACGCTTGAAAACTTGTCAAGAATGGGTGTACCGATACCGAACTTCATGAAAAAACTCATTGACAGACTGAAAACGACTGTCGAAAAAGGAGATGAATCAAAATGACGGATAAAGAAAAATTTCTTGATAAAGCATGGACATATCTTTCCTGCAACGGTGATTACGTCTGCAATCAGAAATTGCATTTGGGATATATCACACATTGGTGTGCCTATGCCGTGAGTGCAATCATGAAAGACTGTGGATTTATCGGCAAATACATCAAAGAAGTTGAGGGCGGTGCAGGAAGTATTCCCAGAGGTTCTGACGGCAAATACGGCACTTGGTTCAGGAAATCCGTCAATATGCCGCCACAAGCAGGCGACTTGTTCTTCATGCGTTACAGTGATTATCCCGAGCATGACAAATACTTTTGTGACCATGTGGGAATCGTTGAAGACTTTGACGGCACAACGATAACAACGCTTGAGGGAAATGTTGACGCAGCCAATGAAAATAAATGGGCTGAAACTTCTGTTTTCAAGAGAAAATACCGTTTATTTGATGACTGGCGTGTATATGCCTTTTACCGTCCGAACTGGCAGGCTGAAACGAAATCGACAGCGACTTCCACGAAAAAAAAAGTTGAAATCTATCAGCTGAATTCTTCAAAAATCGTGGATTATCCTGTTATCGTAACGGCAAGTGACGGTCTGAATATCCGTCAGGGTGCGAGTGTGAAATTTGATAAACTGGGAGAAGTGCCATGCGGTGTACTTTTGAGGGTGACTCGCTGGACTTCCGGTGGTAAATACAAATGGGGATTGATTGAATATGACGGTGTGAAAGGCTGGATTGCACTCGAATATACACGTGAAATGAGTGTAGAACAGCTTGCAAAAGAAGTCATACAAGGCAAATATGGCAACGGTCAGGAACGTGCCGACAGACTCGGCATACTTTATGATGAAGTGCAGGCAAGAGTGAATCAGATGTGCAAATAACAATACCGTCACCATTTTCTTGATGTCGGGAAAATGGTGACGATAAAATGAGGATTGAAAAATGGAAAATCAAAGTATACCATATATTGTACACGAATCGGCAATGTCGAGAGCAGAAAGGCATATCAAGAGGTTGTGGATTACCTTAATAATTGCTATTGCTATGATTTTTGCGAGTAATGCCGTTTGGCTTGCCTACATCAGCCAGTATGATTTTGAGAGTTATGAAATATCAACAGATGGCGGAGGAAATGCAAATTATATTGGAAATGACGGTGACATTTACAATGGCAAGAGTGACAGTCAAAAAGAGAACAAAGAAGAATAGGAGCACCGCAAAAGGCAAGGCAACGAGGAAACATTGATGAAGATTGAAGAAATATCAAACAGTCAGCTATCTGAATTGATTGACGAATGGATAAGAGGAAGAAATGCTGTGCGAAACAGAGAAATCCTTAAATTGCGACTTATTGATGGAATGACATATAACGATTTGGCTGAAAAATTCGGATTGAGTTTCCAACGTATAACTGCCATTGTTTACAAGGAACAGGATAAAATTTTCAGGCATTTTGAGTAGTAAAAAGATAGTAAAAAACAAGGTATTGACTTGATTGTCAATGCCTTGTTTTTATTTTACAATAAACTCAAAGGTGACGAAAATGTATATAAAATCGAACATAAACCCTCAAAATAAACAAGTCGGTGATTGTGTTATCAGGGCAATATCTACCGCCTTAAATCAAGACTGGGAACGCACATATATTGAATTGGCGATACAAGGATTTATGATGTCCGATATGCCGTCAAGTGACAGCGTGTGGAACGAGTATCTCAAAGTAAAGGGATTGAAACGGTATATTGTACCCGATACTTGTCCAAATTGCTATACGGTCAGGCAATTTGCAGACGAACACCCAACAGGTATATATGTCGTGTTTGTCGGTCAGCACGTTGTAGCGGTCATAGATGGAAATTATATCGACACATGGGACAGTGGGGACAGAGTACCGATATATTATTGGGAGGTAGACAATGGCATATAATAATTTTTATCCTGCGGCATATCCGTATCAGAATTATTATCAGCAATATCAAAATTATCAGCAAATGCCGCAACAGATACCGCAGATGAACAGTTTTCAAAACGGAAACAGTTCACAAATGCAGATACAAAACGGCGGTTTTGTATCGGTGCACAGCATTCAAGAGGCTTTTAATTATCCTGTTGCACCTGGAAACAGTGTCACTTTTAAGGACGAGAACTCTCCGTACATCTATGTAAAAACGAAGGGTTTCTCACAGCTTGAAGAACCGATTTTTAAGAAATTCAGACTGATAGAGGAAAGCGACACACAGCCGCAGGAAAACATCACAGCGACACAGAACGAACAAACAATAAATTGTGCCGATTTTGCTCAAAAAGCCGATGTAACAGCGTTGTGGAGTGAGATAGACGCATTAAAAAAACAAATGGCGGAATTGACAGCAAAACCGGAAAAAGCAATCAAACGAAAGGAAGTTGACAGTAATGTTTAACCCTATGCAGATGATACAGATGTTCAATCAGTTTAAGAGTAGTCCCATGCAAGCGTTGTCACAATTTGGCGTTCCTCAAAATATGAATAATCCGAGTCAGGTTATACAGTACCTGATGAACTCGGGCAAAATGTCACAGCAACAGTTTAATCAGTTACAGCAGATGGCAGGACAGTTACAAAACAATCCACAATTTAAACAGATGTTTAAATAATTTTAAATTTTAAACGGATAATTTGCATGATTTTACGCAAATTTAAACTTTTAAATATGATTTTCGCAAATTTTTTCAAATTTACAGCAACTGTTTTTGATTTTTGCAAACTATTTGAATGTTTAAGCCAGTGCACGGGCTTGAAGCATAAATTTTTAATTTAATCGAAAGGATTTTGAAAATGGCAATTACAGATGAAAACAACGGTACAGGTATGGTTATGCCGGTTCAGCCTCTCGGCGGCTATGGCTACGGTGGCGGAAACAATGGCGGCTTTGGCGGTTGGGGTAGTGATTGGATTATCCTCTTTCTTTTCGCTATGATGTTCGGGGGCTTTGGCGGCGGTTTCGGTGGTTTTGGCGGTTACGGTAACATGATGTTGGGTTATGACTTTCCGTGGCTCTTGACGGGTCAGCAGAACATCAACTCCAACACAAACGGTGGTTTCCGTGACGCTATGATTAACGACAATATCACTTCCGTTCGTGACGGTATAGCAGGACTGTCAACTCAGATTTGCGGTGGTTTCGGTGATACTCAGATGTCACTTGCTAACGGATTTGCAAGCACAAATCTCGGTATTGCAAACGGAACGGCAGCTATCCAGAACAGTCTTTGCAACGGATTTAACGGGGTTCAGCAGTCGGTGAACGGTGCTCAGAACGCACTTGCACAGCAGATGTACACAAATCAGATTTCCGACCTTGAAAGAAGTTTTGCCGCTCAGACAGCAAATACACAGGGCTTGACAAATCTTTCCTCACAACTTGCACAGTGCTGCTGTGATAACAGAGCCGCAACAAATGACGTTAAGTATACAATCGCAACTGAAGCGTGTGCTACAAGAGCAGCGAATACCGCAAATACACAAGCTATTCTTGACAAACTTTGTGCATTGGAGCTTGATGGTGTTAAAAATCAGCTTGCACAGGCACAGAGAGAGAATGTTGCCTTGCAGAATGCCGTCAATATGGCAAATATGCAGGCTTCACAGACGGCTCAGACGGCTCAGATTTTGGCAGGTCAGGCAGCGGAGATTGACGGTGTATATAACAGGCTCAAAAATTGCCCCGTTCCCTCTATGCCAGTATATGGCAATACTCCGATTTTTACTTGCCAAACTAACGGTTGCGGCTGCGGTTGCGGAGCATAAGGCGGTGACGATATGGCAGCAGAGTATTTAGCTAATGCGGTGCAGGCGGTGTCTCTCAACGCACCTGTCATTTTTACAGCTTCTATCCCGTGCCGTAAGGGCTACGTCTATCACGAAAACGAAACGGGTGTTTTTATCCTGCGTGGCATTACAAGTCAGTGTTTTGCAACGTATCAGGTGACATTTAACGGTAACATAGCAATTCCGACAGGCGGTACAGTTGGCTCAATAGCCGTCGCAATTACTATCAACGGCGAACCGAGATTAACCAGCAGAGCGATTATCACACCTGCGGCAGTGGACGAATACGGCAATGTAACATCAACGGCAATTATTAAAGTGCCGAGAGGTTGTTGTTTCTCACTGTCGATTGAGAGTGTACCTGCTACATCAGACCCGACTGTCACACCTGCACCTGTTATAAGTGTACAAAACGCAAATCTGGTTATAAACCGCATAGCGTGAGAGGTGAATAAAAAATGAAATCATACGAAAAAATCAAAGAAATGCTTTGCGAAGAACTTGAAACAATCGCAAAAAAAGGCGAACTCACAGCAGGCAGTCTTGATACTGTTGACAAGCTGACACACGCCATAAAATCAATCGAAACGATAATCGCAATGAATGAATACAATGATGATGGTTATTCCAATCGTGGCAGCTACGAAAGTAGAAACGGAAGCAGCAATGCACGCAGATATACCCGTGACGGAAGTATGGACGGTGGAAACAGTTATGCGGGATACGGCAATGTCAGACGTGACAGTATGGGCAGATACAGCCGTGACGAAGCAACGGACGAAATCATCAACAGATTACACGATATTATGAATGATACTCCGAACGAACAAGCAAAACAGGAAATCCGCAAACTTATAAGCAAAATGGAACAGATGTAAGGGGGAAATGTCCTTGATAACAGAAAACGATTTGATAGAGGCTATTGCCGAATGTCAAGGACAACGCAACCCGAACGCTAACACTTGTGTTAAATTAGCGGCATACTATACGATTTTGAACAATTTACATCAAACGTCCGACACACCCGTATCTCATGGAGGTTACAGCTACTCTCCCCCGAACACCGAAAACACCGTCGAATACACATCAAGCACGGATTTTGCGAAAATCATTAACGGCAAATCGGCAAGTACAATGTGGGCGATTGTTGACGAGTTAATGTCAACATTGATGTATCTTAATCCAAAACTGTATAATGACGCTATGATTAAGTTTTCCGAATAAGGAAATCTCCTCCCGACAATAGTCGGGGGGATTTTTTTATTTGGAATGACGCATTTTTGAAAAATGGTGCATTTTGACCGTTTTCCAAAAAGTATTTTCTATTTTTATTTTTTATATAGGACTTTTTTATATTACCCTTAAATCCGTCATATTTTTATAAATGCGTCACTCTCCTATATACTATATATATACTTTATATATTATTTATTTATTTTTTTATAAAAAAATATAAATAATATATAAAATATAATATATATATAGAGATAAAAGAAAAATAAAAAAATATTTAAAAATTTTTAAAAAGGTATTGACAAATTAAAAGAAATATAGTATTATATATTCAGAAATTAAATCCAAGAGAAAAGAGGTTATCACAATGAAAAACACAATGACAAAAGGCGAAATCAGACACGAGCTTGCTAAGGCAAAAAAAGAACTCAAAGACGCTTGGATTTGTGGAGAGGGTTATGAGTACGACCAAAATTTCATAGTTTGCTACAAAGATGGTACAGTTCTTGAAACAAGAGAAGCAAACGAAAGACTTCCGCAGATAGGAATAATCGGAATACAGTTTTTTGGAACAGACGCACATTATACAGTTGGATACGAAATGTATAACGGCGAAAAAGTATTGATTGAAGACGAAAGCGAAGACGCTTGTTATAGAATTGAATATTTACCGCTGACAAGCACCGAAGCAACAGCCGAAACAGTTGAAAAAATAAAGGAGGGAACGACAATGGCAAAAAGGTTTTATTTTACAAATGAAAATGGTGACAATATCGGTAATGACCATATCGGAAACATCAGAGGTGCTAAAACCGTTGCTAAAAGGCTTGCAAATGAGTTTAATTTCGAAGTTTGCATAAATGATTGTGAAACAGAAGATATGCTCGATTTTGTTTATCCTGACAGAAAGCCCGAAACAGAAACAGTTGAGGAAACAGCCGAGCAGGAAACAGAACTCAATGCAGGGGTTGCACAGGTTGAAGCAGAGCAGACAGCAGAGCCTGAAACATTCAGCAAATCCAAATCCGAATCAGAGTCAGAACCGACAGCAGAAAATATCACCGTATCAGGAACAAATCAAGGTAATATCAATGTGCTGATTGTGGCAGACATTGCAAACGCATTTGAAATGATAACACATACAGGATATTTTGATACATCTTGATAAATAAGTGACACGGTGCAGAAAAACAAGAAAAAGAAACAAGCAACAATCTTGACGGCATTTATAAAGATGTCGGAAAAGAGCAAACAGCCTGAAAAGGCAGAAAAGGAGAATGATAAATGCAAAAAGAAATGACATTACCAGAAAGAATGGTATATTTCAGAGCCATTCATAACATCACGCAGGAAGATTTTGGAAAATTGTGCAGTCTGTCAGGTGTGACAATCTGCAATGTTGAGAATGGCAGTAATCCGAGCAAGAGAGCAAGAATCAGAATTGAGATGGTTTTGAAAGCAGGTGAAACAAATGAAGTTGTCAATCAGCAGGATAAAAGCGTTCAAGAGTTGCCGCAGAATGTTCCAACTGAAATATGTGGAAATGTTACAGCCGATACAGACAGCGGAAGCGTTGGAGACGGGCAGTAATTACCACAAACTTCTTGAAGAACTCAACAAGACAGGCAATTTTGAAAGTGATTACTCCAAAGAGTCGGCAATGGTGACAGCATACAAGAAATACATCTATCCGCATTTCAAGGTTACGGAAGCCGAAAAATATGTTGAGTATGACTTGGGTAACGGTGATACGCTTATCGGATTTGTTGACGGTGTGACAGACAATGGGTACATTGTGGAACACAAAACCACAGGCATGGATATCACGGAGCAGTACGAATACAATTTGCTCTGGGACGAGCAGATTTTAGCGTATATGCTTATGACAGGCATGAGAAAAGTGTGGTATACAGTATGCCGTAAGCCTACAATCAGAATCAAAAAGAATGAATCCGAGGAAGAATTTTTTGAAAGAATGGTTGCATGGTATGACGAGGACACGGACAGCAAAATAAGGCTTTTGGAAATCGAAAGAACAGACGAAGAAATCGAGCAGTTCAGACAGGATTTGGAAGTCATAAAGGCAACCATTCAGGAAGCTGTACAGGATAAGAATTTCTACAAAAATACTTGTCATTGTAATATGTACGGCAGGAGATGTGAGTATTCAAGCGTTTGTCTGAATTATCAGCCGAATGCAGAATATATTGATTTTTACAGAAAGGAAGAACAGGCATGACAAAGGTAAATATGTTAAAAATCGGATTGTTGATGAATAAGATTGCGTTGATAATCGACAGCGACACACGCAGCAGAATCAAGCCTTATCTTGACGAAATCGAAAACATCATACTTGATGACGCAGACAACGGAAAGGAGAATGAAAATGCAGTTGAAGAAAATTAACACTGAGGAAATCAGGAAAAAGCCCTATACCGCACTTTTGTATTGTAAGCCTGGTGTCGGCAAAAGTACGCAGATAGGCTTGATAGCCGAAAAGAGCGAGGGAAACACACTGGTTTTAGATGTGGACAGGACAATCACACGCACATTGGCAAAGGGTGAAGTCGTAAAGGATATATCAAAAATTTTTGTTCAGGAAATCGATAACCGTAGCCGTGTGGAAAAAGACGGTAATGTTTTGGTAGCAGGTACTTTCGCAGACTGGACAAGGGTGTTGATGGAAATAACACCCGAGTTTCTGAAAGAGAATAACATCAAAACCGTTGCAGTAGATAATATCAGCGAGTTGGAAAGATGTATTCTCTCTGATTTGGGAAGTATGGGGAAAAACAAAGGTGTCCCTGCACAAGCGGATTATCAGTATATGCAGTTCAAATTGGTAAACTCATTAAGACACATGAAAAATTGGGGTGTCAATATCGTGTGGACTGCATGGGAAACAGCGGAACAGTTTGTAAGTCCGAGCGGTTCGCAGTATACGAGATTACTCCCGAAAATGAGTATGAAGATTGTGGATAACATTTGCGGATTGTGCGATATCGTTGGTTGGATAACAGTGAACAAGGACGGAGAGCACGGCATACTGCTTGAAGCAACGCAGAATATTTACGCAAAGAATCAGGTTGATATGCGTAAAGGCTGCAAGGCAGACGAATTTATAACGGAGGGTTAAGACATGGAAAGACAGGTTAAATTTATCGTAAAAATCGGATATTCTGATATAGATATAAAGGAATTTGAGTTTAACAACGTTGAAGAAGCTATTCATTTTGCGGTGACAGCAAAGAAAACAGCAAAATATAGCGAAGATGTAAAAATAGAAATCGAGTTCGCAGAAACAGCGACAGCAGACAAAGAGGAGGAATAATTATGGCATGGGAGTATAAAAGAGAAGAAAGCAACAGCGAGTTTCAGGTAATCCCCGAGGGTGAGTACAGAATCCGTATTAAGTCAGCGGATAAGGCAGTCAGCAAGAGCGGAAACGATATGCTGAAATTAGCGTTTGAAGTCAGCGGATATAACAGTCAGCTTTTCCATTACATTGTATTCATGCCCGACCGTCCCGAAATCACAAACAGAATGTTGACACAGTTTTTCGACAGTTTTAAGGACATTCCCGAGGGCGAATTTGACACAAATAAGTGGATTGGCAAGGTCGGGGCTTGTAAGGTCAAGCATGAGGAATACAACGGCAAGCAGTCAGCAAAAATCCATTATTTCATCAATGCGAATAAGCAGGGTTCACTTCCTGCATGGAAGGAGCCGACAAACAACACAACGGCAAGCACATCAAACACAACAGGCGGTTACGCTGATATCGCAATTGAAGATATGCCGTTTTGATGGAGGGTGATTTCATGGAATACAGACGTTTCAAAATTATCAATGAATCTCAGAAACAGGCGTTTGAAGAACTTGTTGCAGAAAAGGAAATCAGCAGAGAAGATTTGATGTTGATACTCACGACAGTTTCATTGAATCAGGAAACAAGCGACAGCGAATGATGGTTACAAGGGCGGGCAGGTGGGAAACAATTTGAAGGGAGTGTGCACAATGAGTGAATCTGAAATTGTAAAATTGTGCGTTGTATTGATTCCGTCAATTCTGTTTGCAGTGTCGGCATTTGTGGGATTGGTTATCGAGGAAGCAAGAAAACACAATTCAGCGGATTTGTTCAAAGACAAAGAAGCGTTGAAACTCCTCCGTTACATGAGGGAGGAAGAATAACCATGGTAATGAAGAACACCAAACAGTGTAAAATGTGTGTTTACGGTGTCAAATGGGATTATTTCTGGACGTGCGGAAGATGTTTCGAGAGTGACGGAACGATTAACAAAGACCGTATACCGAACAGAACAGACAAACAGTGTTTTGACTTTGTGAAGAAAAGCAAGTGTGAATTTAGAAAGGGGCATAACAAATGATTCAGGATATAGGAAGTTACACATCGATAGGTGAAAGCGTATTATTTGGGGCAGATTATCAGCGTGTGTATAGTGTGCGTATTGACTTGATAACTCCCGAAACAGCAAAAGAAATGCTTGAAAAGAACATCAACCGCAAACTCAATATGAATCGTGTGAATCAGTATGTTGATGACATGAAAAGCGACAGATGGAAGTTGAATGGTGTGCCGATTATAATTACAGACGATGGATACCTCAAAGACGGTCAGCATAGACTCAATGCTTTGATAAAAGCCGATGTGTCAATTCCGTTTGTGGTTATACGTTACAGCAAGAACTTTGAAATCGAAGCTAATAATTACGACATAGGAATGACACGCAGCGTAAACGATTTAAGAACAATTCAGGGCAAAAACAGAATGTCAAATACCGCTGTCGCAGCAATGACATTTCTCATTAGTTGTAATCAGCCGTCAAAAAGAGCAGCCAAAACAAATTGTGCGGAAGAAATCGAAAAGAATTATGATTTGTTGTCTATAATAGATGAAATGCCTATTAAAAAAGCAGGGAAAAATTTGAACAACAGCGGATATTATGCGGCAATAGTCGCAGCATATAAAAACGGATATTCGAGAGATATGTTGTTTGAATTTGATAAGGTAATGTCAGACGGCATAATGTACAAGCCCGAACATAAAACAATCGTAGTTTTGAGAAACCATCTCTTGCAGTTGGAAAAATCTAATGCTTTTGAAAAGCGTTTGGAGATATATTTAAAAACGCAAAACGCATTAAAAAATTTTGAAAAAGGCAATATCGTTTCAAGAGTTTATGCCACAAAAGAGTTTTACAAATGGGAGGACAACAACAATGAAAGAAATTAAGGTCAGATTGACATTTACAGAGGAAATTTTGGGAACGTCACCGAGTGACCCCGAGATTTATAAAAAATACGTTGCAAGCAAGTCCGAAGACGCTGCAAAAATCGAAGAAGAAGTTGCACTTCACGGTGTTGATGAAGTCGTTGACAATGCAAGAACGGTATTCCCGAAGAACAAAGACGGCGAGCTGATTATGTGGGATTATCAAATAAAAGGCTTTTTCAAAGACGCTATCGGAATGTTAAGGCAGGTCAAAGGCACAAAGGCAAGCAAACTCACGGCATACAAAAAGAAAGTTGACGGATTGGTTTTTGTTCAGCCCAGACAGATTGAGTTTGAAAATGTCATTGATATCGGTGACTGTCAAAGACCGTTGAGAGCCGATACACCGCAAGGACCGAGAGTAGCAATAGCCGTATCCGATACCATCAATGCAGGGGCAACATTGACATTCACAATTATCCTGCTGAATGATGATTTGGAAGATATAATCGTAGAATGTCTTGATTACGGCAAACTCAGGGGCTTGGGACAGTGGAGAAATTCAGGCAAGGGAACTTTCACTTATGAAATTTTAAGCTAAGGCATTGTATATCACCGATGAACACCGCAGGGCAAAGGATTGGCGAAGCAACAAATAGCGGTGGCATGGCATGGCAGGGACAAGAAGAACAGAGATTTGCAATGGCTTTGTTCTGCGAAGCAAAGGCGGAGAAAAGAATTGGTTCGCAAAGGAACAGCAAGGCAGTGAACAGCAAAACAATGATTTGCAAAGGCTTTGACATGAAAGGCAATGGCGATGTTTGAACAGCAATGCAAAGGCGTAGAAAAGCAGTGTGAAGAATGGATAAGACAGGCTAGGGCGTAGTATGGAAAAGAATAGTTTAGACGTGCTGAGGCAAGGCAAAGAAAACAGTGGAATTGCAAAGGATAAGCCTTGATAAGAACCGAGCGGAAATGGCATGGATAAGCGGTTGAATAGTCTGGAATTGCTCGGTGAAGTAGCGGCATATCTTTGAGAAGTCGAGAAAAGAAAAGGAGATGAAAGCAAACGAAATTTACAGTTGAAAAAATGCAATGAAATAAGTTACAGGGGTGGGAAGGCGGGAGCGAGAAAGGAAAACAAAATGAATGAATTAAAAATTTTTGAAAATGAACAGTTCGGCACTATCAGAACGGTGGAAATTGACAGTACACCGTACTTTGTCGGAAAAGATGTGGCGGAAATACTTGGTTACAGCAACAGCCGCAAGGCTTTGATTGACCATGTGGATGAGGAGGACAAGAATACCGTAACGATTCGTGACGGTATTCCCGGAAATCCTAATCAGGTAGTTATCAATGAATCAGGACTGTACAGCCTTATCCTTTCAAGCAAGCTCCCGAAAGCAAAAGAGTTTAAGCGTTGGGTGACAAGTGAGGTACTTCCGGCAATAAGAAAACATGGAGTGTATGCCGTTGATGAAGTGCTGGAAAACCCCGATATGCTGATTTCGGCTTTACAGGCACTGAAAGAGGAAAAGGCAAAAGCCAAAAGACTTACCGAAACGCTTGCCGTTCAGGAACAGCAGATTGCAGAACTTAAACCGAAAGCAAGCTATTATGATGTGGTTTTGAACTGCAAAGACCTTGTTTCCGTGACGGAGATAGCAAAAGATTACGGTAAGTCAGGCAAGTGGCTGAATGAGAAACTTCACGAACTCGGCATACAGTTCAAACAGGGCGGTAAAATATGGCTTTTGTATCAGAAATATGCACAAAGAGGTTATACAAGCACCAAAACGCAGACTTATAACGGCAATGACGGTGAAGTACATACAAAGGTTCATACTTATTGGACACAAAAGGGCAGACTTTTTATTTATGATAAATTAAAAGCAGAAGGCATTTTACCAATAATGGAGAAATCATGAAGTTTACAGTTTACGGCAAAATTCAGGGGAAAGCAAGACCGAGATTCACACGTCAAGGTATTGCATATACACCCAAAACGACAGTAGAGTATGAAAACATTGTAAAAGATTGTTATGTATTGTCAGGCGGTATCAATTACGATACCGCCCCGATACAGATTAAAATTACAGCATACTACAAAAAGGCAAAGTCAAACAAGATGTTACAGCCCACACTTAAGCCCGATGCCGATAACATAGCAAAAATCATTTGTGACGGTCTTAACAGTATCGCATACAAAGACGATAAGCAGATTGTTTCGTTGACGGTGTTGAAGGTGTGGACAGATGGCATTGAAAGAGTGGAGGTTGATATCAGTGAATTTCCGCAAATGGATAAAACAATATGAACGTCAGGACAGTTACTTCGGGGATTTGGCAGACGATATAAACCGTGACAAGAAATTCCCCAAAAGCGACAATTTCAGCACTCTGTTGAATCATTTGATTTCAAAAAGAGCGTGTGCCGAATGTGTTCAAACTTTTGTTGAAGCATACAAAGAATATATTGATTTTGTTGCATACAGGCAGATGTGTGAAAGCGGAATCATAGAGGAAGAATATGAAGATTAGACTGTTAAATGATAATCCATACGGCTACCGTGTGGATATCTCAACACCCGAAGTCGCTGAATTGTATGCACGTTTCAAGAAATGGAAAAATATACCGAGTTGGTGTCCGTTATCCGATAACGAGCGTTTAGAGTTTGAATCGTATATTCTGCGACAGACAGAAGAAACGGAGGTGAAATAGATGGAATTTGTAGGCGGTATGATAACAGGCGGAATAATAGTGTTTTTCATTATGGTAATTTTCGGTGCAGGGAAGGACGATAAAAAATGAATGAGTTGAATCATAGAAGTTTTGTCAGTAATATCGTTTTAGCTTATGAACTTAAACAGATAATCGACAGCAAAGACAATTCGTTCACCGAAAACGAAAGGCGAGTTTTAGAAAATTCAGCAGAAATGTTAGACGGTATTAGCAGAATCCCACACGTTAAGATATCAAAAGTTATCAAAAAAGGCGACAACACTTATTGCAAAGATTGTGGTAAACACGCAAGACGCGAAAAGATAATAGTGCGTGATACAGGCAAAACAAAGGTTAAAGAGGGCGATAGGTATTGTTCAAGATGTGGGTGTTTGTTAGATTGGGAGGATTCCGAAAATGAATGAGAAAATGACAGCCGAAAAGGCTATTGAACAGCTTAACAGTTTGATGAACGACAGAGAAAACCATGTACACCGTGACGACTTTGACGATATGTTTTTGCAGGATATAGAGGCGTTGAAAGTCGGCATATCCGCACTTGAAAAGCAGGTGCCGAAAAAGGTCAAAAGAGAGTTTAGAACAATAGGAGGAGCTATAACCAGCTTCGAAACGGACGTTTGCCCGAGTTGCGGCATGGACTTTTATATTGACGATTTAGGGCAAACGATGTATTGTGATTTTTGCCCTAATTGCGGTCAGGCTCTGGATTGGAGTGATGAAAATGGTTGAGCTGATAGAAATGCCCTGCGGCAACGGAAAGACTCTTGAAAGAGAGTTTGCAAAGAAGTATGAGGAAGTACAGCTTAAAATTAAGACAAAAACAAAAAAATGCTTTGTAAACGCTCATTGTTCATGTGATTGTCCGAATGCCGAATATGAAACGGCAGATGACAGATACGGTTTTGGAATCGCTGATGATATGGGACTTGAAAAGATTAGCTGTAAACAGTGCCGCTATAATACAGGCAGATGTGAGGATTGCCTTTTCATACACAGCAAAGATTGTCCCGAATACAAGGAGAGTGAAGATGATGGAAA
>JBGVLZ010000122.1:0-55530 GCA_045124505.1 Eubacteriales bacterium
TGCACAAAAAGTCATGCAGTTATTTATACAAACTGCATGACTTTTTATTTTTATCCCGAAAACTGTTATTATGTAAAAATCACAAAAAAATGTGATTTTTACGCAATTAACAAAAAGTTCTTGTTTTGGTTTGGCATTATTGATAATAATTTATTAAAATAAAATCGTAGGCTTGCCCATACCGCTTGCTAAAACAATCTTTTCCCATTCAAGCAGCGTGCAAGTTTTTATGTTTTTTGTTTCGGAAGGAGTCTGATTTTATGAAAAGAAATTTGATCACAAGTATGGTGTTTGTTTTGCTTATTGCCGTACTTCTGCCTTGTGTTTTTGCAGGAACGGAGCTTGTTTCCTCTTTCTTGCCGAAAAACATGGCACCGTCGCTCGGTGATGCGGTAATAAATGGTGAGTATATAAATGATATACCTCTTGGAACTACTGCGAAAGATCTTCTCGGACGTTTTTCGGGAAGCAGTCATGTGACAAAGTTTCATGGCTATACAGTCGGTGAAGGTTCGAGAGTCGGTACGGGCTATAAGCTCGTTATGGGAGATGGAACAGAGTATACGTTGCTTGTTGACGGTGACCTTGACGGTGACACATATGTGACGGGAAAAGACCTTGTGCGTGCCAAAAAGCACCTTGTAGCCAATAATACGTTTTATTACGAATCTGTACTTGACTTTAACAAGGACGGTTCATTTACAGAAGCGGACCTTGCAGGTTTTTCGGGGCTTATAATTACTGATGAGCCTGAGCTTGATATTGATGACAGAGATGTAAAAAATCTCGGCGAAAGCTTTTACGCAACCATAGACCTTTCGTATACCGATAACTCACTTGATGTAGATCTCGGAAACGGAAATGTTATCGCACGTGATAAGACAACATCTGCAAACCAGATCTGGCATTTCTTGCTTCAGGATGACGGCTCGTACATAATTCAGAATGTCGGCACGGGCACGGTTCTTGAGGTATCATATGCTTCTACGGAGCAGGGTGCAAATGTAGGTGTCTACAAGAACACGGGTGATGACAATCAGAGATGGTATCTTGTTGAGTATGACGGCGGCTACATCATCCGTTCAAAAAGAGGATATGACAGAGTCCTTGATGTCTTCTCTGCATCTACGGAAAATGAAGCAAACATTGATATATACGGTATAAATTATTCCGATGCACAGATATTTTATCTTGACGATGTAGGTCATGTTGATCTTGTTACAAATGCATATTTTGATGCAGTAGGTCCGCTTGACCGGGAGATGTTCTATACAACGCTCAAGTTCAATAACGGTTATATTTCCGTTGATTCTTCAAATAACGTATGTATTAAGCCTTACGGACATTACTGGCAGTTCTTGCTCCAGTCTGACGGTACATACATAATCAAGAGTGCACAGACAGGAAAGGTTCTTGATGTATTTGCAGCTGAAATGGCTGACGGTACAAATATTCATGTGTACGATTCAAACGGTACGGCAGCACAGCGTTGGCGTGTTTATATGAGACTCGGCAAGATGACTATCATGTCAGCTTTGGGTGATAATTTTGTCATTGATGTTTACGGTGCTTCCGATGCTGAAAATACAAATATTCATTTGTATACAAGCAATCTTACCGATGCACAGCAGTTTATTATTGATGATTACAGACTTAAGCTTCCGCAGTATATGGTAACATGCCCTTACGGAACAACGATCTACGGCAGATACGAAACACTTGAAGAAGCTAAAGCGGCTGTTAAGGTTCACTACGGTCAGGTGGTATATCAGGGTGGTAATGTTGTATACAATCCTTGTCCCAGTATGGCGGCGGCAAGAATTCTTCACCACGCAAAGCTTGATGCTGACTATGCACGTATTCAGAATTACAGTTACGGTGATGCAAGTGTTAACCCCGCAATCGACAAGAGCGAAAAGATCGTATCCTGCGACAGATTTGTGGGATGGGTGCTTTACGATGCAGGCTTTGCCAGAAACAGCCAGCCTGCGACAAAGGGTTATTCGCTTTACGGACCGCTTGAGAATCTGCTGAAGAGTCTCGGATTCCAAAAGCATACAAATCTTGCCGATGTGCGACCCGGTGATATCATCTTTGTCGGTTATAGCCACAATCTGGCTGTTCCTTCGAATTATAAGGATTATCCTTGTCATGTATTTATCTCCGCAGGTACATACGGCGCAAATACATACAGATATGACGCAGGAAGCAACACAAGACTTGATTCTGTACAGCCTTCGTATGAGCCTTTGTCATATAACAATACGCCCTTCAGATTCGCGTACAGACCTGTCGATTAATAAATTACAATTGAAAAGCCTTCCCGGCGTATGGAAGGCTTTTCTTTAAAACGGCGCATTATGAATAGAAACACACAGATATCAAAATTTTAAAGGAGTATTACATTATGAAGAAAAAATTAATCAGCATTATAGTGTTTTGTGTACTTATCGCTGTGCTTCTTCCTTGTATTTTCGCAGGCACTGAGATAGTATCGTCATTTTTCCCGAAAAACTCATCGCTGTCATTGAACGATGTGGCAATTGAGGGCGAATATGTAAAAAATATACCGATAGGTACTACCGCAGAGGAACTTTTGGGACAATTTTCAGGCAGTGATTGTATAACAAAGTTCCATGGCTATGATATAGCTTTGGGATCTAGAGTCGGAACGGGCTATAAGCTCATAATGGCTGATGGAAATGAATACACATTGCTTGTTGAGGGCGACCTTGACGGCGATACATACGTAACCGGTAAAGATCTTGTGCGTGCCAAGAAGCATCTCGTAGCGAACAATACATTCTATTATGAATCGGTTCTTGATTTTAACCGTGACGGTTCATTTACAGAAGCGGATATTGCGGGATTCGCAGATCTTATTATCACAGATGAACCCGAACTCAATATTTACGATAAGGATAGTGCAGATCTCGGTGATGATTTCTATGCGACTATAGACCTTTCTTACACCGATAACGCAATTACGGCAAATATCGGAAACAATATCGTTGCATCTGATAAGACAACCTCTGCAAATCAGATATGGCACTTTGTACGCCACGATGACGGCACGTATGTTATCAGAAGTGTAGGTATGGGCACGGCTATGGAGGTTTCGTACGCATCTGATGAGCAGGGCGCAAACGTTTCGCTTTATAAGGCTCACGAAGCAGACAACCAGAGATGGTATCTCGTTGAACACGAGGACGGATACTTCATTCGCTCAAAGTGCGCAGATGACAGAGTTATTGATGTTTTTTCAGGCTCAACTGAAAATGATACCAACGTTCATATGTACGGCTTGAATTACTCCGATGCACAGCTGTTCTATATCAATAAAATAGATGATTTTGATGCAAACGCTGAAGATTATTTTGATAAAGCAGGACCTTTGACACAGTCAAAATTCTATGCAAATCTCACATTTGGAAGCCGTCAGATAGCAATAGAGTCGAACGGCAACGTAGCATTGAAGGCTATAAGACAGTATTGGGAATTTAACCCCAACGGCGACGGCACGTACAGAATAACGAGTGCTCTCAACGGCAAAGTGCTTGACGTGGCAGGTGGAAAAGCGGCTAACAGCACTAACATTCAAACGTATGATTACAACGGTACAAAGGCTCAGCATTGGTACGTATATATGAAGAACGGAAAAGCGATACTCCGTTCTGCACTTGATAAGAGCTTTGTTGTCGATGTGTACAGCGGTGCTGATATTGAAGACGTAAATATTCACTTGTATACCTATAACGGCACCCCGGCACAGCAGTTCGTATTTGAAGACTACGCACTCAAGCTTCCTTCATATACCGTAACAAATCCTTATAATAACGTAGTATACGGCAGATATGAAACGCTTGAAGCGGCAAAGGCGGCAACTGTTACGTATCTCGGTCAGGTCGTATATCAGGGACAAAACCTTGTATATAATCCTTGTCCGACTCTTATGGCGGCAAAGATACTTTACAATGCAAAGCTTATTTCCGACTTTGCGGCGGCAAACAGATTTATATACGGCGACGCTAGCTATAATCCCGGATATAACTGGCAGCATCTTGATATAAACAGACCTGTAGCATCTACCGAAAGACTCAGTAGCTGTGACAGACTTGTTGACTGGGCGCTTTGGAGATCCGGTATTACAAACACGAGAGGAAATAAAATATCACACGGCCCCGTTGTTTACGAGCAGCACAATTGGATACCGACACTCGGTTATCAGAAGATAACCAACCCTGCCGCACTTAAACCCGGAGACCTTGTATTTACAACGTATGACTATACGAAACCGGGAATTCCCGGCCACGCATTTATATGTGCAAGTGAGAATATGGGCGGAAACACATATTTGAGATATGACCACGGTTCGGTTTACAGAATACAGTATGACACGAATCACATAACGACGTTCTATAAGGGAAAAGAGGCGCCGTTCCTTGAAAGGATCGGTACAGCCGACCAGCCTACATTCTATTACGCTTACAGACCAATTGATTAAAATTTAGTATGTACACCGCAGTGAATTTTCTCTGCGGTGTACATTTTTTTTGTGATTTTAATAGATTTTCTTTTGCATAATTAACAAAAAATTATCATTTTTTAATTGCATTTTTGACAAAAATGCTGTAAAATTATAGCATCGGTCTGTGCGTGGTGTATCGTTACAACATGCTGAAATGCAGACTAAACGAATATTGAAATGGGGTGTTACACTCATGAAAAAAACTTTATTGAGAATTGCGGTTTTCGGCTTGCTGATTGCCGTGCTTCTGCCGTGCATTTTTGCGGGAACTGAAATCGTTTCATCGTTCTTTCCCAAAACTATGTCCGCATCAATAGAAGATGCAGTGATCGACGGTGAGTATATCAAAAATATACCCATAGGCACTACTGCAGAGGAGCTTCTCGGACAGTTTGAAGGCAGCAGTTACATAACTAAGTTCTACGGCTATAAAATAGCAGAAAGCTCTCGTGTGGGAACAGGCTTTAAGCTTGTAATGGGCAATGGTACAGAGTATACATTGCTTGTTGACGGTGACCTTAACGGTGATACATATTCAACAGGTAAAGACCTTGTACGTGCTAAAAAGCATCTTGTAGCAGGCAATAGCTTCTATTATGAATCCGTGCTTGACTTTAACAAAGACGGCTCGTTCACAGAGGCTGACCTTTCCGGCTTTGCGGAATTTATAATTGATGAAGAACCTGTGCTTGATATTGCTGACCGTGAAAACGCAGATCTTGGCGATAATTTTTATGCAACTATAAATCTTTCGTATACAGATAATGTCGTTACGGCGAATATAGGAAGCAATATCGTGGCATCGGATAAGACCACATCAGTAAACCAGATATGGCACTTTAAACGTCATGACGACGGTTCATATGTTATCAAGAGTGTTGGTATGGGTACTGCTATGGAAGTAGCTTATGCTTCGACTGATATGGGAACGAATGTTTCTCTGTATAAAGCACACGAAGCAGATAACCAAAGATGGTATCTTGTTGAGCAGGATGACGGCAGTTATATCATCCGTTCAAAGCTTGCTTATGACAGAGTTCTTGATGTTTTCTCAGGTTCAACCGAGGATGAAACAAATATTCATTTGTACGGCTTGAATTATTCGGCTGCACAGGCATTCTATATTGAAAAGGTCGATGACATAGATACTTCAAGCGATGCATATTTTGACCAGGTAGGACCTATTACACAGCCTAAGTTCTATGCTAATCTTACGTTTGGTTCAAGAGCATTGGCGGCTGACAACGGCAATGTTTGCATTAAAGCAAACAGACAGTACTGGTGCTTTGAGCCTCAGGCAAACGGAACATATAAGATCACAAACAGCTCAACCGGCAAAGTTCTGGATATTGCCGCTGCTAAAATGGAAAACGGCACAAATGTTCAGATGTATGACAGCAATGATACAAATGCACAGCGGTGGTATATTTATATGAAGAACGGTAAAGCGATACTTCGCTCTGCGGCTAATAAGAAATTTGTTATAGATATTTACGGCGGCGAGGATCTTGAAAACCGCAATGTTCACATTTATACCTACAACGGTTCTGCGGCGCAGTGCTTGACATTTACTGATTATACAAAGACACTTCCCGAATACCGTGTATCATGTCCGTACAATACTATAGTTTACGGCAGATACAATACACTTGAAGAGGCAAAGGCAAATGCGGTTTGCTATCTCGGACACGTTATTTACAACCTCAAGGGCGAACTGGTATATAACACATGTCCTACAGTTATGGCGGCGAAGATTCTTCATAATGCAAAGCTGATATCAGACTTTGCGGCGGCACACGGATTTGTATACGGTCATGCAGACTGGAACCCCGGATATAACTGGCAGTCTCTTGATATAACAAAGCCTACAGTAAGAGATGAAAGATGCAGCAGCTGCGACAGACTTGTTGACTGGGCGCTCTGGAGATCAGGCGTTACAGATGCAAGAGGTAACAAGAAAGAACACGGTCCCGTTGTTTACGAACAGCATGATTGGGTACCTACTCTTGGTTATATAAAGATAACGAATCCTGCGGCGCTTCAGCCAGGTGACCTTGTATTTACAACATATGACTATACAAAGCCCGGCATACCCGGACACGCATTTATATGCGCAAGCTATAATATGGGCGGAAACTTGTATTTGAGATATGACCACGGTTCAATTTGGAGAATCCGTTATGCAAATCCCGATAAAACACCTACTCCGTATCCTACATCGTATCGTAACGGTCAGGCACCGTTCCTGGAAAGAATCGGTACAGCTGATCAGCCTACGTTCTATTACGCTTACAGACCTATTGACTAAACACAAACAAAACGGTTACCGCATTTGCGGTAACCGTTTTAACAATAAATTGACAGGAGTAATTTATGGGTATTAAAGTATACAATAAGCTTGTTCGGGATAAAATCCCCGAAATAATTTCATCACAAGGGAAAAAATGCACAGTCGAAGTGATGGAAGATGAAGAGTATCTGAGGATGATAGATAAAAAGCTTTCGGAAGAATTAAATGAATATTATGAAGACGGAAGCGTTGAGGAGCTTGCAGATCTGCTTGAAGTCATTTATTCGGCATCTGTTGCCCGCGGCTGTTCTGTAGAGGAGCTTGAAAGAATAAGATGTGAAAAATTTGAAAAACGCGGGGGTTTTTCACGCAAACTCCTTTTGAAAGAGGTTGAAGAGTAAGAAAAAGGTCGGCTTGTTGGAGCCGGCCTTTATTCGTAATTATTTTTTTCGTTTCGTTAAAAAGACTATTGCGGCAGCCAAAACTGCAACAGCGGCGGCACAGATAACGCCGATTATAATACCGGGTGATGAATCCTTGCTGTCATTATCCGCATCTGTGTCCGGTGAAGCGGTTGTAGTTATGTCTGATGTAATCGCTTCGCTTTCATCAGATGTGGTAGTTAATTCGGTATCTTCTGCGGGAGCTTCTGTGATTTCGCTTGATACTTCATCTGTTAAAATTGTTTCGTTGTCTGTAACAGCTTCCGATTCAGTCTCTGTTATCACCTCTGTTTCTTCTACGGGAGGTGTTGTTGTATCAGGGACTGTTGTTACAGTGCTTCCGGGAATCTGGCTGTTCGGTGATTTAATGTAGCTTATGTCGCCCTGTTTTTCACATACTTTATTTGTATTCCATACTAAAGCAAGTGCATTAATTACCGCACGAGGCTGACCGTCAGAGGATTTGCTTCTGACGGTATATGTACCGTCTTCGAGGGTTACCATTGTTGCCGAACCGCCGCCGTCAAGGAAAAATACGCTGTTATATCCTGCATCTCTGAGAAATCTGACGCCTGTAGCATAGTTAATACCAAGTCTTGTTCCGTCGTTTGCCGCTGTAAGCGTTGTAAACATTACAGTGCCGTCGTCCTTATATCCGACAAATGCGCCCGGATATTCCGTGCTTCCGCCGAGAGATGTGTATATTTCGCCGTCTTTGTGTGTCATGATATGACCGCCGATAGCTTCTTTTACTGTTCTCCAGAGCGTTGTGTTGCCTGTTGCATCTGAAATTGAGCAATTAAAGGAAACTGTATCGCCTACCTTGAAGTTTTCCTGCATTATGGGTATTCTGTTTCCTCTTACTGTTATAATTATGGTGTTTTTGTTTATTGCAGGTCTTGTAGTGCTTCCGCTTTCATAGATACGCTTTATTGTACCTGTTACTGTACGGTCGAGCGTAAATGCGGTATTATCTGATTCAATTTCTATTTCAAACGAATCATCCAGTGCATAGTTTGTGTTGTAGCATCTATGGTTGTATATTATCATTGAGTTCGGGGCGGGAAGTCGATTGAGACCTCCTGTACTCATCGTAAGCCCTGTTCTTTCGTTTTTGAGCAAAACTGTGATGTTGGGACTGCCTACTAAAGGCTGATTGAGTGCTGTTACACCGAATGCCGCTTTCGGCGGTGTTGTAGTGCCTCTTTCATCGTTTGTAGCACACGCATTTTCCATTCCTATCTGCTGTGTTGCCCATATTTCACCTTTGGATATCATAATACCTCTCGGTACCTTTAAAACAGCCTTTGCCATTTCTTCACCGCTGTGAACATTTGTCATCCAAAGGTCGCCGTTTATTGCGGCAAGAATAGTTTTTCCGCTTTCATTATAATTTTCAACAGCTGATTTTACTGTTTTGGTGCTTACCATGTAATCACCGCAATTTATAACCTCAACGGAAAGATTTGTGTTTGAAAGATCAAATTCGGTGAAACATGCTTTCTTTTCGTTTTTTGTTGACGGATTGAAATATGTTTGCTTTTTGATCGTCATTTCTGTAAGCGTTACGCCTGTTTTTGTTCCGTTTGGCAGTTTTATTTCACTTGTGGTGATGTTTGTTGAACCGCCTATTTTTCCCGGAATTGCCGATACGATCAGCGTGGATGTGAGCGTTATGCAAAGCAAAACCGCCATAATTTTCAAAATCTTCATTTGAAAGTGCCTCCTGTGGTAGATATACATGAATTTTACCACACTTTTGCATTTGTGTCAATGAAATATCTGTACTATAAAGTAAAAATTATTCACAAAAAAAGTTAAGAATAATATTATATGATGTGCATACGTCGAAATCGAAAAAGTTTTACGGAGAAAAATGCAAGAAAAGTATTGACAACTTGCATTTTTTAGTGTATAATAAGCTCAACAAAGAAAATCAAACAGGGAGGTTCTTACCATGGATAAATCTTTACCTTTATTGTTGCTTGACAACAGCAGTATGATGAGCGTTCTTAACGAAGGCGAATTTCAATGTCACAATCTGACGTTTGAAGAAGCAAAGCATATCCTTGAACTTCACGATGAAACGGACATTTTACAGTGCTTCAGCAATCTTGAAATTGAAACTGTCATCCATGATTATCTTGGTGTTACAAAGCGTGAATTGGAATATAAAAAGATTCGCAACATGCGACCCGGTCAGGATGCGATCGTTTTTAAACTGTACATAACCCCCTCCGAAACACAACCTATAATACAGGCGGATGACGGAGTGGAGGCTAAAAAAATTCAAAATGTGTATGTCTACTGTCAGTATCTGTCGAGAGTTAAATGATTAAAAAACTGTGCGGAATTTCCGCACAGTTTTTTTGTTTAATCAAAATTGGATTTTTGCCGCACGCACAACAAGGTGGTTGCCGTACGAAAACGGTGTGGTGTATACAAGAACGTCGCTGCCTTCCTGTGTGAACTTCAGTTCCTCGCCGTTGTCGAGCCAATGTATGCTCTTTATTTGCTTGTCGGTTTTGAAGCGCACCTCATAATTTTCACTTCCGTTTGCCAAAGCTACATTTGGATCCGCTACCATCGGAAGATTGTTACAAAGAAGATAATATGCCGTATCGGTTTTCAGGATGAAGTCGTCTTCCTTGTTTTCGATTTTTATATCGCAGGGAAGTGCATCCATTATTTCGCGGTTGATATCTACCCATTTGCCGACGATTTCGAGAATTGCACTGTCAATATTACGCAAATAACCGTCGGGAAGGGGGCCTACGTTCAGCAAAAAGTTACTTCCGCATTTTTTGCAAACTGTGAGGTCTTTTATTATATCAGCGGGTGATATGTATGAAAGGTCACGTTCAGCATAACCCCAGTGGCTGTTCATTACCTGGCACATTTCGCTTGCGATGTATTTCGGTGATTCCTCTGTGTTTATCTTCTGAGGTCTGCCGCGCTCAAATGTGACGCTGTCAAGCTCAATGTGACCGAGTGCTCCCCTTGCGGAAAGCCCCGTATTATTTATTATCATTGCCTCCGGCTGGTATTTTCTGATCGTTCCGTAAAGTTCATCCTCCTGCCAATCGCTGTTCGGCTTGTGCCACATACCGTCGAACCAGATACCGCCTATTTTGCCGTAGTTCTTGCAGAGAAGCTCTACACTTTTCCTCAGATATACGAGGTATTCATTGAAATCGTTTTCGTATGACGGCATATACCAATCCATCAGTGTGTGGTAGAAAAATGGGATTATACCGCCTTCCTTGCAGGCATCTACGAATTCACGGATGAGATCACGTCCGCAGAAGTGTACCGTGTCATAATCGTTAAGTCCGCACGTGTCATAAAGCGAAAAACCGTCATGATGGCGTGTTGTTATTGTTATGTATCTTGCGCCGGCTGTTTTTGCATGTTCTACGAGCTTTTTTGCCCAATCCTTGTGCGGGTTGAACTGTTTTGCGTATTCTGCGTATTCTTCGTTTGAAATGTGCAAAACAGCCTTCGACCACTCACCTTTGCCGACAACGCTGTAAACGCCGAAATGAACAAACAGCCCAAATCCGAGCTTTTCGAAATTTTTGATATATTGCTTTACGATCATGTAACACAACTCCTTGATTATTTTGTTATACAGCGATTGTACCACAATTAACAGGAATTGTCAATCAAAAGCTGAGCTTTGGGTTTTGTGTTAAAATATTTTCTATAAAGGAATAAGTTATCTTTCTGAAAACAAATAATTTCCCGTGTGTAACAAAAAAGACACGAAAAATTTAAAATATTTATAGTACCGGTGCAATAAATAGATGATATAATCAAACCATCTGCATATATAGTTATATATTTTAATATATATGTAATTCAAATCACTTGAAGGAGAATATCAATGGAACAAACAAAGAAAAAGTTTGGCTTGAAACGAATCCTATCGGTCGTTTTGTGCTTGTCAATGCTTCTTTCGCCTATCGTGGCACTTGCCGAAGGCGAAATGCTTGCTGCAGATGAGCCTACATCGATAACGATCCAGGAAAGCAAAACAGACACAGTCTACAAGCTTGTAGAAAATTATACAGCTGCTGACATCAGTACAAGTAAAACGTATATGATCGTCAGCACAGACATCCCCGGTGCAGCTTCTGCACTTGGTGCAAAGGACAATTCTGACTCCTTTATGCAGACACGCCATGACTTGAAAGTGTTTGAAGTACCGGTGACGACAGATTCACTTTCTGCGGGTAAGTATGTAACAAATACTTTCTCAACTCCTGCAAACGGTGAGTGGAAATTTGAATCAGCCGGAAGCGGCAGATACTATCTGTACACCACTTCCACACTTGGAGATGCTTTCCTTTGCACTCACTGCAACGGTGGTACAGGCGGTTACCATTCCGGACATATGATGCTCATATCACGTCAGAATGCTGTTACAAACAAGTGGACACGAACATGTAAGTTCGCAATAGCAACGGATAAAGTTGACCTTGGTGGTCTTAATACTGTATATCCGTCAGCTACATCGGAAAAGCCGGGCGGTGTTACAGCCGGTGAAGATGGTTATCTCAGTTACGGTGAATATGACGGTTATTACGACAATGTTAATAAAGGAAAGTTTACCGATTTTAACATTGTAACAAGCGGTTCAGCTAAGACAAGAGTTCAGCTTTATGAAAAAGTAGGTTCAAGAGCTATACCTGAGATCAAGGGTTACCTTTACTCCAAGAACGGTACAGTTGCTGTAAATACAGGTGACTTTGCACCGACAGGGGCATACATACACCTTTATGTTGACGGCGAGCTTACACGTGTTCCTGTTACAACGGATATGCTTTCCGGCGCTGATCTTACAAAGGCTGGAACATATAACAATGTCAAGGTAAGCTACAATGGTGTTCAGCTTGCTGATGACTTTACACTTGTGGTTAAAGCTGTAAAGGAACTTGTTGTCAACAATTATAATGAAGCAGGCAAAAATTCATCATTCTTTGTTCTCGCAGATCCCGATCAGAATAATTCATTTGTTGAGGGTGGATATATTCATATTGCGGAGACACAGACACCCGGTTATGTACGTCTTTTGACAACAGACGGTACTAACCTCGGTTCAACCGAATATTATGCTTACGAAATATTCGTGAACGGTGAAAGACAGCTTGTTATTGATGCCGCTTCTGCAAATTCCATTTGGGTAACAAACTCTGTAAAACATGACTCACTTCCTGACGGCACCAAGTGCTGGAATCTCAGAGCATTTTTCTACGGTGAAAAGTATTTGAATTTCAACGGCAGTGCCGATTTAGGTCAGGACGGTGCTTTGACAGTTAACACAGTTAAAAACGATTGGACTGCAAAGTGGCACGAAAGAAATGAAATGACCGGTATTGCGCTATATAATCCTGATGGCAGTATCGAAACGTCAGAGTCAAACAAAGATGTTCAGAAGCGTAACTATAAGTGGCGTACAATGTACTACAACTATATGATAGGTACATTCGGTCTTCGACTTGAGCAGGCAGACGGCAACGCAGCGGGCTACAAGCCTTCAAACCAGAATATAAACGAGCTCAGAGAACCGCAGCCTCAGGACAGAGCGTATTTCTATACTCGTACGAGCGAGTATGCAAATGCAACTGTTTATCTTACAAAGAATTCAGGAACAGTATCTTACGGTGCTACGGGTGCAGATTCACCCTCAGGTGTTTACCTCGTTATGACGGTAACTGACGCTTACGGTGTATCACATGTTACAAACATTCCCGTAACGCTCGATATGCTTACCTATAACGATGACAATGTAAAGACAAAGACGGCAACAGACAGCGATAAAGTATACAGCGATGTAAAGGTAACATATCAGGGAGTGACTATCAGCTCAAGCTTTAAGCTTACAGTTAAGCAGAAGCTTCCCGAAAATGACTACCCCGCATATCCCGCCCCCGGTTCTGTTGATATTACAAAGGAATTAAATAAAGAAGAATATAATTATCTTGAAACAGGTCTTACAGAAGTAAACCTCTCGCTTACAGGTATTCCCGATGCCAGCGGTGCTGACGTTGTGCTTGTTCTTGATAACTCGGGTTCAATGGCTTATTCCGCTGACCCGAACTCGGCTCCTATGCCTAACAACAGTAAGGCGCGTAGAAATGAGATGGTTGCATCCATTAAAACGATGCTCAAAAAGTTTGCTGAAACTATCGACGGTTATAAGTCCGATATTTCCGTTTCCATACTTACGTTTGATGGATATACGCTTATCGACGGCGGTATGTTTATCAAGAAGACTGACGGAACACAGAGTACGCTTGCAACAACCCACAACCAGGCTGACACAGCGCACTTCCTTACACCTTCCGAATCTTTGGCGACGTTGCCTTCCATTGAGAACAGATTTATCCACTCAAGCAAACTCACAGATGAAAAGATCAATGAAATTGCAAACAGCTTCGGTATGGCATATTCGGGTTCCGGTACAAACTATGACCAGGGCTTGCACCTCGCTTACGAAACACTTGCAGGTAAGCAGAAGCTTAATGCACAGGCAGGTACTAAGCGTAACCCCTTCCTTATATTTATGTCTGACGGCTGTACATGGCAGTATAACTATGTCGGCGGCGGTTCAGAAGGAAAAACGGGCGAAATCGGCGGATATTCCACATGGAATGACTATCTTAACGGTAATCTTTCCGCTATCCCTGCAAAGTCAAGACCTTCAAATACAGCAAGATATGAAGCTTTTGCAAACAGCGCAGGCAGACATTGGATGGCTGAGGCTATCAAGGGTGATACTGACGAGAGATATAAGATAATCAATCCCAGCGGTAACCCGGAAAATAACTATGTTGAATGGGTTAACGGCCTTGGTGCTGAGGTATTTGTTGTCGGTTTCGGTATGGCTACCGATAACGCTATTTCAAGAGAGACGGCTGTCGGTGTTCTCGAAAGAATTTCATCCGGTGTAATTAAGTACACAAAAGACGATGTAGACGGAGTAAATGTCAAAGAAGAGGATATAGGTAAAGTTAAGTATAGTTATTTCTATGATGTTGCAAAATCAGGTCAGATCAATGAAGTATTTGAAGAAGTTGCTATGAAGATCCGTGCGGCATCGGGTGCTGTGTTTGAGGACCAGATGGGTAAAGCGTTTGATCTTCAGATGGCATCAACTATTGCAGGTCCGAGAGGTCCTATAACATTGAATCCTGCGCCTTCTGTTGAAGTATATGAATATATCACATACAGAGCAGATCAGGTCGGCACTGTTGTTAATAACGTACTTGTTACGGAAGAAATGATAGGTAAAGACATACCTACTTTGTATACGTCTGCTGACATTGGAACTACTATTGGCGGTGTCAAAGTGACGGAAGAGATGATTGGCACTGAAAAATTGCCATACACCCGCACTCTTATTGAGCAGATAACATTCAATGGTGAAGGCACAGCTGCTTACAGTTCTCTCGTTGTTGATGAAAATGGCGTGAAAACAGATATACTGGGTGAAGATGGTATAATAGATGCTGTTACATTCAGATATAACACAAAGAAAGATGATCCCAAAACCCCCGACAATGTAGAAAATATTATAAAAATAGACTCAAATGCTGACGGTGTCCTCGATTATGATTTGCCACCCGAAACATTTGCTTGGCTTGTAGGTGACATTCCTCAGTCCAGATATGAGCTTCACTATGATGTTTACCTTGAAGGCTCCATGCAGGGTGAAGCAGAGGCGGGCGAAGGACTTCTCACAAACGAATATGCGGTTCTTAAATACAAGAACTACATCAGTCATGATTGTTCTATTGAAGCGCCTAAGCCCAACCTTCCCTGGAACAAGGCACAGGTTACTACAGGCTACTACCTTGTAAACGGTAAGGGTCAGCCCATTGATGCTAACGGTAACATTACGACATTTGACAAAGCGGTAAGAATAGATGCTTTGAGCAATGCGACACAAAGGTTCAATTTGAACTCAACCAAGACCATTGACGGTGATGGTGAAGGTCAGATCCCTGATGCATATCAGCTTTATGAATCTGATGCAGCGTACAGTGTACTTGCACAGTCAGTTTCTGCAACAAGAGGTAAATGGACATCAATAGGTGACACGACGTACGTTGAATCCGGAAGTCTTACAGGCGAATCCGCTACAAGAGAAGATCTTGTAGATGCTTCGAAGGCCGATTATACAAACACTAAGGTTTGGTTTGCTCTTGTTCCCAAGGTTTGTATGGATGATACAGTTGTTATCGACTATGGTATACCCGTCGATGTTGATGTTATCAAGAATGACGATTTCAAGGAAGACAACGGAAAAGCAACATTGACAGGATACGCACCCAAGGTTGATGAAGATCCTACATATTTCGATCTTACAAGCGAAACGCCCACAGGATTCATTAACATAAAAGATGAAGCGGTTACAAATAAGACACTCAACGGCAAATTCGGTAAATTCACAGCAAATGAAAACTTGATACGCTATGAGCTTAACGAAATGCAGATGTCAGGCATTGATACTCTTACATACGGTACACAGTACAGCGGCGATAAAATGGTAAAAGGTAAATACTACGGTAATCTTACTGTTATCCCCGCAACCATCATCTACTATGAAGACGATTTTGTATCTTTAACAGTACATGATTATAACACAGGTGCTGTAAAGGCAGAAAATTGGACGACAGTCGGTACTGAAAAGAACAATGTACAAAGAGATGACAGAGTAGGCGAAAAACTTGCGAATGTATACGGACAGGATGCGGCATACGCTGATTCTTCCACATATTCATTTGGTTCTGCACAGAAAGTACATATTGCAAGAACTGACGTTTATGATTCAGAAGGCAAGGTTGAATCTTCGTCCGGTGAATACGCAAAGGCAACATTTACATTCGCAGGTACAGGATTTGACATTATTAGCTATACAACAAACAAGACAGGTACAATATTAGTTCAGGTATTCCCGTATGAATCTCTTGATGCGACAGAAGCTTCTTCCAAAGCTCTCAAGAGCATAATGGTAGATACATACTACGGCTATAAGCACGTGAAAGTTCTCAAGCTTGACAATAATGGCAATCAGATATTCGAAAACGGTAAACCCTTATACGAATACAGATGGGTACCTGCGGCAGGCGGTGAAGAAGCAGGACTTTATCAGGTTCCCGTTATGAAGATCAAAGATCTTGATTACGGCAAATATAAGGTGGTTGTCACAGCTTCTTATAACTTTATTTTCGATCACGGTCAGTACGGCGAAAAGCCGGATAGATTTTTGAAAGACACAACAAGAACAGGAGAATATGATTTCTATCTTGATGCTATCAGAATCTATGATCCCGCAAATGACGGAGCAGACAACGACGTTATCAAGAATGCGTACATCACAGACGGCGAATACATGCCCGAATACAAGGAGCTCAGAAATATCCTTATCAACGATGTTAAGGGATTTGCTGTTTCCGGTTCCAATGTCGAAGGCGCTGTATTTATCGACAACGCACCTGACAGTGAAAAGCAGACATATACAATAAGCGAATACAAGAGCTACGGACCTAACAACGAGCTTTATCTCGGAAAGGGTCAGGCAGTTGCATTTGCAGTCAATACAAAGGGTTGTGACTCTGTACATATTGCCGCAAAGATGGATAATGGCACAGGCAAGCTCATGATTACAAACGTTAAATACAACTTGTCACTTGAATTGCCTATAGATCTTATGACAGCAACTGATATGTACTATGATCTCAGCGGCGTCCTTGTAAAAGATGCGACAGATAATATAATCGTTCTTCGGAACACAGACGGAAACGGTATTATCTCAATCACAAATCTCAAGTTTACAAAAACTGCTACAGTAAGTACAGAGATGAAGACGGCAAGCGCTGTTTATATGAATGCAAAGGCAGCTAATGCAGCGGTTGATTATCTTAACGCATTGGATGCTGAACCTGAAGTTTACAGCATAAAGACCTTGAAGCGCACTGTAAAAGCAGGCAGAGCATTCACAATGACAGTAACGACAAACTGCGATGCTGACTATATCGTAGTAAACGGTGTAACATTCACAAAATACATCGAAAACAGATTCAAGAACCAGCGCACATGGATAGTAACGCTTACTCTTGAAGAAAAGGGCATGGCACAGATAGATGCATATGCTTACAGTACAGCTGACGTTGCAAGTGAAAAAATGACAACAACTGTGAAGGTCACCAAAACATCCGCATTTGAAGGAATTTTCGGCGGTTTGTTTGGCGGCATATTCAGCAAATAACGAGAAGGGAGAACATACAGATGAGAAAATTATATACAAAACCTAAAGTTGTATTTGAAAACTTTTCGCTCAGCACAAATATCGCATCATGCGAAGTTCACGCAAATGCTGATAAAGGTTCTTGCGGCTGTGAGTTTATCCCCGGTCTTACATTGTTTTCATCAGGCATTGATGCGTGTGTTATTATGGCTGAGGATGGTATCGATAACGATGGACTTTGTTATCACAACCCTTCAGACCTCTACAACGTATTTAAATCATAATCAATTGAAAGGGTGCGGTGTACGACACCGCACCCTTTTTCAAGGAATTTGTTATTATGCTTAAAAACAAAAATAAGAAAAAATGTGTTATATTTTCAATAATAACCGTTTTGATACTTTCTATCGTGTGCGTGCTTATAATTACACAGTGCACCGATATATTTGAAAAAGACAATACTAAAAATGAGGATCATTATATCAAGCTCGATCACGGAATCAAAATAACTTTACTTGGCAGCTATGACGGAATGTTTATGGAAGATGGCAGTAATGATGATCTTAAAAATATTTTGTCGATAGTTGTACTGAATACAAATGAAAAAGATCTGCAATATGCGGAAATATATTTAAAATACGAAGATTACACTGCCGAGTTCACCGTTTCCAACCTCCCTTCAGGTGAGTCTGCTTTATTGCTTGAAAAGAAGCGAACACAGTCTAAAGGCGAAAAACCGAACGTTTATGTGATGGAAAACGAGGTGTTTTTTCAATCCAAGATGGACGATAAGAATGATACAATAGAGGTTTCGGGCGTAGTCGGCATTGCGAATATAAAAAATACATCTGACAAAGATATTGTCGGAGATATTGTAATTTATTACAAGAATTATTCAAACGATATGTTTTACGGCGGAATAACGTACAGAATCACTATTCCCAACGGCTTGAAGGAAGGCGAATTAAAGCAGGTAAGCGCCGCACACTATTCTCCCGCCAAAAGCAAAATCGTATCTGTTAATATAATTGAAAAATAAGATGATGAAACGATACTACAGAATAGCGGACGTGACATTTGAAGTTATCGGTGACGAAAAAATAATGTCTTTAGACAGAGGTTCGCTTATCGAATACAGTACAGAACAGGTTTGTGCAGATTATACAATGTGCTTTGAGGCTGTCGAAAGATTGACACCGCCGGAAGGTGTTCTTGTTTTTTCATCCTCGGATAAAATAGTTTATAGTTTCCCGGATGGTGAAATACGCTATACAGGCAATCTTTCAGACGGATACAAAAAAGCAGACGTGCGTGTGAAAAGATGCGGAAAAAAGATATCTGTACAGGTCGTATTTGACGGAGCATTCAGGTATATAGCTCCTAAAACGGTTTTAAATTCTTTGAATATTGAGCATGTAATGGCTGAAAACGGCAGGTTTATTTTGCATGCATCGTATATAAAATATAAAGGTGAAGCAATTTTGTTCACGGCACCGTCAGGTGTCGGTAAATCAACGCAGGCAAGGCTGTGGTGTGAATATCGCTTGGCTGAACTTATAAACGGCGACCGTGCGGCAATAGTTCCGAAGGATGGTACGTTTTTTGCATACGGTGTTCCGTACGCCGGTAGCTCAGGCGTTTTCAAAAACGAAAAATGTCCCATCAAAGCAATCGTTTATCTTTCTCAAGCGCCTGAAAATACAGTTACACGTCTTACAGGACTTTCATCATTCCGAAAGGTATGGGAAGGATGCACAGCTGATGTGTGGAACAAAGAAGATATGGAAGCAAACATTAAAACAGTTTCAGATGTGATAGCGTCAGTACCTGTGTTTCATCTCTCCTGTTTGCCCGATGAATCGGCAGTAAAAGCATTGGAAAACGAATTGGAAAAACTTTAGTATTAAGGTTAAGGAAGTATATTTTATGGTAAAGCAGAAAAGCTCCGAACCCAAAATAGTCACATATCTGCACAACAAAGCGGGAAAATTGGGATTGCCTGTAGGTGCGACTTTTGAAATTACATCAAGATGTAACTTTAATTGCCCGATGTGCTATGTTCATGAGTGCGGAAAAAATGCAGATCTTCGAAAGAAAGAATTGACCGCATCACAGTGGATAGATATTGCGCGCCAGGCACGTGATAAAGGCACTATATTTGCGCTTTTAACAGGCGGAGAACCGTTCTTGCGAGATGATTTTTTTGAAATTTATTCCGCTATGAAAAAAATGGGATTTTATATTTCCATAAACAGTAACGGTTCGCTTATCGAAGGTGAGATACGCAAGAAGCTCCTCGAAGATCCGCCCTTCAGAATAAATATATCTTTGTACGGCGGCTGTGCCGAAACATATAAAAATATGTGCGGCGTGTCGATGTATGACAAAGTAATAGAAAATATAAAAGCTCTTAAGGAAGCAGGGGTTGATGTAAGCCTTAATGTTTCGATTACTCCGTATAATAAACAGGATACGGAAAAAATATTCCGTGATGCTGAGGAAATGGGCGTAAATGCAAAAGCAGTAAGCTATATGTATCCGCCGATAAGAATAAATGGAGAAAAATTTGGCGAAAATGCAAGATTGACAGCGAAAGAAGCGGCTGAATATACAGTAAAATGGGATCTTTTGCGTTTTTCTGACGATGAGTTTGAAATGAGGGCAAAGAATTTAAGAGAATTTTCACTTGTTGAGAGAGATGAATGTCTCGGCGATGTCAGTGAAGGTGTCAGATGCAGGGCGGGAAAGTCATCCATGTGGTTTACATGGGACGGAAAAATGTACCCATGCGGAATGATGCCGAACCCCGTTGCATATCCGCTTGAAGTCGGTGTCGAAAAAGCGTGGGAATATATTAATACAGAAGTGAAAAAGATACGCTTACCGTCGGAATGTGTATCGTGTCCGAAGAAAAATGCCTGCTTTGCTTGTGCGGCGGTCTGTTACACGGAAACGGGAGCATTTAACCGTGTCCCGAAGTATGTGTGTGAGCAAATTGATGAAACTATATCTCAAATGTGGGATGCATATCTTGCAAAGTCGGAGAAAGGGATTGCTGAAAAATGAAAATAAAAAAAGATCTTATAAAAAGAGAATTTGCGGGAGAGTCCGTATTGGTTCCTGTCGGAAAGACTGTATATGATTCCAAGGGTTTGTTTGTTTTAAATGAGCTTGGAACATTCATCTGGGATATACTGCCGGATGTAGAAACAGCAGAAGATATCGTTAAACGCATTTTGGAAGAATACGAAACAACAGAAAAAGAGGCACTTGCGGATACAGAGGAATTTTTAGACAGCCTCCGCACACTTGAAATTATTTAATAGTAACAAAACGCCGACTCAAAATTATGAGCCGGCGTTATTAATTTTAACGGTAAGATCAGAACAAGTCCTCTTCGTTTACTGTTTTTATTCCTGCACCCGCAAGTGCGGCGGCAGCACGCTGATTGTCGTCAACACGGAAGATCATATATGCTCCTGCTTTTTCTGAAAGAAAAGCGTATGTATATTCCACTACAACATCAGAGTCGGAAAGAATTTCAAGAATTGAAGCAAGGCTTCCCGGTGTATCGGAGATCATAGCGGCAAGTACATCGTTTACAATTGTTATGTAACCGCCTTCTTTGAGTACACGGTTTGCTTTTTCGAAATCGTTGCATATTATACGGAGAATTCCGTAGTCCTGTGTATCGGCAATTGAAAGCGCTTTGAGGTTTATATCATGGTCTGCAATATATCTTGTCGCTTTAGCCAAAGCGCCTTTTTTGTTTTCGATGAAAACGGATATCTGTTTTACACTCATAATTTACTCCTTTCAATCGTGAAGCTTTCTTTTGTCTATAACTCTTACTGCTTTTCCTTCGCTTCTTGTTATACTCTTGGGTACTACAAGATGTACTTTAGGATTTATTCCGAGTACGATCTTTATTGCGTTTGCCAATGATTTTTCTCTTGAAGAAATATCTTTTACGGTATCTGAGAACTGCTCAGGCGCAAGCTCAACGTATATATCAAGCGTGTCGGTGTTTCTTTCTCTGTCAACCTCTATAAGATAATTTGAGGTATAGCCTTCTTTAAGAAGTACGGATTCTATCTGTGAGGGGAATACGTTGACACCTCTGATTATAAGCATATCGTCGCTTCTTCCCATCGGTTTGCACATCTTGATAAGTGTACGGCCGCAAGAACATTTTTCCCTTGTAAGTACACATATATCCCTTGTTCTGTAGCGCAAAAGCGGGAAAGCTTCTTTGTCAAGGCTTGTAAATACAAGCTCACCCTTTGAGCCTTCAGGAAGCACCTCTCCTGTTTCGGGGTCGATTATCTCGGCAAGAAAATGGTCCTCATTGATGTGCATACCTGTCTGCTCTTCACATTCAAATGCAACTCCGGGGCCGCTTGTTTCTGTAAGACCGTATATGTCATATGCCTTTATTCCAAGCGTTTTTTCAATGTCACGGCGCATTTCCTCAGTCCACGGTTCAGCACCGAAAATGCCTGATTTGAGATTTATATCGTCAGCAGTGATGCCCATTTCCTTCATCGTTTCACCGAGATATGCGGCATATGAAGGCGTACAGCAAAGGATGGTTGCGTGAAGATCCTGCATGAACTGTATCTGACGTTCTGTATTTCCTGAGGACATCGGCAGGGTAAGACATCCGACCTTGTGTGAACCGCCGTTAAGTCCCGCACCGCCTGTGAAAAGTCCGTAGCCGTATGCGACCTGACAAACGTCTCCGTCATTACCGCCTGCGGCAACTATTGCACGGGCGCAGCAGTCTTCCCAAAGGTCAATATCTTTCTGTGTGTAGAAGGCAACCACACGGCGTCCTGTAGTTCCGCTTGTTGACTGTATTCTTACACAGTTTTTGAGATCTGTTCCCAAAAGACCGTAGGGGTATGCATCACGCAGATCCGCTTTTGTGAGAAAGGGAAGCTTGTGAAGGTCATCAATTGACTTTATATCTTCGGGTTTAACACCCTTTTCGTCCATAAGATCTCTGTAATATTTTACGTTGTCGTAAACGTGTTTAACTTGCTTTACAAGTTTTTCATTTTGTATAGCCCGCAATTCGTCGGTCGAGGCGCACTCGATCTCGGGCTGAAAATAGTTCGGCATATTTGTTCTCCTTTTAAAGTTATGGGCAAAACATCCCATAATGCGATATAATTATATACCTTATGCGGGAATTTGTCAATAACAATTGATTATAAAATAAATGAAACAAAAAGCCCATCAGTTACGATGGGCGAGAATTATATAATTCCTTTGACAAATATTTCAATTCCTATAAATATAAGTATTGCACCGCCTAAAACAGAAGCCTTGCCTGCCATTCCTACACCGAAACGCTTTCCCAAGGATAAGCCCGCTGTGCATATCAAAAATGTGACAGCACCTATAACAGCGCCGCATATAAGAGCTTCTGAAATGCCGTATTCGGCAATTGTAAAGCCGACAGATAAAGCATCAATAGACGTTGCGATACCTTGCACGATCAGCGCACTTATTGTTACACACGGAACTTCCTCGCAGTCCTGTTTTACTCTCATTCCCTCAATCACCATTTTTCCGCCGATGAATAAAAGTAAAACGAGTGCTATCCACGGTATCAGCTTTTCAAATGCCTTGAAATGTTCCGCTACGGTATGTACGCAAACCCAGCCGATCATCGGCATCAGATACTGGAAAAATGCAAAAATTCCGGCAATACCGCACATCTTGCGTGTGCTCATTTTAGGCTCATTGAGTCCGTTTGCAAGAGAAACAGAAAAAGCATCCATTGCAAGTCCGATCCCGAGCAAAATACTGTTTAAAAAGAATTGTAATCCCAGATTCATTTATTTCTCCGAATTTTTATAATGTCCTACCATTATATCACGGAAAAGATGTATGTCAAGCAGAATTTTGTAAACACTCATTTTTTATTGACAATTGTATTGATTTGTATACCAAGTGGTGCCATTAGCAGCATTATTATGACTATTATAGTCACTTATTTAAAAATTGTCAATTGAATTTTTTATTTTCATAAGTACACGGTCAGATCTTCTATGATTGTATTTCAATCAAAAGAAGCACTCGCTTAAAACTGACTGTTTTATGAGTGCTTCTGTATTTTGCCGCTCTGTATTATTTGTTATTTTGCCGCACCTAACATATTTTCTATGAATATGCCGTAGCCTTTTGTGGGATCGTTTATTAAAACGTGTGTGACGGCTCCGACGAGCTTGCCGTTTTGTATTATCGGCGAGCCGCTCATTCCCTGAACGATACCGCCTGTTTTTTCGAGGAGTCTTTCATCTGTTACCTTAACGATGAAATTTTTGTTTTCACCGCTGTCACGGTTTATTTTAACGATTTCAATTTCGTACACAGTCGGTGTGTTTTCTGCTGTTGTGCATATTACCTGTGCAGGACCTTCGATAAGCTCACTTTTAAGGCCTATAGGTAACGGCTCTCTGAGGTTTTTGGGCGGTGTATCAAATTTACCGAAAACACCGCACACGGTATTTTTATAAAGCTTTCCCGTTTCGTTATTTGCAAAAAATCCCCTTAGCTCTCCCGGAGTGCCCGACTGTCCTTTTGTAACTCCGCTTATATTTACATCGCACACATTTCCTTTGCCGAAAGGCATGAGAACGCTTGTTTCCGTGTCGCATACCCCATGACCGAGTCCGCCGAATGTATTATCATTCGGTACAATAAATGTCACCGTTCCGATGCCTGCGGTGCTGTCCTTTATCCAGAGTCCCGCCTTGTATCTTCCGTCTGTTTTATCGGCTACGGGAGATATTTTCATAGAATATTCCTTGCCTTCACGCAAAACCGACATATCGATTGGTGAACCGTTTGAGCTTTCTATGATCTGCGTAAATTCTTCATTTGAGTTTATTGACTGTCCGTTTGCTTTTACTATTATATCCTTTACCTGCATTCCCGAAGCTTTTGCAGGACCCACATAACCGTTTTCTGTTTCGATCTCGCCAATGCCTACGACAAGTACACCGTTTGTCGTGAACTTGATCCCGAATGGCATGCCGCCCGGTATAAGGCGCATATCATCATAAACAGATACTGAAACGTTTTTCAGGTTTATTCCCATCAGTGATACGGGAACGGTATAGCTGCCTTTTTCGTCTTTGAACTCACCGATGCTTGCAAATGACGGAATATCCGCATCATTACCCGCAAAAACGGAAACAGAATCATCTACCAGATAATCCGCTGTGCCGAAAATTGCAGAAAAACATACAAGCAAAGCAAAAAACGAAGTGCAAAGCCGTTTGCCTAATCTGCTTTTTTTGTTATTCATTCATTTTATTATTGCCTTTCTCAACTTTTATATATTTATTATCATTGCCTTTTGTGCTGTTTTTAATACACACCGTTTTAAAACGGCAATATTATTTTTGGTCTTTTTGAATTTATTATCCGATGAAAAAATTAATACGTTTCCCAATAATTAATTCTTCATGACTTAAAGTATATTTTCTTCAAAAACATAAAAAAATATTTACAAAATAAAAATCATATGATATAATTACATATGAACAGATCACTATAATGCGAAGGAGTGCCGATACATGTGCAGGATTTTGACAGTAAGCGGTGTTTATATGTCGCTTCGTGCAAAAACAGGGGTTTTGCCGCTTAAATCACAGGAGAAAAACGGTGAGGATTTTGAGTTTCTTCCCGGAGGCCGAGGAACGGTTACAGCCGCTGCTTTTTCAGCACTCGGTGCTGACAGTGTTCTTTGCGCAAAGATTGCAAATGATGCAAACGGAAAATTGCTGTCGGAGTTCTTTTCAGCTGCCAATGTTTCTCTCCGCTATTCGGAAAAGGCAAAAAACTGTAAGACCGGCTATCAGCTTACACTGTTTGAAAATGACAATTCGTGGAGGGTAGTAAAATTTCCCGGTGCAAACTATGCGCTTGAAACAGATGATCTGGAGGTAGCGTTTGCATCAATTCCCGATGCTGTATTTTTGCAAAAGGAGCTTCCCGACAGTATTATTGCCGAGACGTGCCGTATTGCAAAAGAAAAGAATATTCCCGTGTTTTATCAGCCGTGTGCCAAAAAGGGAGAGCTTTCGCCGTCATTACTCGGTGAACTTGAAATGATCATACTTGACTCATCTGAGGTCTACTCGTACTGCGGTGTTGAAATGCAGGATATCGAAAAATGCCTGCAGGCGTGTATTACACTTTCTTCACGTTTTTCCGCAAAGCGGTGTGTAATACGTCTTGGCGGTGAGAGAGGGACGTTTATATACGACGGAAAATATCATTACATAGTTGAACCGTTTGGCAATAACACCGTTGACATCGGAGGGGCGTTTGAAATATTCGGTGCTGCTGTTGTAACGCAGTATATGAAAACACAAAATTTCAGACAAAGTGTTGTATTCGGAAATGTTGCATATGCAATGTCGGAGTCACGCACGGGTGACGTGGATTCAATTCCGACAAGAAACGAGATACTTGACTACATAAGGAAGAATGAAATCAACTTCTGAAATTAATAATTTGTAAATTAACACAAAGTTGTGTTGACAATGTACACTTATCCATATATAATATTTAGTTAAATAAATGGCAAAAAGTGCCGCAAAAAATTGAATAATGTGAGAAAAGAAGGGGTGCAAAATGTTTAACTGTAACGTAAAAGAAAAGTTTGTAAAAGAAGGCTTGACCTTTGACGATGTGTTGCTGATACCTGCTAAAAGCGATATTCTTCCTGCAGATATCAATCTTTCTACTCGTCTGACAAAAAAGATCTCTCTGAACATTCCGCTTATGAGTGCCGCTATGGACACGGTTACCGAATCAGGACTTGCTATTGCCATGGCAAGAGAGGGCGGTATAGGTATAATCCACAAGAATATGCCTATTGATATTCAGGCGGATGAAGTACAGCGCGTTAAGCGTTCTGAAAACGGTGTAATCACAGACCCCTTTTATCTCGGTGCAGATAACTATGTTTATGAAGCTGATGCGCTTATGAAAAAGTACCGCATTTCCGGTGTTCCGATATGCGATGAAAACAAAAAGCTCATCGGTATCATAACAAACCGTGACATGCGTTTTCTTGACAATCATAACGGTCTTATCAAGGATGTTATGACGAAGGACAATCTTGTTGTTGCTCCGAAGGGAACAACGCTTGACCAGGCACAGGATATACTCAAGCGTCATAAAATAGAAAAGCTTCCCCTTATCGACGATGACGGTAAGCTTGCAGGACTTATTACAATTAAGGACATTGAGAAAGCTCTCAAGTATCCTCACTCCGCAAAGGATTCAGCGGGCAGACTTCTTGTAGGTGCTGCTATCGGTGTTACGGCAGACGTGCTTGACCGTGCAGAAAAGCTTCTGACAGCAGGCGCTGACGTGCTCGTGCTTGACTCCGCACACGGACATTCACAGGGTATCATGAGATGCGTTGAAAAGATAAAGAATGCATTCCCCGAAGCACAGCTTATTGCAGGAAATATCGCAACGGCAGCTGCCGCACACGATCTTATTGCCGCAGGTGCTGATGCCGTTAAGGTAGGTATAGGTCCCGGTTCTATCTGTACAACGAGAATTATTGCAGGTATCGGTGTTCCGCAGGTTACAGCTATATATGACGTTGCATGCGAAGCTGATAAATACGGTATTCCTGTAATTGCTGACGGCGGTATCAAGTACAGCGGTGACTGTGTAAAGTCAATTGCCGCAGGTGCTGAAGTTATTATGATCGGTTCACTCTTTGCAGGCTGTGAAGAAAGCCCCGGCGATTGCGAAATATTCCAGGGCAGACGCTTCAAGGTCTACAGAGGTATGGGTTCGCTTGCTGCTATGGAAAAGGGTTCAAAGGACAGATATTTCCAGGAAGGCAACAAAAAGCTCGTTCCCGAAGGCGTTGAAGGACGTGTTCCTTTCAAGGGTCCGCTTTCCGATACTGTATACCAGCTTGTCGGAGGTCTTCGTTCAGGTATGGGTTACTGCGGTGCGCACACTGTTGCGGAACTGCGTGAAAACGGTCAGTTTGTAAAGATTACAGGTGCAGGCTTGCGTGAATCGCATCCTCACGATATCAGTATCACTAAAGAAGCACCTAACTACAGCGTTCAGGGCTGATAAAAATAAAGGAAGAGAAATAAAGATGACATTAATCGTTATGGCTGCAGGAATGGGTTCACGTTACGGCGGCTTGAAACAGATAGATCCCATAGGTCCTTGCGGTGAATTTATCGTTGACTATTCCGTTTACGATGCCGCAAAGGCAGGATTTGATAAGGTTGTATTCGTTATCAAAAAGGAAAATGAAGAAATATTCAGACAGACTGTCGGCTCAAGAATAAAGGGCATTAAGGTTGAGTATGCTTTTCAGGGACTTAACGATCTGCCCGAAGGCTTCACTTGCCCCGATACACGTGTAAAGCCGTGGGGTACAGGTCATGCTGTTCTGTGCGCAGAAAGTGTTTCAGAGGGCGGATTTGCGGTAATCAACGCCGATGATTTTTACGGTCGTGAATCGTTTGAGCTTCTTGCAAAGCATATCAAAGGCGCAAATGCAGGAAACTACTGTATGGTAGGCTACAGAGTCGAAAATACGGTAACTGAAAACGGTACTGTATCAAGAGGTGTTTGTGAGGTTTCAAACGGCAAGCTTGCAGACGTTGTTGAAAGAAGCAAGATACAGAAGAGTGAAAACGGTATAGAATACCTCGATGAGGAAACAGATAAATGGATACCTTTGGCAAATGACACACCTGTGTCGATGAACTGCTGGGCATTCACACCCGACTTTTTTGCGGAACTCAAAGGTGCATTTGTTGAATTTCTCAAGGAAAACATAAACACAGAGAAAAAGGAACTTTTCCTGCCGTTTGTTGTTCAGGCAATGATGAAACGAGGTGACTGCACGGTTGATGTTGTTACAACTCCGTCAAAGTGGTACGGTGTTACCTACAAGGAAGACAGAGAAGGCGTTGTTGAGTCTATCCGCAAAATGACCGAAAACGGTACATATCCCGAAAATCTTTGGGGTTAATAAAGATCGGGGTTGATAATTTTATCAACTCCGAATATTTTTAAAGAAACGGTGGTTTAATTTATGGCAGTTCTTGTAACAGGCGGAACAGGTTTTATCGGTTCTCACACTTGTATCGAACTTTTAAATGCGGGCGAGGAAATAATTGTTGCCGACAATTTTTCAAACAGTAAGCCCGAGGTTTTAAACAGACTTAAAAAAATAACAGGCAAGGACATTCCTTTTAAAAAGGTTGATCTTTGCAACGAAGCTGAAACAGAAAAGCTTTTTAACGAATATAAAATAGATGAGGTTATTCATTTTGCAGGATACAAGGCGGTAGGCGAAAGCGTTGCAGAGCCTTTGATGTATTATGAAAATAACCTTGGTTCGACATTCAATATTATAAAAATGATGAAGAAATACGGTTGTAAGAGAATTGTATTTTCATCATCTGCAACTGTTTACGGAATACCGGACACAGTGCCGATAAAAGAAGATTTTCCGATAAGAGCAATAAATCCTTACGGCAGAACAAAGCTGTTTATTGAGGAGATTTTGCGTGACTTGTGTGTGTCTGATGCTGATTTTTCCGTCGTGCTTTTGAGATATTTCAATCCCATCGGGGCGCATGAAAGCGGACTTATAGGCGAAGATCCCAAGGGAATACCCAACAACCTTATGCCTTATATCTGTAAGGTCGCATCGGGTAAGCTTCCTATTCTCAGCGTTTACGGAAATGACTATCCCACACGTGACGGAAGCGGTGTGCGTGATTATATTCACGTTGTTGACCTTGCAAAAGGCCATGTTTGCGCCCTTAACTATATGCGTAAAAATAAAGGTGCCAAGGCGGTAAACCTCGGCACGGGTAACGGTTATTCCGTTTTTGAGCTTGTGCGTGCATACGAAAAGGCATCGGGTATCACCGTTCCGTTCAAGGTGACGGAAAGACGTCCGGGCGATGCGCCTGAATGTTACGCAGATCCTTCACTTGCAAAAGAGCTTTTGGGCTGGAGTGCCGAATACGGTGTTGACCGTATGTGCGAAGATGTCGCAAGATGGCAGAAGATGAATCCCGACGGTTACGGTGACTGACTGCATTCTTTATTTCCGCAAAGTGATGAGGAAAGGCACTTTTCCTCTCCGCTTTCCTGATTTTTTTGTACAATTACGCTGAATCCCAAATTGTCGCAGAATTTTTGGGAAATTTCATATTTGCCCGCATTGTCGGGCGGATTTGAACTGAGTCTCATAAAAATCACTCCCGATGATATTTTTTCCTCGGGAGTGTTTTTTATTCATTTGTTTTATTTTGAATTGCACGTAAAATGCGGTGGTTTGTGCCCCTGTTTATTCTGTCAGATCTCTCTATCATTTCTTTCACTGTTTGTCTGTGTGTTTTTTTGTCATACGGACAAAGACTTTTGCAAACGGGAAGCGAAAGCTCTTTCGTGAGCTGTTCTGTGTACCTTTCGGGCAGGGTGAAAAACGGTCTTATTATACGGAGATTTTCATATTCTGTAACAGGCAGGAATGTTTCAGCCTTACCGCAAAAAAGAATATTCATAAGCGCTGTTTGCGCCGCATCGTCTTCAGTATGCGCAAGCGCTATTGATTGACAGCCCATTTCAAGGGCTGTATCACACAAAACCCGTCTTCTAATTTTGGCGCATACAGCGCACGGGTCATCTGCGTTTTTGATGATAGAAAAAATATCTGTTTTGATAATTTTGTATTCTATTTCAAGCCTTTTACAGAATTCCTCCATTTTTGAAAAACTGTCACTTCCAAATCCGTTATCTACACTGATGGCGCACACTTCAAACGGAACAGGGTAAAACCCCGACAGCTTTTTGAGTGCGTAAAGAAGTGACACAGAATCCTTACCGCCTGATAACCCCACGGCAATTCTGTCGTGGGGTCTTATCATTTCTTCATTTTGTATACATGAACGTGTTTTACTTAAAACAAGCCGTAAAATGTCCATTATCAGCCATTTATCCAGGATTCGTCAGACGGATTGTTTCTGAATTTTATAAGTCTTTCACGGTCGTCTGACTTGATGTAGCCTTCCTTTGCGGCTGTGTCAACAACAGCATCAAAGTCGGTAAGTGATACGTTCTTGACGTTTGCTTCAGCAAGACGGTCAAGACCTTTTTTCATTCCGTATGTGAATATGCTTGCAATACCGAGGACCTCAGCGCCTGCTTCACGAAGCACGTTTACAACTTCAATTACGCTTCCGCCTGTTGAGATAAGATCTTCAACAACGACCACCTTCTGACCTTTTTCGAGTCTGCCCTCTATCTGATTGCCGCGTCCGTGGTCCTTTGCGCCTGAACGTACATAACCCATAGGCAAGCCCATGATGTGACCGCAGATCGCCGCATGTGCAATACCTGCCGTGCTTGTGCCGAAAAGGGCTTCACATTCGGGATATTCACGCTTTATGACCTCAACAAGACCGTTTTCAACATCATCTCTTACAGCGGGAGCTGTGAGAGTAAGTCTGTTATCACAGTAAATGGGGCTTTTTATTCCGCTTGCCCATGTGAACGGTTCCTCGGGACGGAGAAAAACCGCCTTTATTGAAAGTAAATCCTTTGCTATAAGCTCTTTCATTTCCAAATACCTCTCTTATTTAACGAATTGCTCTACACATTCTATATATTTTGCAAGCGGATCTTCAGCGGCAGTTATGGGTCTGCCGACAACGATGTAATCGCTTCCAAGCTCATTTGCCTTTGCGGGCGTTGTAATTCTTACCTGATCTCCCACATCGCCGTCAGCGAAGCGAATTCCGGGTGTTACTGTCAAAAATGACTTTCCGCACGCAGATTTAACCTCGGGCACTTCAAGGGGAGAGCAAACAACACCGTCAAGACCGGAGTCACATGCAGTTCTTGCATAGCTCATAACTACCTCTTTAAGGGGCTTTTCGATAAGAAGCTCATTTCTCATGCGCTCCTCACTCGTTGAAGTGAGCTGTGTTACAGCGATCAAAAGCGGACGGCTTCCGTCAGGTCTTGTAAGACCTTCAAGTGCATACTTCATCATTTCGCTTCCGCCTGCGGCATGCAGATTGCATATATCCACGTCAAGCTTTGAAAGGGAAGCCATTGCCTTTTTGACCGTGTTGGGAATATCGTGAAGCTTGAGATCAAGGAATACCTTATATCCACGGTTTTTGATTTCGTAAACGATCTGCGGACCTTCCGCATAAAACAGCTCCATGCCTATTTTAAAATACGGTGAATAGCCTTTAAAGTGCGATATGAAATCTACAGTCTTTTCTTTGCTCGGAAAATCGCAGGCAATAATTACATCACGTCCCATTACTTACACACTCCTATAATATCACTTATTTTTTCATAACCGAGCTTTGTAATAAGCCCGTCAAGTTCTTCAATAATTTCCTTGCAAGCGTAAGGATTTACAAGGTTTGCCGCACCTACCTGAACGGCAGTAGCACCTGCCATCATCATTTCAACAACGTCTGAGGCACTTGATACACCGCCCATACCTATAACGGGAACGTACACTGCATTTGCAACCTGATATACCATGCGAAGCGCAAGAGGAAAGACGGCAGGGCCTGACATACCGCCCATTTTGCGTCCCAAAACAGGCTTACCCGTTTTTATGTTTATTCTCATTCCCTGGACGGTGTTTATAAGTGAAAGACCGTCAGCACCCGCATTTTCACACGCTTTTGCGATAGATACTATGTCTGTAACATTGGGTGTCAGTTTAATAAATATCGGCTTTGTTGTGACCTCTTTGACACGTGCGGTGACTTCTGCCGCTACTTCAGGATCGGTTCCGAAAGCCATACCGCCGCCGTGAATATTGGGGCAGGAAATATTAACTTCTATTATACCGACCTGATCTTCCTTGTCGATAAGCGAGGCTGTGTATACGTAATCTTCAATTTTGTCACCGCTTATATTTGCGATGACTTTTTTATTGAAATATTTTTTCATTTCGGGCAATTCATGCTCGATAACACGGTGTATACCGGGATTTTGAAGTCCCACGGAATTGAGCATACCCGAATAACATTCCGCAATTCTTGGCTGTTCGTTACCGTCCTTCGGATATCTTGTTGTGCCCTTGAATGAAAATGAACCGAGTATATTTATATCGTAATATTCAGAAAATTCCTTGCCGTATCCGAAGCATCCGCTTGCCGGAATTACGGGGTTATCGAGGGTAAGACCGCATAATTTAACGCTTAAATCTGCCATACTATCTCCTCCTTTTTAAACACAGGACCTTCCTTGCATACACGCTTCATTCCGTTTTTGGTGGGAATGGAGCAACCCATGCATGCACCGAATCCGCACCCCATTCTTGCTTCAAATGAATATTCGCCACCGACACCCGCACGGTCATAAAGCGCCTTGAGCATCGGAAGCGGACCGCAAGCGTATGTATAATCGTACGTGTGAGCATCAAGCGCATCTGTTACAAAGCCTTTTGTGCCATAGCTTCCGTCGGCTGTAGTTACCGTTACCTTTACGCCGAGGGCTTCAAACTCGTCCTTGTAAAACACATCGTCTTTTGTGTTGAAGCCGAGAATAACAGACGGACTCACACCTTTTTCTATAAGCCTTTTGCAAAGCATATAAAGCGGAGGAACGCCAACACCGCCCCCTACAAGAAGCGGATTTTTTGTGTCGGCATCAAGATAAAAGCCGTTTCCGAGCCCTGTGAGCAGATCAAGCCTTGTACCGCTTCCGTACTTGCGCATAGCATCTGTTCCGACACCTACGACCTTGTAAATAAGCGTGAGCGTGTCACCCTGAACATCGCATACGGATATCGGACGGCGAAGATAGAGCCCCGGAAGCTCAAGCTCAACAAATCCACCCGGGGATGTTATTTTCGATGTGTCACCGGAAAGTGTCATCAAATACACATCTTTTGCAATTTTTTCATTCGTTTTAACGGTGAATATCATTATAATCCTCAAAAAAGTAGTATTTATCTCATTATATAATATCTTGCGGATCAATTCAAGACTTAAAGGAAAAATTTTCTCCCCATACAACATTTCCGCTGCAGACGGTCAGAATATTTTTTCCGAAAACCTTCATGCCTTCGAAGGGAGTTGATTTGCCCATTGAGATGAATTTTGACGGATCAACCGTATATTCGGCATCAAGGTCGATTACTGAAAAATTTTTGTTGTCAAGCGGAATACCGAGTATCTTTTTAGGATTTACAGCCATCAGCTCTATAAGCTTTTCAAGCGTTATTACACCTGCTTTTACAAGGTAGGTATAAAGGATAGAAAAGGACGTTTCAAGACCTGTTATGCCGAATGCGCTTCCTGCAAGTCCCTTGGATTTTTCATCTGCCGAATGCGGTGCATGGTCAGTCGCAATAACATCTATTGTAGTGTCAATTATCCCCTGAATAAGCGCATTTTTATCACTTTTACTGCGCAACGGAGGATTCATTTTAAACTTGCCGTCTTCCTTTAAATCATCATCGCAAAGCACTAAATAATGCGGCGCTGTTTCACAGGTTACAGGCAGTCCCTTTTGCTTTGCTTTTCTGATAAGATCAACACTTTCCTTAGCGGAAATGTGACACACGTGATAACGGCAGCCCGTCTTTTCGGCAAGTGCCAGATCACGCTCAATCATCTCATATTCGCTTGCGGAGCAAATGCCCTTGTGACCGTGATTTTTTGCATATTCTCCGTCGTGTATATATCCGCCCCTCAAGAGGGAATTGACCTCACAGTGTGCGGCGAAAATACCGCCTGCAGAAGCACATTTTTCCATAGCTTCTTTTGTTATTTTATCGTTTTGCACACCCGATCCGTCATCGGAAAAAAGCTTTGTATATCTTGACATTTCAACAAAGTCAACGGTCTTTTCTCCAAGCCTTTTTTCTGTGATACAGCTGTAAGGTATGACGTTTATAACTGCATCTGCTTCAATTGTATCAAGCTGTCTTTTTAAATTTTTTTCGCAGTCGGGCGCAGGGTCTAAATTGGGCATTGTGCAAACGTGGGTGTAACCTGCGGATGCCGCAGCAAGACTGCCTGTTTTTATGGTTTCTTTATAAGAAAATCCGGGCTCTCTGAAATGCACATGCATATCGCAAAAACCCGGAGTGACTATCAAATTTTTACCTTTGGAAACGAAATTTTCAAGCTTCATGATCTGTAACCTCATATCATTTTGTGTATGATATCATGTATTATCGCGCTTTTCAATATAAAGGCGGATTGATAAAAGTGAATTTATTGTAAAAAAAGTGCAAACTAATATCCTGATAACAGCGTGTTTTTTTGTCGTTTCCCGCAATTTCGGTGTAAATGTAAAAAAACATTGCACCATTATGAAGTTTTTTGCAAAACCTATTGACTTGAGGGGTGTTATATGCTATATTAATATAAATAAAAATTTCGATGATTTATGCGGTCATTCCGCATTGTCGTACTTCCAAGAAAGTTGAGGTAGAAAGTATGAAAAACATCAAAAATGTCTTTCGTAAGGTAACTGTGATGGTTATTATGCTTTCACTTGTGTTACAGCTTTTGCCGCTGTCCGCAGGTGCAGGCAACGCACTCGTGCCCGACGTGAAGACAGAAGAAAACGTAGTTACCGTTTCCAAAACGGCAGAACGCGTTGCTGACGATAAATGGGAGGTAACACTTTCCGTTGAGGCTTTGCAGGATCTTTACACAAAGCCCTTGGAGCTTGTTGTTCTCTATGACATCTCCGGCTCCATGGCATGGTGTACTCAGGAAGAGCATCGTCACAATTTTACATGCCGTAAGAACGGATGTGAAAAGACTGAGCATACACATTCAGGTCTTGCAGGTAACCTTTGCAAGGGCACAACTCTTGAACAGTCAAGACAGTACATACTCGGTACAGCTTTGCGTGAATTCATCGCAGAATTGAACGATACTGTTGAAGGTGCTTCAATTTCCGTTTGTACATTCGGTAACAAGGGTTATACCGATGTTCCTATGACAAAGCTTTCGGATGATTCAGTTGATGCTATTTGCGAAAGCATTCCTGTTGAACACAAGAAGCATTTTGCTGAAATGACAAATATCCGCAGCGGTATTCTCAACGCACAGGAACAGTTCTCTGATAACCCCAACACAACAAAGATGATGCTTATCCTTTGCGACGGTGAGTACACAGGTTCACTTCCTGCAGTTGCCGCTGACAATCTCAAGGCTGAAGGCGTTATCATTGACTGTGTAGGCTTCCTCTACACTTCAAGTACTCTTGAAGAGCTTGCATCAGAAGGCCGTTACCACCATGTTGAAGACGGTATTGACCTTGAAACAGTTCTCGGTTCTTATCTCGATTCAACATCCGCTATGATCACCGATATAATGGGCGATGCGGTTGAATTGGTTGAAATCAATTCTGCAGCTGCAGGTGATCTCGTGATTTCCGATGACCGTACAACATTGTCATGGGTTCCCGAAGGCGGTTTTATCGCTGAAGGCGAAAAGGATGAGATCACATACACAGTTAAGCTCAAAGATGAGTATGTTGTTGTAGGCGAATATGACATCGCACTCAACAATTCAGCAGCTTTTGAATGTACTATAGCAGACGGAACAGAGTACAATCTCGATTTCCCGGTTCCTATGGCACACTACGAAGTAGGCAGTCTTACGATATCCGCATCAGGACTTCCCGCTGAACTTACACCCGAAATATACTACGACAAGATGATAACAGACTTCACGGCAAAGCAGTTTGTTTTTGAGGCAGCAAAGCCTTGCTACACAGATGCTGAAGGTGTTATTTATCAGTACGTAAAGTCTGTATACACAGACAATGACGGCAATACATCAGAATTTGACGGTCTTGCAACAACATCCGTTGATGCTGAATCCGGCGTTCAGACAATAGTTCATCAGTATGAACTCAAGCCTGCTGAAAAATTTGCTGTTTCATACATCTACGTAGGCGACGTTCCCTACAATGCTGATCCCCTTCCCGAAACAAAGGAATATGAAGCCGGCGAAGTTGTTACAGTAGCTGACGATCCTTCCGAAGTTGAAGGATACGTATTCCTCGGCTGGACAGTCGAAGGTGCTGAAGAAGCAGACGGTCAGTTTACAATGCCCGAAAACGAAGTTGTTATCAAGGGCGTATGGGAAAAGAAGTGCACACCTCCCGCAATTAAGTATTCTGTAACATATCATTATACAGGTATTGTTCCTTTCGGTGCACCGCTTCCTCCCGCAATCAAGTTCTACGATCAGCTTACACCCGGTATTGCAGTTGAAGATATTCCTGTAATGGATGACTTCGTGTTCGTAGGTTGGTTCACAGTTGACGCATTCGTTGTTGACGGTGAATTTACAATGCCTATGAAGCACGTTCAGTTCTATGGTCACTGGGTTCCCAAGGCACAGTATAAAGTTGAATATAAATATGAAGGCAAAGTTCCTTTTACAGCTGACAAGCTTCCCGAGGATGCTTGGTACAAGGCAGGCGAAACAGTAACTGTTGCTCCTACTCCCTCCGAAGTTCCCGGATACACATTCAAGGGCTGGACAGTTGTAGGTGCTGATGCTGCAGACGGTTCATTTGAAATGCCCCACAACTGCGTTGTTATCAAGGGCGTTTGGGAAAAGGAATGTACACCTCCTGTAATTCCTGCGTTCAAATATTCCGTAACATACCACTACACAGGTATTGTTCCGTTTGGCGCACCTGTTCCCCCTGCAATTGAGTTCTATGATCAGCTCACACCCGATATTGCAGTTAAAGATGTTCCCGTAATGGACGATTTCGTATTTGTAGGTTGGTTCACAGTTGATGCATTTGTTATCGACGGCGAATTTACAATGCCTATGAAGCACGTTCAGTTCTACGGTCACTGGGTTCCCAAGGTTCAGCATAAGGTTGAATATGTATACTTGGGCGAAGTTCCCCTGACAGCTGATAAGCTTCCCGAGGATGCTTGGTATAAGGCAGGCGAAACAGTAACTGTTGCTCCTACTCCTTCCGAAGTTCCCGGATATATATTCAAAGGCTGGTATGTAGTCGGCGCTTGTGAAAATGACGGTGCATTCATAATGCCCCATCACAATGTTATCATAAAAGGTATTTGGGACAGAATAGATTGTCCTTGTCCTCCGCCCATTTGGCCGCCTATCATTCCCCCTGTTACAGAGCCTGTTGAAACAGACCCCGTTGTAACAGAACCCGCTGAAACAGATCCTGTTGTAACAGAGCCTGAGGAAACAGATCCTGTTGTAACAGAGCCTGAAGAAACAGATCCTGTTGTAACAGAACCTGAAGAAACAGACCCTGTTGTGACAGAACCCGAAGAAACAGATCCCGTTGTAACAGAGCCCGAAGAAACAGATCCTGTTGTAACAGAGCCTGAAGAAACAGATCCTATCGAAACAGAACCTGTTGTAACAGATCCCGAAGTAACAGATCCTGTAGATCCTGATCCCGATGATCCCGATATTCCCCCGATCATTCCTCCGATCATTATACCTCCGGTTATTGATCCCGATTTGTATGAAGTAACATACAAGTATGAAGGCGAAATTCCCGAAAACGCTCCTGCACTTCCCGCAAGCATGAAGTACTTGCCCGGTGTTGTAGTAATTCTGGCTTCCGAACCTTCTGCTGAAGGATATTTCTTCAAGGGTTGGACGGTTGAAACTGTTGAGGTTAATAACCGTGCGTTCTTGATGCCCGAGGCTGATGTCGTTGTTGTAGGTACTTGGGAAAAGATTCCTGAAGATGTTATAACATATTCCGTAGTTTACCAGGATGGCGTTGAAGAAGTTGAAATTGCAGTTCCCGATGCTACATACAGCATACTCGGCGGTACTGTTTATACAGTATCTCCCATTATTCCTGTATATGACGGTTTCACATTCAACGGTTGGATATCCAGCGTTGACGGTCAGCTTTACAACCCCGGTGATACATTTGTTGTAAACTCTGATGTTGTTTTGGTTGCTTCTTGGTCTGAAAACCCCAACACATCCGATGCATTTGTTGCGATAGCGTTGATGTTCCTCTGTGCTTGCGCAGTTGCTACAATAACAGCTAAATCCGCAAAGCGTGCAAGATAATAGATAATAAGAATAATTAAAATATTATATAATACATTTATTATCCATATCAAATATAAGATGCGCAGGACTCGTTCCTGCGCATTTTATGTTAGTGTTCAACAATAAAGGCTTTTGGTTATGAGTAGTCCCGCCGCAGCGACAGGGCACCGTTTGGAATGAAATGCCTTCGGCATGAAATGCGGTGAAGCCGCTTGAAATGTTTGCTTTGCAAACATGAAATGTTATTCGCAGGGCGAATAACATTATACCGTACGGGCAGATATGGAATATGCCCCTACATCGGTGCGCCTGAATGAAACGAACATAAACGGTTTTAAAAATGAAATGCCTTCGGCATGAAATGCGGCAAGCCGCTTGAAATGTTTGCTTTGCAAACATGAAATGTTATTCGCAGGGCGAATAACATTATACCGTACGGGCAGATATGTAATCTGCCCCTACATCGGTGCGCTGAATGAAACGAACATAAACGGTTTTAAAAATGAAATGCCTTCGGCATGAAATGCGGTAAAGCCGCTTGAAATGTTTGCTTTGCAAACATGAAATGTTATTCGCAGGGCGAATAACATTATACCGAAAACATCCGCACCATCATTGTAATAATACAAACCGTTTTAAATAATTGGAATATATGCGTGTTACTTATTGCGTGTGATGTGAAGATGCATGTGTATCAAATGATCGTTTGATATATCCAATTCGACTAAAAAAAATAGAAAATACATGTTTGAGTTGATTTTGGTGTTTTGCAGTATCTTAAATAAAAACATAAATCAAAAATTATGCAAGTTGCACAAAAATCTCTGAAAATTATTGTTAATCATTATCCTCCGTTTTTTCTTGACAATTTGAATGGAAATGTGATACAATAGTGATGGTGAGAGATGTTTGTTCATCTCATGCGTTATTATTTTACAATTTGCCGTTACGGCAAAAGAAAGGCAGAAAGAATAAATGAAAACAGTTTCTTCTAAACTTTTGAGCGCTGTTGCATTGATTTTGGCATTTACTTTTATATTTGCGGCTATGCCTGTAGTAAAAGTTGATGCTCTTACATACAACGGTTCAAGCTCATACGCAAGCGGTAAATATTACCAAAGACTTATAGCTGTCCAGCTTTCAGGTGTTCAGCGTGCTGACATCGTTGCGATTGCTAAATCACAGGAAGGTTACATGGAAGGCTATAAAGGCCAGCTTTCAGGTGAATCCGGCGGTAGCGGTAACTACACAGAGTACGGCGATTGGTACGGAATGCAGGATATGTGGTGCGCTATGTTCGTATCATGGTGTGCTCATGTTGCAGGTGTTTCAAGTTCTATTATTACATACCATGCATATACTCCTACAGGTCTTGGATGGTTCCAGGAGCAAGGTCGTGCTTATAAGCGTTCAACAGTTGCTGCGGGCGGCTACACACCTATTCCAGGTGACATTATCTACTTCAAGTCCCCCCGTAACTCCAACCCCACAAACCATATCGGTATTGTAACAGGTTATTCTAACGGCACAGTTTACACAGTAGAGGGTAACACAAGCTATGCTTTAGCAGAGGATACAAACGGCGGTGCTGTTGCACCAAAGTCATACTCCATTTCCAATACATACATCGTTTACATCTGTAAGCCCGCTTACACAACAGGTGACAACACACAGGCTTCAACTTATGTAAATAACGTAGATATTTCCGGTACAGAATGTGTTTCCAAGACAAATGAAAGAGTTACTCACGATATCACAGCTACAAAGGGTGAAGAGCTTTCTTTCCAGGGCTGGAGTATTCACTCTAACGGTACAACAAACTTCCAGTGGAATATCAACAACACATCTTGGGGCGATCTTCCCGAAGGCGGTGTTTCTTTCCGTCAGGACGTTGCAAATGCATATCCTTCTTACAACAAGAACGATGTTAACGCATTCGGCTTTAAGATAAGCACAGGCGGTCTTAATGTCGGTATGAATACTATCGATATAAGAGGTTATACAAAGAACGGCGGTACATACAATGTTGTAAGATACAACATATTCTTGTATCCTCAGCCCGGTTCAACATACCTCACAGTTCCCAAGACAACAGTTCCTGCTGACGAAGGAATTGAATTTACTGCAAAGGGCGCACATGATTATGCATGGGTAGGTCTCTTTAAAGCAGGTGAAACCCCCGGTTCTGTTAAGTCAATATTCTGGTATGAAATGGGTAAGAACGAAATTACTGCAAACATGCCCAAATCCGAAGGTATCAAGGACAATGACAGAGGTGCTCTCACTCCCGGTGATTACGTACTTTATCTCTTCGTTGACGAAGATTACGCAGTTGACCAGAAGGTCAATATCAAGGTAACTGCTGCTGAAGGTGCACATTCTTCACTCGACTTCCCGAATCCCAAGGATGTTGATGTTCTTCAGGGCGAAAGCTTCTTTACAGCAGGTTGGGGTCTCCATCCCTCCGGTATCTCTTCTTTCTTCTACACAGTTGATGACGGTTCCAAAATCAACTTCAAAAATGTAGGCGTAAGAGAAGACTTGTATGCTATCGAAACATACGCTCCTTACAAGGATGCATGTGCAAGCGGTAACGCTTTTGACGGTGACATTTCAACTGCAAACTGGGCACCCGGTAAGCACACAGTTAAGATCGGTGCTATTGCAAAGAACGGTTATGAAATCAAGATCGGTACTGTTACAGTTAATGTAAAGATGAAGCTCACAGCTAAAGAGGAGCTCGGTGTTGTTATCGACAGATCTGAAGATGTAAGCATCATCAAGAATATCACAGCAGGTGCTACAGCTGCAGATTTGAAGGCTATGTTCAACGAAACTTGTACAATAGTTGATGCAAACGGCAAGACACTTTCAAGCGATGCACGTGTAGGTACAGGTTGCAAGGCAAGATATTACAACGGTGATGCAATTGATGACGAAGTTGTTATCATTATCACAGCTGATATCAATGGCGACGGTATCTCCAACGGTAAGGACATCATCAGAATGAAGAAGTTCCTTAACAATGGTACTGCTATCGAATACAAGGCAGCGGCTGATGTTGACGGTGACGGTGTTATAACAGATTCTGACGCAAGTGCGGCTGTAGATTATTTCGGCTAATACAATTCTTTGTAAATATTGCCTTATAGGTACAAATTACTGATTGTATAAAATCCACCCGGAAAAGAGAGTATATCTTTTTCGGGTGGTATTTTTATTTAAAAAATGTACATATAAATATTGATACAATAATATATTATTTTACTTGAAAAAATATATTGACTGCTGTATCATTATTTTATTAAACTTTAGGGGGATAGATCAATGGCATATATCGAATACAGAGATATAGGCAAAAATTACGGTGCATTTCCCGCACTTACAGGAATAAATCTCGATATAGGCGAAGGAAGAATTGTCGGACTTTTAGGCCCTAACGGAAGCGGTAAAACAACACTCATTAAGCTGACGGCGGGACTTCTGACGCCAACAATGGGTGAAATAAGAGTATGCGGTTCGCCTGTCGGTGTTGAAAGCAAAAAGAACATTTCTTATTTGCCCGAAAGAACGTATCTTGATGAAACTCTGACAGCTGAAAAAACTCTTGGATTTTTCTCCGATTTTTACTCTGATTTTGATGCTGTTAAGGCTAAGGAGCTTATGACACAGCTCAATATAGATCCGAAAAGAAAAATTAAAGCCATGTCAAAGGGCGGAAAAGAAAAGCTTCAGCTTGCATTGGTTATGAGCAGAAAGGCAAAAATATATATACTCGATGAACCGATTGCAGGCGTTGACCCTGCCGCAAGAGAATTCATTTTAAATACAATTCTCAAAAATTATGCGGAAAATTCAACAGTCATAATTTCAACACATTTGATATCAGATGTTGAAGCGGTGCTTGACGATGCTATTTTTCTGTCTTACGGAAAAATAATTCTTACATCTCCTGTAGATGAATTAAAGGCACGTCACAATAAATCTATAGACGAGCTGTTCAGGGAGGTATTCAGATGTTAAGGAAGCTATTTAAATATGATATGAAATTTTCATACCGTGCTATGCTGTTTATATATTTAGCAGCTGTGGCACTTTCCGTTTTCCTTTCGGCGACCATACTTCTTTCACAGACGGTTGAATATGTTTCCATATTCTCACTGATATCATTTTTACCGTATATTTTTTCGCTTTTTGCGGTTTCACTTTCGGGATTTTTAGTCGTTGCGGTCAGAGTATACAAGAATTTGTATTCCGATGAAGGATATCTGACATTTACGCTTCCCGTCACAAGTGCGCAGATAATATGGAGCAAGGTGCTTTTATACGCATTCTGGCAGATAACAGGCATTATTGTGCTTTTGATAAGCATAGTTTTACCTATACTTACGATTGCATATTCACAAGGTGTAAGCGGTGATATCGTCGGAATAATTGAACTTGCAGCCGATTATCTTGCATTCATGGCACGCACTGTTTTAAATCTTGATGCAAGATCAATTACACTGTTTTTCGTCATACTCTTTGTTAATTTTGCAGTAATGCTCATTTCAACCCCCATTGTCATTATATTTTCTTTTTCTGTCGGACAGCTTGCAAGCAGATACCGTTTGCTTGCAACATTCGGTGTGTATTATGTTTATAATTTAGTTATGAACACAATTTTGTCGGTTATTGAATCCGCTTTTATTGCAGGCGAATCATTACTCGTCCCCGGCTCGAGCATAAATTTTGACGTCACATCTTTTGCACAGGCATCATTGATGTCATTAATTATCGATATAGTTGTGGTAATTTTGTTATTTTTAATTTCTCGTCACATTATGACGAAAAAACTCAATTTGATATAATAATTATCTTGATAGATGTAATATAATTTATTAAAATATGTTATAATTAACTTGACAAAGAAGACTGTCAATCATTGCCACAGCAACTTACATTACAGAGTGTAGGTTTCTATATAAAATTCCGAAATGGGGGTGGGGGTAGTATGAAAGTTGGGGAACGTATAACTTATTTCAGACAGAAGAAGAATATTACTGTTAATAAGTTGGCTAACCTTGCCGGTGTATCGCAAAGTTATCTTCGTGATATCGAACACGGTAACAAGCAACCCACGGTTGAGTACCTTTCTTACATATGCAATGCGTTAGGCATTACGATTTCGCAGTTCTTTGATTATGACGAAACTACTGATGAGCTTACAAGGGCATTGAGAAGACTTAACGAAAATCAAAAGCAAAAGCTTATCGCTTTGCTTTCGTCTTTCGATGAGTTTTGATAGTATGACATAATAAAAAATAAAGCCGCCAAATGGCGGCTTTATTTATTAAGAAAACTTAATCTTTTGATATATTGAATTTTAATTCTGCGTATGATATAATTTGTATCAAGATGCAACCTTTTTGAAAAAAACACGTCTTATATATTAAGAATAACTTGCATAGGAGGGATATTTATGGAATTTTTAAGGCTTCAGGATATCGGAAAAATATACGTTTCGGAAGGAAATGTTTCTGTCGGTATCAGAGGTGTAAATCTTTCATTTAACAAAGGCGAATTCGTTGCTGTTACGGGTAAATCGGGTTCGGGTAAATCAACGCTTTTGAATGTCATAAGCGGCATGGATACATATGAAGAAGGCGAAATGTTCATCGAGGGTGAACCCACATCGCATTTCATGCAGCCTGATTGGGAAGAATACCGTGAAAAATATATATCCTTTATTTTTCAGGATTACAATATAATAGAAAGCTTTACAGTTTTACAAAATGTTGAGCTTGCGCTGATGCATATCGATGATAAAAAACAAAGGCGCGCCCGTGCGCTTGAGCTTATTAAGCGTGTCGGTCTTGAGTCGCATATAAATCAAAAGGGAAGTAAGCTGTCAGGCGGTCAGAAGCAGAGAACTGTTATCGCACGTGCGCTTGCAAAGGACAGTCCGATAATTTTAGCGGATGAGCCGACAGGAAACCTTGACTCTGTAACATCGAAAGAAATAATAAATCTTTTGCAAGAAGTATCAAAGGATAAGCTTTTGATCGTTGTTACGCATAATTTTGACCAGCTTGAGGAATGTGCAACACGCCATATACGTATTTTTGACGGTGCTGTTGAATTTGACCATGCGCTGAATGCTTTGCCGAATGAGTCTGAAAAGAAAACACCTGATAAAAAGGTATCGGAAAACGATCGCAAAAAAAATATAAGAAACGGTATAACGCTTGGAAAAAGTATATTTACTTCAAAGCCGAAGCTGACGGCGTTTTTGTGTATAATGCTTATTATAGGCACGCTCGGCGTGTTTGTTCTCACATCATCCTGCGGGGATGCGGTGGCACTTTTTGAGGATTCATACATGTTTGAGCATATAGAAGGCAGGCTTGTTGTGGCAAAGCGTGACGGAACCGTTACGAAAGAGGAAGACATTAAAAAGCTTGCTGAAAAATACGGTGCAGACTCATATTTGAGATGCGATATGCTTATCGACATCAAAGATAACAGTTATCTGAAAGTTCCGCATCTTAATGATTACAATTTTTTTGATGCAGATTTTACATACGGAAAAACGTACGGTGACGGTATAATCGGACGTTATCCCGAAAAAAACAACGAGGTATTTTTAAATCTTCCGATATCGTTCAAGCCTATTTACGGCGAAAAGGAGCTTAAAGAAAACACACTGATTTTCAGTGATCTCGTGCTTGAGGTTGTCGGTGTAAAGTATTATTATGACAATAATCTGACACCGGAATGTCTTTTTACAAAGGAAGGCTTTGATATTGCGACGGCTGTTCATTTTATAACGTCAAGATATCCTCAGATAATGCTCAGGCAAACGGTAGACGGAAATCCCATGGATACGCATCGTCTTGATATGATAATTCCCACGTATCAGCTTAAAGGTGATAAGATCTATATTCCTGAACAGTATCTGAAGGGTGCAGACAGCACGACACTTTCTTTGACTGCTAATTTTTCGACATACAATTACAGCTATGATTCGTATAAAGAATACACCTTTAATGTAATGTACGGAAACGAGTATTTTGCAGATACCATGGAGTATGATGAATATACCCAAAGATACTCCGACATGGCGGTGTTTATTTCTGCTGAGCTGATTGCGAAGGAAGCAAAAACGACACTTGATGATACATACCGCCAGTTCTCGCTTTTCTTTGAAAATGATGAAAAAGCGGAAGAAGCAGCAAAAATACTCAACGAAGAAGGATTTGTTGCCGCTGTATCAGATACCGTATACGAACCTGATATTTTAACTGCGATAGCTACAGTTGTGGGTGCTGTCGGTCTTGCGTTTGTGTGGATACTCGGAATTACTTTCCTTGCTTTCTTTGTCAACCTTTGCACACAAAGAATGCTTATGGCATTCAAGGGTGACATGGCTATCATGCGCTCTATGGGTATTCCTGTTAAAGTAATAAAAATAGGAATGTACGTCAGAATGCTTATGTCGCTTATCCCTGCGTATATACTTACTGTTTTGAGTGCGGTATTCATATTTGCAAGTCCGAAATTTAATGAATATTTCGTTTATCTGTACGCTTGGCAGTATGGACTTATTTTCCTTGGCATGCTTATTCTGACAACACTTATAACAAGAAAACAGATCAAAAATCTGTTTGGCGAAAGCGTTAAAAAATCCTTGAGGGGAGGAAATGCACAGTGATAAAAATATCAAATCTCAACAAGTTTTTCAATAGAGGGTTGCAGAACGAAATTCACGTTCTTAACGATGTCACAGTACAGCTTCCCGAAAAAGGCATGGTTGCGATATTTGGCAAAAGCGGATGCGGAAAAACAACGCTTCTGAACGTCATCGGCGGTCTTGACAGCTTTTCGGGAGGTGCGGTGACGGTTGACGGTGAGAGCATACGGAAAAATCCCGATGTATTGCGTAATAAATACATGGGGTATATATTCCAGAATTATAACCTTAACAGCAGTGAATCCTGCTTTGATAATGTCGCAGATGCATTGCGCATTTGCGGAATGAAGGATAATGGCGAAATAGAAAAACGTGTTATTTCCGCACTTAAAAACGTCGGAATGGAAAGGTACAAGTCACGTACACCCGATACGCTTTCAGGCGGTCAGCAACAGAGAATTGCAATCGCCCGTGCCATTGTTAAAAATCCGAAAATAATTCTTGCGGATGAACCGACGGGAAATCTTGACGAAGTAAACACAGTCATGATAATGGACCTTCTGAAAGAAATTTCAAAGGATCACCTTGTAATTCTTGTCACGCACGAGGCAAATCTTGTTGACTATTACTGTGACCGTGTTATTGAGCTTTCTGACGGAAAAATAATCAGCACCAAAGAGAATAAAAATGCAGACGGATTTACGGCAAGGGATAAAAATGCGATATATTTAGGCGAACTTGAAAGGTCTGAATGTAAAGGCGACGGTGCATCATTTGAATATTACGGTGCACCCGCAGAAAACCCTGTAAAGATAAGGATAGTAAACCACGGCGGTAAAATATATTTAAGTGTCGATACTCCCGGTGTGCATGTGCTTGACAGTACAAGCGAGATAAAGTTTAAAGAGGGAGTGTATGAGGAAAAGAAAAACGAAAATTCTTCTGCATCTCATATCGACATGTCAGAGCTTCCGCCTGTACACGGCAGTAATTTCGGCAGACTGTTTTCTTTAAAATCTTCAGTTGTAAGCGGATATGCAGCTAATTTTAAAAAGAACAAAAAGGGTAAGAAGCTCTTGAAAATGTGCATGGCGACATTTGCGGTCGTTACGGTCATTATGACTGCGGTGTTCGGTACTGTATTTGAAGATATAATTGAAATTCAGAATGCATACAATCATAATGTTTTTTATGTATATTCTGCTGACCATGGTGTATCTGAGCAAATATATAAAGAGGCTTACGAAAACGGTGCCGACTTTATAAGGCTTCAGCAAAACGGAACAGCCGACGGCCGTGTGCGCTTACAGACAAACTTTTTTGAAACATTTTCAAGCTATCAAATGCCCACAGTAAGCACAAATGCCGTTTATCTCGGCATTACAGCGGCTGATGGTTACGAAACGGTATGCGGCAAAACAGAAGGAATTACAAACGATGAAATGGTAATAACAACGGCTGTTGCTGACCGTATAATCGAACAAAGCGGTGTGGGATACATAGAGGACTATGACGATGTTCTTGGGCTTATTTCAAGCTCATTTGCCATAAGCGGCACAAATGTCCGTGTTGTCGGTGTCGTGGAATCAAGCGAAACGGCGATATATCTTTCAGAGCTTGCCATGGCAAAATATGTTCTTTCAATGACATCTCTTGCAGTATCTCCCGCATCTGATTCAAAATTGACCGTAAAAGACGGAGAAGCAAGCGTGTTTGAGGGCGTGTCATATCTGCCTGACGGCGTTGAATATCCGAAGGTCGGCGAAACATTCAAGCTTCACGGATATGATTTTACCCTTACACAAAGTACAAAAATGTACGCAGGATACGAAGAATATCTGAATGATAAATCAATCAAAAAGCTTACTTGTGATGAGTATATCAAGCAAAAAGCAGAAGCAAACGGAGAAGGTGAATACGATACGCTTCGCTTTGAATGGTTTGACTACTACTACAGCGAATTTGATGATTTCATAAAGCAGGCAAATATGTTTGATGAATGGAATGTCGCGCTTTGGCTGTACCGTGAAAAGGGAATTGAGGAAGCAAAATACCTCTATTTGCAAAACGATGATTACTATAAAGCGTATGCATTCAAGAAAGAAAACGGCAGATATCCTACAGAATCTGAATTTAACGAGCATTACAACAGTCTTCCGGATTTGAAAAACGTCATGAGCGAATACGAAATGATGTATTCAAATGAGTTTTATTCAAGTATGTCGGCAAGGACACAGACGAAGGCATTTGTTGTAAGCGACAATGATTACATAAAGCTTTCAAAGCGTGTAGGCGAAACTCATAAATCTGCAATGACGGAAAGTTATGGCTACAAGGATGATTATGTGGTCGATATGGATATCTCTATGTTATATTCATCTGTTTATATATCTGACGATATTTATACAGCTATTCATTCGGATAATGTTGAGCTTACGGAAAAATGGATAAAAGAGCAGTTTTCCAATGTCGAAACTCCTAATGAATACACCAAGCCGATCGTTACACCGGATGATGTGGCAGACAATATTATGAAAGATAATCACACAGCTATAGTTGCGGGAATTGTGACGATATGTGTCATTCTTGTTATTCTGTGTGTATGCATGTATTTCATAATGCGTTCCGCGCTTATGAGCCGTATAAAAGAAATCGGAATATACAGGGCGATAGGTGTTTCAAAAAAGAACATCACATTCAGATTTTTCATCGAAACGTGTGTTCTTGCACTCTTTACAGTATTCGTCGGATATCTCGGCGCAAGCGTGTTTATCTGGGTGTGCATGGGGATGTCATCACTCGTGTCAGATGTATTCTTCTACCCGTTGTGGCTTGCACTTACCGATTTTATGATACTTGCTGTGCTTTGCATTACGTGCGGAATACTTCCTGTTACACTCCTTTTGAGCAAAACTCCCTCGCAGATACTTGCAAAGTACGATGTGTAAGTCATAACCGATAGCTTATCAGGTAGTTTCATGTCAGATAGTGGCGTAAGAAAGTTCAATAGATAAGAGATCTGATGAAAATACTGCTTCGCCGAACTTATTTGATGTATCGATTAAAGATTTTTTTGCAGTTGTTTTAATGGATTTCTGTATCGATTGAGGATTTAAATTAAAAAGGAGATAGGTACCAAAATGAAACGAACATTTGCTATAATATTAACCCTTGCAGTTGTTTTGCTTATTAGCGGATGCAGTAGTTCCAATGCTCCTGATCCAAGTAAATATTCAGAATATGTATGTTATGATTATCACTTGGCATGTCTTGACGCATATGCGCAGACGGCTTATACAACTGTAGAGTTTGACGATCTTAAATATGGAATTAAGTATAGAAAGCCTGTAGGAGAATCTGATGAACAGTTTATTTGCGCATTGGTAGGACAGAAACACCCTCTATCCTCTCCAAGAATTATCATTATGCAAAATCCAGATTCCTATATTGATGTGTTTAAGGACTGGACCATAAAGAGTATCGAGCTTTATAGTAAAGATTTAAGATATCCAAAACCATTATGGGATGAAGATGAACCCGCAAGAACTCCGTCGAAAGTGTTGAATGCAAACACTGATGCTGTTGTTTTTGATGAGTTTATCAATTTCATAACAGGTGATGAGTACTCTGAGAAGCATATTCGGAATGAAGATTTTGAGTGTGAGATTCCCAATGATGACTATGTGTTGTATATTAGAGTGCATTTTAACGAGTCGGATAATATCGTATGGGATTCAACTGTTAATAGTTATGTTTCCCATCAAACAACGGCACGAGAGATCTCAATAGATAAAGGCAGACTTCCTGAAGGTATTGCTTCTCCAAGCTCGCTTACAGTATCGATTAAAGATTTTCCGCAGTTGTTTGAATGGATTTCTACATCAATTGAGAATTTTAATTAAAAGTGAAGACAGACAACTGTTAAAACCAATGTTTGCTGTAACATTAACCGTTGATGGTGATTGCGGTAAATGAAAACGGCAGATAAATAGAATATTGAAAAAGCACAGAACTCATTTCTGAATTCTGTGCTTTTTCTATCTATCGATTATTTTTGATAACATCTTTATTAAGAGCCACCATTGTACCGACTTGTTTTTATGTTGGTTATTTAACGTTGATCGTCACGGGATCGGAGAATATGTAAATAATACCGCCGCCCATTATTGTGTACTTGTATCTGAATATAACGGTTGACGTACCCTCGCCGTATCCGTGAATATTCTTGCCGTCGTAGCCGATATTCTTGTTTCCGTCGATGACGAACATTTCAGCACCGCTTGCACGTGATACCTTGCCTGCATACGTTTCCGTCTTGAGAGAAATGTCAAGCGCCTTACCTGTGTTTACTGTATATTCTGTCTTGTCGGTGAAAAGGAACTTCGTATAATCTGTTACAAACTGTGCATAGTTCGTTGTCAGACCGTTTATACCCATCTCGAAATATTTGTGGAATGAAGATGCATCGTTAAATGTCCACGGCCATACGGTAATTCCTCTGTACGAACAATCCGCAAGGAATGTTCTGTTAAGATCATCGGAGTAACCGGGGTTGTACGTACAGTTGAATCTCGATGTGTAATCGTGTACGTTTGTAAATGACTGCGCATTACAAAGCAATCCGTTGGAGATTGACGGTATTGTGGATACTGCCTTGTCAATCTGCGCCATGTGGAACGTGATGAAGCAGCACTGATCCATTATATCGTATTTATCAATTAGAGTCTTTATTGCAGGGATTATTTCTGCTTTCTGTGATTTTATTTCGATGAACAGATTTACGCCTGTGCCCTTGAATGCCTTGAAGTAATCCTCGAGCGTGGGTATAGGCTCTGAATATCCCTGATAATAATCAACACGGTACTGCTTGAGCTGTTCATATGACATGGACTCAACACCGCCGGAACCGTTTGTGGTTCTGTCTATTGCGCCGTCGTGCATAACAACAACTACACCGTCTGTCGTCAGGTAAACGTCATTTTCAATAATGTTTGCGCCCTTTGATGCCGCAAGCAGTGAACCTGCAATAGTATTTTCGGGAGCAAGGGAGGGAACACCTCTGTGTCCTATAATATTAACAGGACGGATGTGTGTGCTGTATGGGAACATCGTTTTGTCTTCCATGATGTCCTTCAGCATTTCGACGTTTGTTGTGACGATTCCGTGCGCACCTGATGTTATAAGCTTATAAAGCTCAGCCTTTGTGTTTTCTTCAGCCTTGTACCAGACTGTGCTTGCAAGTGCGGATAAATATGCTGTGCTTCTCTGTTTTGCAAATGATGCGGGAAGCAGAATGACACGGCTGTGTGCCTGGTTAGCATATTCTCTGATCGTTGCAAGATCGTTTTCAAGATAATTCTTTGCATCGAATACGCATTTTGTGTATGTACAAGCCGCTTGAGCTGTACGAAGGAGTGTTCTGCTTGTTGACACAACGAATGAGTCACGCAGATTGTTTTGCTTCAAGTAAGCGCCTATTGCGTTTGCTTCGGGAATTGAATCGATTCTGAATGCGGGAATTGTTTTGTTTCCGAAGAATTTCAAAGCACTTGCTATATCTGTGATGTAAGTTCCGTTTGAATTTACAACGGAAAGATCTTCAGTAACATCAAGAATTGCAACTGCAGGCTTTGATGTGCTTAAATATGCAAGTGCGCCTGCTGAGTTTATTTCTGTTATAGTTGATGCTTCAACACAGATGTTTGTGTCGATGTCTTCAATATCAGCAATGGCTGATATGCTTGCGCCCTGATTTATCTTATCAAAGTTGATAGTTACTTTTACATCGTCATATGATGTTGTTGAACCGCAGTTCTGAAGTCCCACACGGCCTGTAGGATATGCCGCATCAAGTCCTGTTGCGCTGATCACCTTTGTACCGTTGATGTAACCGTCGGAATTGTTTCCGTAAACATCAATGGCGAACTTGTATGATTTTGATGCGCTGAGTGCTTCTGTGTACGATGTTTTTGCGTGATACATCCAGTCGCCTGTTGTTTTATAAGAAAGCTCAACACCGTTTTTGTTTGCTGTTGCCGCATCTGCTCTTACACAAAGCTGCTGATATGGGTAGTCGTTGTTCTGTACACGGTACATAAGCGCCATCCAACGGGCATTATCGGCTTTCTGCGTCATAGTTGCATTCGTTGTGAACGTATATTCACCGAAGTCGCCTATGAATGACGGTAAAAGTATACGCACGAAAGCGGAGCCTGATGACGGTGCGGCGAGTACGAGCTTGCCGTCTGAAACTTTAGCTGAGCCGTTTGTCTGCTGAATTATATTGAATGTGCTGAGGTCGGTTGATGAAAAGTTATTATAGTAAAGCGTGTACTCAGTATCGGAAGGCTTTTTAACTATAAGGTATACTGTTTTTGACTTTGTTCCCGACTTTGCCGTGAGCTTATAAACACCTGCCGAAGTGGGAGATACTGTCTTATTTGAGCTTATTGTAATTTCGGATGATGACCATGTGATCTTTTCCATGGGAGTTACAACATCGTTTTCAAATTCGACAGCATACTGTGAAAGTCTTACAGTTCCGCCTATATTTGCGGGAATTGCAGGACATGAATATGTCGCTGTTCCCAAAGGCTTATAATCACGGAATACAAGAGTTATTTTGATATCCTCGAAAGATGCTGTTGATCCGCACGCCTGCAAGCCTATGCGTCCCAATGTATGGTCGTTGAGAAGCGATGTCTGCAAAAGAGGTGTGTCGTTTATATATCCGTTAGCTGAGCTTCCGAATACATCAACCGTGAATTTATAATAAGTAGATGTTGAAAGCTTTGACGAATATGCAGTTTTGCCGAAATATCCCCAATCGTAACCGTCTATGGGCTTGTATGCAAATTCAACGCCGTTTGCAGCTGCTGCATTGGATCTTACGCACATCTGGTAGTAGGGATAGTTGGAAGCCTGTACACGGTGCATTATCGACATCCAGCGTGAATCGTTGCTTGCGGCTGTTATCGTAGCGTTTGTCGTTATCTTGTAATCGCCGAAATCACCTATAAATTCAGGCAAAAGAACACGTACAAAGTTGGCATTTGAACCGAGTGCCGACAAGACAAGCTTACCGTTTGAAACGGTTGCACTTCCGTTTGTTGTTTCGATTATGTCAAGCTCATTCAGCTTTGAAGCTGATGAAAAATCATTTGAATAAAGCACATATTCCGTATCAGACGCATTTTTTACAACAAGATATACTGTCTTGGATGCTGTACTTGATTTTGCTGTGAGCTTGTAAACACCTGCCTTGCTCGGAGTAACATTTTTATTTGTTACCGTGAGGTCGGATGATGACCATGTTATTTTCGATTTGTCAGTTGTTACGTCCTGCGTAAGCTGTACATCGTAAAGTGACAGGTCAACCGTTTCACCTGCATTTGCAGGGATAGCAGGCATTGTGTATGTAACTATATTCTGAACAGAATCTACATCTGCATTCTCATAATTTGCGGATATGTCAGATGATGAAACTTTTACGTTTACTCTTACCTTTTTGCCGGAGTAAATGACATCAACATATGTGTCACCTGCTTTGAAGCAAGTGCCCGAAGGATATGCGTATGTAAATCCGTCTGCAACAGAATATGTTGTACCGTCGGAATAGTTGATGTTTACATACATACCTGCAGGAGAGAATTTTTCACCTGCGGCATAAGATGTTCTTGCAGGAGTACCTGCGATTGAAACGCTTGTTACTTTTCTTTCTATGATTTCTACAAGCGCTTTTTTATCGTTTGCGTTTACTGCACCGTCACCGTTGACATCTGCAGCGATTTTTGCTGCAGATGAAAGGGAAGTACCGTTCAGATGCTTTTGCAGTCTTATAAGGTCTTTTCCGTTAACAATACCGTCAAGCTGAATATCACCGATGACAATAACAGTTGCTTTATCGACAACTTTTCCGTTTACGTAGAGGGAAACGGTATCGCCTGTTGTAACGTAGTTGTTTATGGTATCTGTAAGGCAGTTGCCTTCAAAAAGATTTACAACACTTTTAACGGTTGAAAAAGAATCTATTCCGTAAACGTATTTACCCGATGACGTCTGTTCAACGTATATGCTTGAACCGTTCAGAGGGGTCAGAAGATTTTCTGTACCTGTCGCTATCATAAGAGAGTGGCTTGCGGGTAAAATGCAAGCCACTGCGCAAAGACAGGCAATTATGCGTTTTATTTTTTTCATACTGTGCCTTCTTTAATCAGATCAATATTATTTTTTACTTGACGAAAGGAATTTGTAAACAAGAGCCGCAAGCGCACCGCCTACAAGGGGAGCAACGATGAATACCCATACGTTTGCAAGTGCATCACCGCCGATAAAGAGGGCGGGACCAAAGCTTCTTGCGGGGTTTACAGATGTACCTGTAAAGTAAATACCGAATATGTGTACGAGTGTAAGTGTAAGACCGATCACGATGCCTGCAATAGCGCTGTTTCCGACCTTTGATGTAACGCCGAGTATTGCAATTACGAATACAAATGTAAGGATAACTTCGATGATGATAGATGCGGCAATATCATTGTTGTAAAGACCGTTCTGACCGAGCCCCATATCCTTACCTATAACACCCATGAGAGCTGCAGCACCTGCGATAGCGCCTGCAAACTGTGAAATGATATATCCTATAAAATCAGATACAGTCATTTTACCGCTTATAAGCATTGCAATTGAAACTGCGGGGTTTATGTGACAGCCGGAAATGTTACCGATGGAGTAAGCCATAGCAACGATAACAAGACCAAATGCAAGGGCTGTTGCAAGATAAGCAACATCAGGGGAGCTTGTTTTGCAACCCAACACAGCCGCTGTACCGCAGGCAAAGAAAACGAGAACGAATGTGCCGATGAATTCAGCAATATACTTTTTTAAAGATGACATTGTAAGTCCTCCTGTATAATAATTTTTTTTGCGGAATCTACCGCTTTACTATGCTATTGTATCATATTGTTTTATATTTTACAATACCTTATTATAATTATTTATATATTTTGTGCAATATGACGAAAAAATAGTTTGCGTTTTCGACGATACAATAAGTGAAACGGCATAAAATGTCATGTAACTGCGAAAGTACCGCTTTAAAAACGGCTTTGAAAAAATAATGCAAAAAAAATGATTTTTTTTATAAAAAGTACTTGACAAAACGGAAAATCTGTGGTATATTAATTAAGCGCTGACAGTGATGCGCACTGTGTGGCGGAATAGCTCAGTTGGCTAGAGC
>JBGVLZ010000123.1:0-133763 GCA_045124505.1 Eubacteriales bacterium
GCAGTAATGCATTGAGCTGAGCGATACTAATAGACCGAGGGCTTGAACTTCCAATGGTTCTCTTGTGAGCGATCACAGATAACCTTGAATTCAAGAATTTTTGAGTTTTCGTTTCCTTTATTCGGTTTTCAATGAACATAATATGTAATTCATTTTACTGCGGTGTGCTTGCATACCGTTTAATATTTGTTAACAGGGGCTGTGCAATAGTATGGCCTTTTTGTTTTCCTTTTATTTTCTTTTTTTCTTTTAATTGGTTTCTTTATTCATTTTATTTAGCACAATCTCCGTATGTCGGAGATTGTTTTTGTTTACCGAAAATAATCTGCTTGGCAGGTGGTTATAAAGAGGATTTTGCCGATGAGTAATCCCGCTGCAGCGTAAGCCTTCCCCAACTACTTGACGAAGTCAAGTGATGGGGGACAGGTGTCAGCCGCAGGCTGACGGATGAGGTGTTTTATGTTCAAATCAACTCCTCATCCACCACTATCGTGGTCCTCCTTCTCCCGCAGGAGAAGGCTTGGGTTCTGGCATCGCTTGCAAGTGTCAAATATTTCGGTGGGCTTTCAGTCCTGCCAGTAGTTTACAAGACAAACCAATTGGAGCCGTCCCCTGTTTGCTACATTTAATTAAATGAACGGAAATGGGTTAAGCGGGCAATTCGTGAACCCAATACGGTAACACAGTGGATCAAATTAACAAAAGAGTGGGTTAAAATTGGATGTGATGAACAAAATGAATTTAAAATGGGACGACCGGTTTACAAGGTGAACCGATTGGAGCCTCCCCTGTTGGTACATTTAATTAAATGAACGGAAATGGGTTAAAATGGGCAATTCGTGAATTACCCCTACTACATGAAGATCGTGTGACTCTAAAATTTCAGGTTAAATAGAGTACCGCGGTTGCAAAAGTGACGAAATATAAAGAAATCAGATTTTGTTTTTGGGGCGTCACGTTTCGCATTTGCGAAACTGACGGTGTGCATTTGATACGATCTGAATAATGATGTTGTGGATATGCACATCCGTCAAATTCACGGAAGTGAATTGTGACGCCCCTGAGAAACTTGCAAAGAAAAAGCTTAAACATTCGGAGTTATAAAGCCCCAAAACCACACAGTGAATGCACGCAAAATGAAGCCTTGACAGAGTATTGACTGTGTGATAAAATGAAAATGGGAGGCGGTGTGTGATGAAAAAAGAAATGCTTAACGGTGACATGATTCCTTATGATTTATCTGTTGGGGAGCTTGAGGTTATGATGACCTCTGCCGTTATGAAGGATTTTACCCTTGCTTGCGAGGCTTTGTCATATAAAAACGATCCTGAAGCGTACCGAATTATGAGATCCTACATAAATGACAAGGATAAATATCGACGGATCTATATTCTGAAAACGATTTTTCGCCATCGTGAAGCCGTTGAACTTTCTGATTTTATTGAAAATTCCATTTCCTCCGAGGATTTTTTGTTTGTGGAAAACGGTTTGACCGTTATTTCTTCATACAATATCAAGGTATCTGATACTTTATTGCTTTCGGCAGTCCGCAGGCATCTTCCGAAGCTTTATACAGGTATTCGTTCACTTAAGATGCTTGATGTAAGTGATGAGCATTACACCGAGCTTGTAAAGCTTTTTAAACGTGCGAAAGAATGCGCACAGAAGGAATTTATTGCCGAAATACTTACTGAAAAATATCTTCCCGAAAAGGCAAAAGAGCTGTTTGAAGTGTTCAGCTGTGACAAATTCGGAAAGATAAGAATTTATGCAGTGAATTTAGCGAAAATATACGGTTATGATCTGACAAAATTTTTATCCGATACAGACGGGCACGTCAAAAAGCTTGCGGAGAAGTTTGTATAGAATTTAACTGCAAAATACATTTGAATTAAAATTACATCGAAAAGGCGCATCCCCGGTCCCCCCGCCGGGGGATGCGCATATTTCCTTCGGAAATATATTAAATTAATCAAAAAATACAGTGCAGCAAGCGTGGCACGTAAGACAGAGGAAAATATGAAGCATTATATGAAGCTTAAACCGTTTCCGTTTGGAATGATAAAAAGCGGGCGGAAAACGATCGAATTAAGACTGTTTGATGAAAAACGGCAAAAAATCAAAGTTTGTGACAGCATAGAATTTACAAATACGCAGACCGGTGAAGTTATCACAGCCGAAGTCGTTGCTTTGCACCGTTTTGCGAGCTTTAAAGAATTATATGAAAGCTTACCGCTTACAAAATGCGGGTATACGGCAGACACCGTTGAAAATGCACACTACACCGATATGAATGAATACTACTCGGAATGTGAGCAGAAAAAATACGGTGTTGTCGGAATTGAGCTTACAGTGAAATTTTAAATTCTATTTTCGTTTTAAGACGATACAAAATAAAAAGGTTGGCTTAAACGGCGGTAATGTGCGCCGAATGAGTCAACCTTTTTGAAATATTACATGTTTTTTATTTTATAACCTCCGCCGGGGACGACGGAAATATATCCGTCTGCCTCAAGACGTGTTAAAATATACAGGACTTTTCCGAGTGGGAGCGTGTCGTTTACCATTTCCTCAGCCGTTACAACTCCGTTTTTGAGTATTTTTTCATAAATATCCTTCGGTAACCCTTCAAGCTCATCGCCTCGGTTTACCGCTGTCGTGTCGGAAAGTGTGTCATAGTCCGTATTTTTTGCCATGCGTGCAAGCTCTGACGGTACAAAATATTCCTTTTTCGGTATTTTATATGATGAAGCATGAGGAAACATCACATCAAGACGGCGCAGGATATCGTATCCGTCAGTTACCGCACCGATGCCTTCCTTCAACAAAAAGTTATTGCCTTCAAATGTTTTGCTTGATACGGAACCGGGCACGGCAAAGATCTTTCTGCCCTGCTCGCTTGCACGGTTTGCGGTGATCAGTGCACCGCTTCCAAGCGGTGCTTCCACTATGACCGTACAGTGTGATATTGCGCTTAAAATTCTGTTTCTTACGGGAAAATTTGACGATTTCGGTTCTGTGGGCGGGAAAAATTCCGTAATGACCGCACCGCCCGATGATATTATTTCTTCCTTAAGTGCGGTATTTTCAAACGGATAATCGACATCTATTCCGCATCCGAGCACAGCCACGGTCTTTCCTTCTGCATCAAGCGCACCTCGGTGCACCGCCGAGTCTATACCGTGTGCAAATCCGCTGACGACGATAGCCCCTCCGCTTGCCGCTTCAAATGATATTTTATGCGCTGTTAGTGCGCCGTCACGGCTCATTTCCCTTGTGCCGACCATTGTTACGGATATGTATTTATTGAAATCGGGAAGCGTACCTCTGCAGAAGAGTACCGGCGGGCAGTCGGGTATTGTGTAAAGGCTTTTCGGATATTTTTCATCGCCGAATACAATTATATCCGTTTTTGTGCTTGCGCAAAACGCACATATCCTTTTTGCATAATCCGTTGACTTCCCCAAAAGAGGAGATATTTCATTTATCGTAAAGCCCGCCTGCAGGTAATCATCGATATCAGCTGAGTAAATATTTTCAAATGAACCGAATTTTTCGTAAAGTCTTTTCGGAAGCGTGTGCCCCGCCTTATATTTTGAAGCAAGCCAGATGCCGAGTACGGAATCGCCCATAATATCACTCCCTTTTGAAAATTCATAAATAAAAAGTCCGTTACCATTTTATCACAACAGTAACGGACTTTCAAGTGTAAATGATATTATTTATCGCAGTCTTTGCTTATGACCTTTTTCTGCCACGATTTTTTGCCGCATTTGGGGCATTTCATATATCTCGTTCTGCCCATATGCATTGCCCCAAATACGCTGTTATATTCCGGAATGTATCTGTGGCGGCACTCACGGCACTCATAATAGCCTGCCTTTTGTTCGATCTTCAGCATAAACGGCATAGCGATCAGAAGAGGGATAAGACCTATTATGATGAGTGTTATTCTTACCCATTCCTCAAGCGGTGCATATGATGCCATCACTGTTAACGCAAGCATAAATGCGACACATATTACACCTGTGACGATCTCCATATTGAGAAGCCTTTTGTCGGCTTCTTCTTTTTGCTTTACCATTTCAAGTAAATTTTTTTCAAGCTCTTTGTTGTAATTATCCATTATAACTACCTCCCCGCAAAATAAATCGTTTATCGTGATGCCGAGTATCTCACACAGCTCTATCATAATTGACGAATCGGGCAAGGATCTTCCCGTTTCCCATTTTGACACCGCACGGTCGGTGATGTTCAGCTTTTCGGCAAGCTGCATTTGTGTAAGGTTTTGTTTTTTTCTGCATTCGGCAATAAATCTGCCTATCTTTATCTGGTCCATGTGCCCTCCTTTCTGTCTATATGATACATCTGTATTTTTCGAAAATCCACGTACCGGCGGTTGAATCGGGGAAAATCAACCGTCAGTAGAGTTTAAATATTTTATTTTTGGGGCTTATAATTGCTTACAAGGTATTCCATCGCTTCAAGATAACCGTCGAAACCGTGCCCCGCTATTGTCAGCTTGCAGGCACATGAGGTGAATGAGTGGCGGCGGAATTCTTCCCTTTGGTTTATGTCGGAGATGTGTACCTCGACCGTCGGTATGCCGACAGCCTTCAGCGCATCGGGAATTGCCACGCTTGTGTGCGTATATGCGGCAGGGTTTATAACGATACCGTCAAATTTGCCGTATGCATTCTGTATTTCATCGACAAGACAGCCTTCGTGGTTTGATTGGTACACGGATACTTCAACGCCCAGTGACGCTGCCTTTTTTTCTATCATTTCTACAAGTGCTTTGTAGTTTTGTTTTCCGTAAATATCAGGCTCTCTTATTCCGAGCATATTTAAGTTAGGTCCGTTTATAATTAAGAGTTTCATAATTTTTCCTTTTGCGGTGATTTTTTTTAGTGAAGCATCACTCGCACGCTCGTGACGTGAAGCACGGCAAGCCGTGTGAAGTGTTTGCTTCGCAAACGTGAAGCAATTGCCGTTTTAAAAACGGCAATTACGGTCTGAGGAATAAAATAATTGATTATTCCGATTTATTGTACCACACAATTTACTTTTTGGAATAATAAAAAATGTGTTTTTACATTATATTCATATTTTAAAATGAAGGAAGGTATATACGTTCAAATTCTTATTCTTGACACGGAGATATTTTTGTGATAAAATCAAAGTATACTATGAAAAATTCGGAGATAAAGATGAAGATCGTTATTTTGGGCGTAGGTTCAATGGGCGATGTGCGCCCTTGTGCAAACCTTGCAAAAAGACTCATAACAAGAAAACACGACGTTACTCTTATTGCATATGAGAGGTTCAGGGAATATATCGAGGGCGAGGGTATAAAATTCACAGCATACCCCGGTGACTCCGAGGAGCTTATGCACGCCATCATATCGGGCGGAAGCAATATGTTCAAGATAATGTCCGCCGTCAAGAAGGTATATGCAAAGGACACAGATCTGATACGTGATATACTTATAAAAGCGTGTACGGGTGCTGATCTGCTTCTTTATGCAACAAGCACGTCCGTTGCGATGACGTATATAGGCGAGGGGCTCAAAATACCTTATGTGCGCCTTAATTTCTACCCCGATGCGCCCACGAAGGAGTTCCGCTGTGTGAACTATCCCGAATGGCCCTTCGGCAAGCTTTTCAGAGGGACATATAACAGGCTGTCGCACATTCTGTGCGGTTATTTTTCCGTGCGTATTCAGAAGGCTTCGAAAAAATCATGGCTGAAGCCGTTGGGACTTAAAAACAGCATGAGGCTTGGAAATAAGTATCTTGACGGAAGCGGTATTGAAAATCTGATGGGCTACAGTGAGCTTGTTGTGCCCGCATGTGAGGACTACGGCGAAAATATACACGTTGTCGGATATTTCTCCGATGTCGGACAGGAGGATATATATACTCCGCCTGCCGATGTTGCGGAGTTTCTTGCAAAAGGCGAGAAGCCGATATACATAGGCTTCGGCTCTGTACCTGCAGGATATGACAATATTTTAAAAACTGTGCTTGATGCGCTTAAAATAACGGGAAAGCGTGCATTTATCAGCGGAAGCTGGGCAAATATCGAAAAGGAAAAGCTTCCCGAAAACGTGCATCTTGTCGGATATGTTCCGCATGAATGGCTGTTTTCTCAGTGCGAGGCGGTCGTTCAGCACGGCGGTGCGGGATCTACCGCAAATGCGCTCCGTGCAGGCAAGCCGACGCTTGTTGTGCCTTTCGGAAGCGACCAGCTTTTCTGGGGCAACAGAGTATTTGAAAGAGGTCTCGGCCCGAAGCCGATACACCAGAAGAAGCTGACGGCGGAAAACCTTGCCGAGGCGATAAACGACCTGTGTACACCTGAATATATCGAGCGTGCGGAGAACATCGGAAAGCTCCTGCGTGCCGAGGACGGTGTCGGCCGTGCCGTCGATTTCATTGAAAAAGAATACGGCGAACAGTAAAGGATAATTATGAATAATATTTTTCGCAAACTGACAGCAATTTTGCTCGTGCTTACGTTTTTGGGCGTTCCTGTTTTTGCGGAAGAAGACACAAAGGCGCTTTATATTGCGCCTTTTGTTTCTTCCGAACAGCTTTCTTATACGTGCAGTACCGTTATTGACGATCTTGAAGATGATGTAAGTAAATGGACTGTGCAGGACGGTGAGATATCACAGTTTGATATTTTCGCCTGCGGTGCCTTTTCGGCATCTGTTTCGTGCGGGGAAAAGGTCACGGCTTACACCTCGTTTGAAAGTATGGATCTTTCATCATCATGCGGTGTTTCGGCTGTTTTCAAAAGCATGTCCGACAAAGACGTTGAAATTTCCTTTTCCGTCATTTCGGGGGAAAGTGTATACGAGGCGCATGGAGTTGTGCCGTCGGGGGCTTGGTACACGGTCAGCATAGATATAAGAGAGATGAAGAGGAAGGACCGTGTTGACGGAATTTCCATAAGTGCAGACGGCGGATTTTTATTTGATTACGTTCACGCCTCGTCGGTTTACGCACCTGTCGGCTGTGTAAAAAATCTGACGGATGAATATACGGGCGACGGTGCTTCTGTAGACGTCGGCACCTCATCCATCACCCTTGAGTTCAACGGCAGAAACGGCGCTGTTGAGTCGGGGCGCATCGACCGTCTTTTAGACGGCAGTTGTGCGCTTTCCGTAACGCTTGACAACCGTGCGGAAGCTGATGAAATGACGCTTTCATATTCGGAAACATTCGGAACGTATAGGAGCAAATTCACCGAAAGCTGTGATATGGAAAGCGGTATCGGTACGTATATCATACCGCTTGAGGGGATAGATCAAATAGAGGGCTTTATGCTCGAATTTGCATCAAAACCCGACGGTGAAATTGATATTTTAGATATTTCCATCGTACCGTACGGTGAGCGTGACAGTAAAGGCGAATGTTATTTCGACGGGGAAAATATCGTTATTTCCTACGAAAACAAGAAAATACCCGAGGACAGTGCGGTTTATCTTTACAGATCGCTTTTTGCGGAAGATGAAGGCACGGTGTATCTTGCGAATTTAAACGGCGAGGGTGTGTTTACCTTTCCCGTCATTGACGGCGGTAAAAACAATCTGCTTTATAAGTATGACGTGATGTATGAAAATGACGGAGAGCTTACGGAAGTGTACCGTAATATCACGGTGTCAAATCCCGAAGAATGTGCAGATGCGGGTGCATCGGTGCAGAGTACCGTTAAAAAAGGCGTATACGGTGAATTTTACAGGGGTGCGGGCACGGTCTTTTTGGAAATAGATCCGTATGCTTTTGTTTCGGATTCCGAAACGAAATATTCGTACACGGTAGGGGATAAGACGTTTTATATCCATACGGATTCGGCGGAATATCTTGACAAAAGGGTGACGGGAATATCAAATACGGGGGCTGCGGTCTACATCGTGTTGTCCCTTCCGATATCACAGTATGAGATAAAAAACGAAGAATTTGTATACAAATATTCGGCAGCTACGGGATATATATCATCAAGATATAACGGCGGCGAAAACGGCACGGTGAACGGCTTTGTAATAGGTAAAGGACTTTTTGCAGAGAGTGCATCACAGCTTGAATTTTTCAGGTGTGTTTTTGATACGGTCTACTTTTCTTCCGTGGCGGAAAATTCCAAATGCACCGCCGTGCTGTCACTTGACGGCGGAAAAGACGGTGGAAATTACGGCTTCGCAGCGGTCATGGCTGAGATGTGCCCGTATATTTCCGACGTTGCTGTTTTTACAGACAGCGCGGTAACGTGTCTTGATAATGCGCAGGGCTTTGATATGCGCACACTTATTTCTTCCCTTGAAAGCAAAACAAGCAGGGAAACGGGGCTGTTTGTGCATACATACGGCTACAGTGAGCCTTATGGAGGGCTTGTGCGTGATTTTTACAGTCTTTATGAAAATACATCTTTTAAAAGTCTTTTGGTGAAATATGACGATGCTGTGAAAAGCGGTGCGGTGTTTGAGTATATGGATACTGCAGACAGTAAAAAATACACAGGCGCATTGTGCGGTGAATTTGGGATAGGCTCATGGGACGAGCTTTGCGACACTGCACTGTTTTCCGAAAATATCAGGGAAAATGCCGTCGGATATCTTTCCTACAGTGCGGATATGACAGGCAGAGATAAGATATTTGACAGCAAAGAGGGCGGAAAATGGCTTAAAGGAGTCGGATGTACTTCGCTGTCGGCTGATGAAAAATATATTATGGCATCGCTTGACAACAGGCAGACGGGATGCGGATACGTTGTTTTTGTTCCGGACAGTGCGCCGACGCTCCAAAAAAGGACGGTAAGCGTGAAGCTGAAGGCAGATTATCTGAAAGAGGATGAGGATGCCGAGGTATTTTTGTGCGCCGTGTACGGGGAAAGGATCGTATACAGTGTAGTTGATATAAAGGCGGATACGGATACAGTTATAAGCTTTGACGTTAGCAACGTCAGACGTGCGGAAAAATTCGTCATCGGTATAAGCGGCGGCACTACGCCGAGACTTTGTATCTCAGAGGGATATATTTCCCGTGAAAAGGGTGAGGATATTGATGATGGCGAGATTACGGACGGTCTTCAGACTGAAAGTGTAAACGGCGGTACGGGCACGGACAATAAAAATATAACGATTCTTTTGAGTGCAGTGCTTTCAATTCTCGGTATATTCGGTTTAACGGGTGCTGTTATGTATCTTCTGAATAAGAAAAAGGAATAAAAACGTGCAAAAAAGGGGCAGATACAGCCTCTTTTTTCGTTTTGCAAAAAAATACGAAAAAAAATAAAAAAAATTCAAAAAAGGGGTTGACAAATCGGAAAAAGTGTGCTATATTAATTAAGCCGTGCAGCGAGGGTAACTTGCGAGGCACACGGCATGGGAGCATAGCTCAGCTGGGAGAGCATCTGCCTTACAAGCAGAGGGTCATAGGTTCGAGCCCTATTGTTCCCACCAATCCGGCCCGGTAGTTCAGTTGGTTAGAACGCTAGCCTGTCACGCTAGAGGTCAGGGGTTCGAGTCCCCTTCGGGTCGCCAATTTGCCTCTGTAGCTCAGTCGGTAGAGCAGAGGACTGAAAATCCTCGTGTCGTTGGTTCAATTCCGACCGGAGGCACCAGCCTGTACTCACCACGAGCGCAGGCGAAATATGCGGATTTAGCTCATTTGGTAGAGCGCGACCTTGCCAAGGTCGAGGTGGCGGGTTCGAGCCCCGTAATCCGCTCCACTTGAAAACGACAAAAATCAAATCTGATTTTTGTCGTTTTCTACTGAATTCAATATGGCGCCATAGCCAAGTGGTAAGGCAGAGGTCTGCAAAACCTTTATTCCCCAGTTCAAATCTGGGTGGCGCCTCCAAAAAGAGAAGCACTGCGATAGCAGTGCTTTTCTTTTTGGAAATGAAGCGCGCTGACGCGCATGAAAAATGAAGCAGGGCTTCGCCCTATGAAGCGAGCCTTCGGCTCACGGAGAGATTAGCGCGCTTCGCTTCACGCGAGCGCAGCGAGTGCTTCACGGCGCTGTGCGCCGCTTCATATCGGCGCACGCCGATGCTTCATTCAAAATTCCCCCCTCGTGTATTGAAAAACACCGAAAACTGTGATATAATGAAATCAGAAAGGCGGTGAAATGTATGATTGTAACAACGAAAGAAGAAGTTTTTGCAATTATGGGCAAATATTACGGTAACGCCTATTGGAGAGAAGCGGTAAAAAATGGGTATTCTCAAGAGCAGTTGCTTTTTGTATCTGAAATTCTTGATGAACTAAACGCCTTGGGATATAATTTTAGTAATTTACAAAGACTAACAGACCACGAAGACATTCGCTTTGTTCCTATCGTTCTCAAATATATCCATCAAAACAAGGGGTGGGGTGGCTCGTTACTCTCTGCGTTTCATTGCCGCTCGTATTATGAATATACTCCTTGCTTGATTGAGTTATATAAAAACAACGAATTTGCTAAATACAAATGGGATATTGGAAGTGCACTCTTATCGTGCAGACACAAAAAGTTTATTTCGCAATATCTTGAAATAGTCAATGATCCATCTTATGGTAATGAGCCTGATTTGATTATGGTAATTTTGTGCCATTTCAAAGCAAAACAAGCATTTCCACGTTTATTAGAGCTTTATGAACGTTATCCCGATATTTGGCGATGGGATTTACTGAAATATGGTTGGTACTTTAAAGACAAGAATATCATTCCATATATTGAACCCTATTTAACTTGTGATAATGGTGAGTATCGCAGTATGGCAAAAAAAGCTATGGGAAAGTTTTCTGATTCTCAATAAATTGCACTGTTTACCAGTCAAAACATGATGGCATCTTTTTTGTCAACGCACCTCAAAACAAAAAGCACTTCATAAGAAGTGCTTTTTGTTTTGGAAATGAAGCGCGCTGATGCGCATGAAGCGAGTTGCAAAGCAACTCGTGAAGCAGGGCTTCGCCCAATGAAGCGTGGCTTCGCCACACGGAAAGGTAACTTCGCGCTTCGCTTCACGGCGCAACGCGCCGCTTCGTAGAAGCCGTAAGGCTTCTGCTTCATATTCGCGGAGCGAATGCTTCATTTTTCTCTTGCGATCCTCCCCAAAGTATGCTATAATAAAATCAGAAAGGCGGTGGGACGATATAATGAGAAAAAGAAAATCAGATCCAATGCCGTTTAAGCTTGCTGTGTTTATGCTTGCAATTGGCGTCCTGCTTGGAAGCATATTTACTTTTGGCATGCAATATTGGAATAAAAACATACCGCGCGAGGATTGCAGAGCGGTTAAAACGCAGTTTCTTTCGTATGATGAAATATGGCACACCAAGCCAACCGTAAGCCTTGTAGAAATTGCGATCGATTGCACAGACGGAAACAGATATTTTATCGATGGTGTATCCATTAATGAAGAACTTCGGAATCAATTGTCATCGCTGTCAAAAAATGATGATATTACGCTTTTGATTCACCCTAACAGCAACACTATTGTTGAATTTTCAAACGGCCAAACCGTTTTATTGAATTTCGATGAAACGATCGGCAAGCTTGAGGGAGAATCCACCGGATTTCTTTTCTTGGGTATTTTTATGTATTTTTGCGCTTTAGTCGGACTGTATTATATGGTATATCATATAATCCGAAGAAAAACAAAGCGATAATGCTGTGGCATCTTTTTTCAACTAAATCCGTCCGCAGTTGGCCTCGCCAACTGTTCGGACTGGGATAAATCCCGCTATCGTGGGATGAAATCACTTCGTGATGAAATCCGACTTCGTCGGGATAGGAGGGCGGATTTAATTTCATCTGAGGCGGCACGCCGAAGATTTCATCCGAGCTCGCTCGGATTTCATCGCGCATCGCGCGATTTCATTTTTCTTTTTAAAGTGTTGCAATCCACTATCCATATGTGCTATAATAAACTCAGAAAGGAGATGGAGATATGAGCAATAACCTTTTTTCTAAAGTAAACGGCAAACCAATTATTGTTGGTGATTTTCAAATTGAGAACTATAACGAGAAACTGCATATAAAAATAACGTGTATTTCCGAGGACCAAAACGGTTATTTTATCGTCTGTGAAAATGCTTCTAAGTTAAAAATGTCGGAAATATCATATCCCTTCCAAATTTGCGGATTTGAAATATTAGATTACAGCTCACGCGGATATGGAAAAGATTCACGTTTCTTTGTCAACGATTATGAAGATGGAAGGCTCTCATTTTTCTGCGAAAATTTTGAAATTTTTGATGCCAACAGATAAAATCAAGCGACATCTTTTTTCAACTAAATCCGTCCGCAGTTGGCATCGCTAACTGTTCGGACTGGGATAAATCCCACTATCGTGGGATGAAATCACTTCGTGATGAAATCCGACTTCGTCGGGAGCTCCCTCCCGGAGGGAGCCTCTGGACGCGCTCGTGCATCTTTAGGGGTATGGGCTTTGCCCTGTGCCTTTGTAATACAAAGGCGAAACTAGCGATAAAAATAGAAAGATAAATAAGAACTTGTAAAGCGGAGGGTGACATGAAGAAATTATTTGAATTGCAAACAAATTTAACTAACTATACATACCCTTTAACAAAAATAGTCGTGTCAATATTGATTATACTTTTTAGTATTTTCAGAAAAAGTCTATTCGTTATATCTTCAAAACCTCTCAATTTTTTTATAACACTATTTTGCTTTGCAGCAAGTTTAGCTTCTATTTTGTGTATTTACATTTCCATCCCCGAATTGTTTTATGTTTGGAAAAACAAAAAAGCCAAACAAGAGAGAGTTGAATTTATAACAACTACTCCTTTCGACTTGGAACGAGTCATTAACCTCGTAAAAGAAAATGATATTATAGAATTTGAAATAAAATCAACGGGCGGGATCATAAAGGTTGGTTCAAGTTCGGATTGCAAGGTGGGCGATTCTGTGTTTTTTGACAAGCGATTTTATATTGAAAAAAATGAGTTCTTAACAGCAGAAGAATTTGAAGCAAGTCTTTTACAATATGGTACAGATGGAAAAATAAATGTAATCGCCATTGATGGCGTAAAAGCAGAAAAGTGGTAATCCGAGTATAAATTGTCGAATTTCAATTTATCGAACAGAATAAAACAAACTCCGGCGGATTTTCTGTCGGCGTTAATATTTGTTTACATCGTATCAAATTTTTTTATCCGTAGGGGCGATCATCGATCGCCCGCAACCATCCGCAAAAAACGGGCGACCAATGGTCGCCCCTACAATATCTCTGCCGATTTGTGTTATAATGATACGGGTGATGAAAATGGATAACAAAAAAGAATTGCCAAAAAGAAAGCATCCGCGACTTGATCATTATGATTATAGCACCGCAGGTGCATATTTTGTTACGATATGTACTCAAAACAGAATGTGCATACTATCTCGCCCTACGATCATGGATGCGATCTGTGCATATAAATCACTGACAACAAGAGAATGTAAAAAAGTTGGAAAGGCTGAAAAATTATTCCAAACATCTTTTTATGAACATGTAATTCGCGGCCGCGAGGATTATGAGGAAATCGTAAAATATATTCACGAAAATCCAATGCGCTGGTACTATGACGAATTATACGCCGAAGAATAGGGGCATGGGTTTTGCCCTTGACTTTGTAATACAAAGGCGAAACCGGTGATAAACTACCGAATAGAGGTAAATAAGTAATGAAAATGTGGAAAGAAAAAACTTGGCAATATGAAATGACCGGAATCGACGGAAATACAATTTTATTTGGAGTAAACATTTTTGATTATCAGTGGAGTTTTATAAAAAAAGAAATAGTGGAGAATAAAACCATTGATATTTATTCTGTAAAAATTGACGATTTAGAATATTTTTTTGGTGCTTTGGAAGCAAGCAATTGTGTATGGGACTTCTATCTTTTTAAGTATTAAAATCAAAATTACCCCGACAGACTGTAAAAATCTGTCGGGGTTATTTCTTTGCTTTCTGCGTATCAAATTTTATGCAAACGGACAGTCGAGGGTCTCGCTGCGGCTCGGTCAAACTCGCGTTCTGACATGCCACTGGCATGTCATTCATTGCGCTCGTGCCGCTTCGCTACGCCTGTCCCTACAAGGAGAAATTAAACTTCCTTATGAGAACCAGCCTTTTGACGGTGCGTTTTTTATTGGACGGCTTACATTGCAGGGGCGGATGCGCGAAGGTCAGATACATATTTAAATAAACGGGGTTCATAGGCGCCGCCTTCTGCTGTCGGTATTGAAAAATATCAGAAACTGTGCTATAATTAAACCGAAAAGGGGTGGGAATGTTATGGTGAAAAAACATATACTGACCGATGCGGAAATCGAAAAGGACATTATTCACGCGCTTAAAAATCCGCCGAAAGAGTCGGAGAAGTCTTACAAAAGATGGAAAGCTCCTTGTATTATAATTGCGGTTCTTTTGTCTGTCATGTGTTTTATTTATCTGAAGTTCATAATTTGGTTTTGGCTTGCACTCCTTGTTGTTTGTGTGATAGGCAGTATATTCTGCTATTTTCGTCTTAGAAATAAAACCAAAAACGTTAATATAAATGATTATATTATATCGACAGAAATCGTTCACAGCGTGGATGAAGAGCATTACGAAGCGGTCAAATACAGGCGTACAGGAGCTCGGCGGAGAGAACAGACAGATAATTATATCATTCGTTTTGAAAGCGGCAAAAGCTGGCATGTGCCGAAGGAGCTTTACGGCTGGGATGAAAGACTTCGTATGCGTGACGACCGTATTTTCAACTCTACACATCGCGGTGATGCTATGATCGTATTAACGGAAAAACGCTCGGATAAAATTGTTGTCGCTTACAATACGGAAATTTTTGATTATAATGATCGATAAATAAAATATATTTGTTTTCTTTGCATTTTCGGATGAAAAATCAATTTTGTACGCTGTACGGCGAATTATAAAAAATCAAAAAAAATGAGGTACATAAATATGAGCAAGATGGACTGGTTTTGTAAAGCGAAATACGGTCTGTTTATCCACTGGGGCATTTATGCCCTGCCCGGCGGTGAATGGAATGGGAAGCCTTCTCCGCACGGCAGTGAATGGATAATGAAGAATATGAAAATACCGTATTCTGAATACAAGGAGCTTGCAAAAAAGTTCAACCCCACAAGCTTCGACCCGTATTACTACGTGAGAAATGCCAAAAAGTGGGGGATGAAATACCTTACATTTACCGCAAAGCATCACGACGGCTTTGCGATGTACGATACGTGTGTTTCCGATTATAACGTAATGAATACCCCGTACGGCAAGGACATCGTAAAACAGCTTGCCGATGCGTGTGCCGAGGAGGGGCTGACGTTTTGCATCTACTATTCCCAGATGCAGGACTGGGAGCATCCCGACGGCGAAGGAAACAACTGGGATTTTGACCCCGAGAAAAAAGATTTCAAGCGTTATTTTTACGAAAAATGTATTCCGCAGGTCAAGGAGCTTCTTACAAACTACGGTAAGATCGGTATGATGTGGTTTGACACCCCTTACGATATGCCCGAAGAGCTTTGCCGTGAGCTTGCTGAGGCCGTGCGTGCGTGTCAGCCTGACTGTCTTATCAACAGCCGAATCGGCTACGGCTACGGTGATTTCCGTGAGGTTGCGGACAATACCATTCCCGTGCTTTCACGGCGTGATGTGTGGGAGTCGCCTATGACGATGAACAGCTCGTGGGGGTATATCAAGCGTGATAAAACGTCGAAATCGTCCGCCGACGTGCTTCAGAATCTTGTCCGCATTGTCGGAAAGGGCGGGAATCTTTTACTCAATCTCGGGCCTGACGAAAACGGTCTTTCGCCGAAGGTCTGCACGGATGCGCTCGACAGTGCGGGGAAGTGGCTGGAAAAATACGGCGACAGCATTTTCGGTACAACGAATATACCGAATTTTCCTTACCTTTTGCCGTGGGGCGATCTTACGTACAGTGCGACTCGCAAAACTCTTTATTTTCACGTGAAGAATTACCCTGCCTTTCCGCACCGTGTGCTTTTGACGGGGCTTCAAACGAAGGTGCGGAGTGTTACGCTTATGTATGACGGCTCACAGCTTAAATATTCACAGTCCTATGAGCCCGGACGTGATGAGCACAGACTCTACGTTTTTTTGCCCGAGATCTGCCCCGACTCTGATGATACCGTTGTTGCCGTTGAGCTTGAGGGCGAGGCAACAGCGCAGACTATATAATTAACATAAATAAATCGAGGGACAGAAATGGGAATTTCCAAAAAAACTAAATCGTTATTATTCGGCTTGGTGTACGGATCTAATCTTTTGTCGGCGTTCTTTCTTTGGCTGTGCGGTGTGTACGGTAACATTATGCTCGGTATACTGCTTATTGTATTTTACCGCTTGAGCTTATGGACAGCACCTTTATCACTGACTGTCATATGCTGGCTTCCGTCAAAGGTGAAAATAACTGTGCGCAAAAAGCTTTTATATAATTTTTTGCATTTGCTTTTGTGCGGTATGCTTTTTTGTGTTTGTTATCTTTTGTTTGGAAATTGGTATTGAGATCAATATTTATTCTGCGGGAGGCTCGTCCTCCTGCTTTTATGGTGTAAAATACGGTGTAGAATACATAAAACAAGGCAAAATCATAGGCGCTTGAAGCTGTTGGGTTTTTGTACCGTTTGTGTTTTTTATTCGGGCGAACAATGTTCGCCCCTACAAGTGCGGGGTTTATTTTCATTTGATTCAACTTGATGGCGCACCTCGATTTACGGCATATATTATGCGGTTTTAAATTTTTGTGAATTTGGCTGAAATACTTGCCTTTTTGCGTGTGATTTGATATAATGCCATTTGTCAAAAAACAGTAAATAAGGAATTTATTTTGTGACGGCGCCGATGAAACAGCGGTGGATTTTACTGTAGTATAAAGGGGTTATTATGATTTGGGGATTTTTTAGTGTTGCCCATATTATTTCGCTGATACTTGGTGCGGGAATAATTTTCGGCTTGTATTTTCTTTTAAAAAACAAAAGCTGTAAAGTGAAATTGTGTGTGCTTGCGGTTTTGTCCTTTTCGGGTATTGCCGCCATTATTTATAATTTGCTTGCGTGGGGCTCGCCTCTTGAGTATTTGCCGCTTCATTTATGCTCGCTTAATGCTATGGTCTTGCCGATAGCGGTCATGACAAGAAGCAAAATACTGAATAATCTGTTGCTTTTGTGGTCTGTCGGGGCTTTGTTTGCGCTGGTTTTGAATGTTTCGGTTGCCGAGACGGAGATATTCAGCCCTGTATTTTGCTTTTACTATTTTCCGCACGTGCTTGAGTTCGGTATTCCGATACTGATGTTTGTATTCAAGCTCGTGAAAAAAGACATAAAATGTATTTTAAGCACGGTGCTTATCACCGCGGCGTCATATACGGTGATACATTTTATAAACCTGTGGATAAACAGCTATACACAGCAGAATAACATACTTGATTCTTCGTCGAACATTATCAAGGTCAATTACATGTTTTCCATAACACCTGAAAATCCTTTACTGACATTTTTCTATAACATTGTTCCTTGTCAGTATTGGTACATGTATCTATCCTTTGTTATTGCTTTTGTGTATCTCGGAGGAGTGTATTTTACGGATATAATAAGAGCTGTCAAGGGTAAGTGCCAAAAGGCGGAGATATAAAAACAAAATAAACGGCTGACGGCGGCTCATTCGGAAAATGATTTTCTGGATGAGCCTACATTGTTTTATTTATCGGTGCGATTTTAAATTTTTGTGAATTTGGCTGAAATACTTGCCTTTTTGTGTGTGATTTGATATAATGCCATTTGTCAAAAAGCAGTAAAGAAAGAAGATGATCTTGGTGCGTAACCCTTTTGCGGTTTCGTCTATGCTTCCCGCACGCTTTGTACAGGGGGAGCTTATGAGTGCAAGACAGGTATACGGCGGATTCTGGAAGATCGCCGCACCGTCTGTCATTGAGCTTGTTTTAACGAGCCTTATAGGTATGGTCGACACGCAGATGGTGTCGGGCCTCGGAGATGCCGCAATTGCCTCGGTGTCGCTTGTTGTTCAGCCGAGAATGCTTGTTTTGAGCTTGTTTATGGCTCTCAATGTCGGTGTTACGGCAACGCTTGCAAGGCGAAAGGGTGAGGGCAGGCAGGATGCCGCAAGGCATACACTGCGCTCGGTGCTTTGGATAATGCTTGCCGCATCGGTCGTTGTGACCGTGATTGCGGAGCTTATTGCAGAGCCTATGATGATATTCGCAGGCGCAAATGAGGAAACGCTTGCGCTGTCATGTACATACTACAAAATATTTATTGCCGCCACACCGATGCAGGTGCTTTTGCTGGTGCTTGGCGCATCACAGCGAGGCATCGGAAACACGAAGGTCGTGATGATAGTAAATATCGTCGGAAATCTCGTCAACGTACTGATGAACTGGCTGCTTATACACGGAAACTGCGGATTCCCCGCAATGGGCGTTGCGGGTGCGGCGCTTGCCTCGGCGATCGGTGTTTGTGTTTCGGCACTCGGTCTTCTCGTATCGGTGCTTTTGCCGAAGGCTTATTTAAGACTGACTTTGCATGAATCGTGGCTTCCGAATAAAGAAATAATCCGTGCTGTCACAAAGGTCGGCGGAAATGCAATTATTGAGCAGATGGCTATGCGTATCGGATTTTTTCTCTCTGCTATAATGATAGCGCACCTCGGTACGGGTACCGTTGCGGCGCATAACATCTGTATGCAGATGCTTAATCTGACGTGGACAGTGTCAGAGGGGCTTGCCGTTGCCGCAACGAGCCTTGTCGGTCAGAATATGGGTAAAAACCGCCCTGACCTTTCGATGCTCTACGGCAAAGCCGCACAAAGAATTGCGCTTGTGGCATCTGTTGTGCTGGCGGCGGTGACTATCGTGTTCCGTTATCAGTTCATTTCGCTGTTTACCTCAAAAAGCGATCCTGCGGTAATATCCATGTGTGCAACAATTATGCTGTGGGTGGCGTTTTTTCAGCCGTTTCAGATGGGTGCGGTTGCGGTCATGGGAAGCTTGAGAGGGGCAGGGGATACAAGATTTGTTTCTTCACTGACAATGATAACGATAGGAATCGTGCGCCCTGTCGTATCTGCGCTGTGCGTTTACGTGCTCAGTATGAACTTGTACGGTATATGGATGGGAATGTATGCCGATATGATAGTCAGAATGTTTATATCATTACACCGTTTTTCAAAGGGTAAGTGGATGAATATAAAGATTTAAAGGATTTGGAATTGTGCTTTTACACAATTCGTCGATATAAATCCCTGACGGGATTTTCGATATGTTGCTGACGCAACTCGATATGTGCTTCGCACTCGATATGTTTGCTTCGCAAACGAGGATTTATATTATATCGAGCCGAGGGGGACGGGCAGGGCGCCGTGAAATATAAAATGTGATATCAATGAAAAAACAAATAAAACAATGCACTGAAAATAAATCGTTTTATTTACAGATGTTCTGTCCTAAGATATTTTTATTATATTTAATGATAATTTTTATCAATTTACTATTGACTGCGGGAAATGTTTGTGATAGAATGGTGGACGCTAATTTTGTAAAATCGGATGGTTTTAAAAACAATGAACAGCGTTGCCGGAAAAAGAACACGGTGGGAGCATTTTAACCACTTTATAAGAAAAAATGCAGTTATGCTTATTGCGCTGACAGCGGCGGCTGTGACGAGCATTATCGTACCTGTTGACAAGGAATACGCAGGGTATTTTGATTTCAAGACGCTGACGTGTCTGTTCTGCGTGCTTGCGGTCGTTTGCGCACTTAAAAATATAAACTTCTTTTATATGCTTGCAAGAAAGATAGTTCAGCTTTTCAAAACTGCCAGAATGAGCGTTTTAGCCCTTGTGTATATCACGTTCATAGGCTCAATGCTTATTGCAAATGACATGGCGCTTCTGACGTTTTTACCGCTTGGGTATTTCGTTCTGAGCTCCACGAACAAGCAAAAATATATGGCGTTCACCTTTATCATGCAGAATATTGCCGCAAATTTAGGCGGAATGTTAACGCCTTTCGGCAATCCTCAGAATTTGTATCTTTATACCCACTTCAACATTCCCAATCTTGAATTTATGGCGATAATGGCACCGCCGTTTATACTTTCCGTGATACTTATAACGGTGTGCTGTCTTGTGTTTGTAAAGTCCGAGCCGATGAGCGTTCCCGATGAAAAGGTCGTTTTGAGTCCGAAAAGAACGGCTTTGTACCTGTTACTGTTTGTTTTGTCGATCGCCATTGTTTTCAGAGGTATTCCTTACTGGATAGGACTGATAATTATTCCTGCGGTTTTATTTTTTGCCGACAGAAAAGCACTTGAGGATGTTGACTACGGACTGCTTTTTACGTTTGTGTTCTTCTTCATTTTTGCGGGCAATATGGCAAGAGTGTATGCCGTGCGAGAGCTGTTTTCCGTGCTTCTTGAAAAAAGCACTCTGCTTTTCAGTGTTATATCGTGCCAGTGCATAAGCAACGTGCCGTCGGCGATACTTTTGTCACAGTTCACGGAAAATTATGCAGACCTTCTGGTCGGTGTAAATATCGGCGGTGCGGGTACGCTTATTGCATCCTTGGCAAGCCTTATTACATTCCGTGAGTATGTTGGGCATAATCCCGGCAAGGCAGGCTATTATATAGCGATGTTTTCCGCTTTTAACTTTGCTTTCCTTTTTATTCTTACGGCATTTATGCTTATTATCTGAATATAAAAGGGGTTGGCTCATTTTTGGAATTGTTTCCAAAATTCGCCACCCCATATGTTTTTTGATATTTTTTCCGTAGGTGGTGCAAGCAGTTCGTATACGAACTGCACCCCGTTTTTTAACCGGTTTATGCATTTGGAAGCTACAATGTGTGCTGTATATTTCCTTAAATGAGCCGGGAGCCTTTTTGATTGTGAAGTGAAAATGTACATCCATGAAAGATATTCTATAAAATAGGGTATTGACAGAAAAGGATTTTGTGATATACTGAAAGGAGAAAAGGGTACTATTTTATCAAGTTTTGCTTAATTTTCGCTGTCGGAAAGTCCGATGAAATAATCCGCACTCACGCCGTAAAAACGGCACAGGCGCACGAGGTCGTCTATTTTCAGCTCTGCTCTGCCTTCTTCTATGTGGCTGTAGCCTTGCTGGGATTTATTGATGACTTCACCGAGCTGTTTTTGCGTAAGATTTCGGTCTTCTCTTAAATTTCTCATTCTGATGCGGTAATTCATTGCTTTCCTCCGTGATGATTTTATTTTTAAAAAAGTTTATCATACTCTTAAATTGAGTATTGACAAATACTCAAAGATTGAGTATAATAATAAAAAACAAAAACAAAGGAGAAAAAACATGCAAAATCAATCATTGATAGATGTTTCGGCAAAGCGAGAGAGTCTTGAAAAAAGATATAGCGCTGCAAGAAGCAATTTGCTGTGGATCGTTATATTTTCTGTTATAAACGTCGTTCTTTTGGCTTGGAACAGCTTTACTTATTTTCTTTTCTCGGCAACTGTTCCGTATATGCTGGTTGACCTCGGAAAATTCTTTTGCGGAAAATATCCCATGGAATATTATGAGGAAATGGAGATGTATGAATTTTTGCCCGAAGCGGTGTATTGGGTGATGCTTGCTCTTGCCGCCGTGATAATTGTTATGTATCTTTTGGCGTATATATTTTCTAAAAAGAACAGAGTGGGCTGGCTCATTTTTACGCTTGTTTTCTTCGCACTTGACACTGTAACCATGTTTTTATATTACGGTATCAGCGTGGATATGATATTGGATATCGTATTCCACATCTGGGTGCTTATAAGCCTCGGAATTGGTATTCACGCACATTTCAAGCTTAAAAAGCTTCAGTGTGAAGAAACTGAAAGCAATATTTACACACCGGAATTATAAATTCAAATTTAAACTTAAACTGACCGCTGTCAATTTGATGGCGGTCAGCTTTTTAACGAGGAAAAATGTTGACATTTTGGACAAAGTGTGATAAAATGTGACGCAAATCGATAGATACGGATTTTCGGAGATTTATACTGTAATGAATAATGATAATGATAAAATAAATTCGGGGCTTTTATCGTGGCCTGTGATAATTATAGTGTTTTGCTGCTTCTGGCCGTTGGGCTTGGTTCTTCTTATCAAGCGTTTTTCAAGGGATAAAACGGCTGTTGTCAGGACGTCGCCTACCGTTTTGAAGGTGTTGGGCATCTTCCTGCTTTCTGTCGGTGCACTCGGACTTATCGGGTTTATTTCCGATGCCGATTACGATGTGGCGGCTATGCTGGTTTGTGTGTTCTTCATTGTCGGCGGTGTTATGCTTTTGCGCAAAGCAAAGCAAACCCAGGTGCAGGCGGATAATATCAAAAGATACATTTCTATTATCGTCAACCACAACGTAAGGGAAATCGATGCGATATCCAAGGCGATGGGAAGACCTTATGATGATGTAAAGTCTGACATTCAGGACCTGATAAACAATGACTTTTTGAAAAATGCATATATTAACGAGCAGACAGGCTGTGTGGTTCTGGCATCGGATAATGTAAGGAATGAGGCACAGCCGAAGGCTGACCTTCGTCCGAGAGTTGTCACGTGCAAGTGCTGCGGTGCGCACAATACGGTTGTCGGTGAGGTCGGAAAGTGTGAATATTGCGACTCTCCCATACAGTAAGATAAACAGTTTAAAAGTGCGGTGCGGTAGTATATTTACGAATTTGGCATATACTGTGTTATACGAAAAAATATTAACTGTTTTTGATATTTGGAGAATGTAATGAAGGAATTTTTTGGATTTGGCGGTTATCAAAGAGAGCCTGAGGGCTTTTTGTCATGGCAGCATTTGCTGTTTGTGTCGTCGCTTATGGTGCTGATGATATTATTCTCGGTTATTCTCGGTATAAAAAATAAAAATAAGAGCTATGATGAGAAAAACCGTGTGCTTATATGGAGTGCGGTACTGATAGATGCTTTTGAAATTTTCAAGATAATTATGCTTTGCATAATATCGGAAAATCCTATGCGCTGGACGTATGAGCTTCCGCTGTTTTTGTGCAGTATTTTGCTTATCGCAATGCCGCTTGCCGCATTTTCAAAGGGCAGGCTTCGTGAAGCATCGGTTGATTTTGTGCTGATATTCGGTGTTTTGGGTGCCGTGCTCGGAACGTACGGTGCGGGAAACAACTATTCGTGTTATCCTGTATTGAGCTTTGACAACGTGATATCAGGCATAACGCACACCCTTTCCGGCTTTGCATCGCTTTACATAGGTATTTCGGGCATGGCTTCGATGAAAAAGCGTAATATTCCTGTGACATTTGCGGTTTTGCTCGGTTTTGCCGGTGCGGCGGCGATCGCAAATAAAATAATTGATTATAACTATATGTTTTTAAGACGAGGCGACGGCACGCCTTACGATATACTTTATTCGCTTGTGGGTGGAAATGCGATACTGTACCCCGTTTGCGTTATAGGGCTGTTCCTTATATACATACTTGTATTTTACGGTGTTAACCATTTAATAAAAAGAGCGAAAAATAAAAATAATTAAGCGAAAATGAGTTAGAAGCGGGGCGCCGAGGGCGTCGCCCCCTACTTGCATTTTACGGTGTTAACCATTTAATAAAAAGAGTGAAAAATAAAAATAATTAAGTGAGTTTAACGGCGGGAGCGAGCCCCCGCCCTACACGAATAAATTGATGTAAATGAGAGGCAAAATGGATAATTTTACGTATGAAAATAATGACAGAGTAACACCGCTTGAAACGTACGAGTGGGATAACGTCTGGATACAGAGGACGGATGATAAAAAATCGTCCCGTGTGCTTTACATCGGCGATTCCATATCGTGTGCCTTGCGTGTGTTCGGCAACGGTGTGACGAAGGAAGAAATTTTAATTGACAGCTTCGGCACTTCAAAGGCGATCGATAATGCGTATTTTTGGGATGCACTGCGCTTGTTCAGCCTGCAGGAGGGACACCGTGATATTGTTTTGTTCAACAATGGGCTTCACGGCTGGCATCTTGACGATGAAAAGGATTATCCTGTTTATTACGAAAGGATGCTTTGCAAGATCCTTGATGAATTCAAGGATTCGAAGGTCGTAATAGTGCTGACTACGGCTGTTGCGAAGGAAGAACGCCATGAGCGTGTGAAGGTAAGAAACGGTTTTGTGAAAGCGATTGCCGGAAAATACGGTCTTGACATTATCGATCTTTATGAAATATCATCTGAAAATATGGATCTTTTGGGTGATGACGGCGTGCATTTTACAGCTGACGGATATCAGAAGATCTCCGAATATCTTGTAGATGAAATAAGAAAAATTTTAAATAAATGAGGTAGAAAAAAATGAAAATTCTTTTTGTTGGAAACAGCCATACGTATAACTGCGATGTACCTTACCGTGTTATGCAGGCGGCAGAAAAAGACGGTGTCACGGTTGAGGCATTTATGAATGCACACGGCGGCTGGACGCTTTACGGCCATTCGAAGGAGCCTGACGTACCTTTTAACATTATGTACGGCAAATTCGACTATGTCGTTTTTCAGGAGCATGCACATCCGTTTGACCATGACGGCAATATGACATCCGCATGTGAGAAAATGGCGAAGATGTGCCATGATGCAGGCTCAACACCTGTTTATTTCATGGTATGGCCGCAGAAGTGGGAAAGAGAAAGACAGCCCATCTACACAGAGGGAACAAACCGTGTAGCAGAGCTTACAGGCGGTCTTGTAGCACCTGTCGGCATAAAGCTGTGGGAGGCAATTGACGCAAATCCCGACGTTGAATATTTTTCACCCGACGGCGGACATTTGTCACCTGAGGGCGCAGACCTTGCAGCAGAGATAATCTGGAACACGATAAAGAACAATAAATAATCGTATGGGCGTGCATGCACGCCCATACAAATCACGTTATGTAAAACATCCCGTACCTGAATGAACGAAAATGGGAATAATCGAACGAATGTTTTATATTAGTTCGAGAAATTCCAAATTCTGTATTGACAAAATAGCAAAAATATGGTATAATACGCACATCAGTTCGGAACAGGTGACTGTTCGGCTGAAACAATGTGCGATGATTATACCATTTTTTCTTTTATTTTCTCTGACTTCATAAGGAGGTTTACGATGTGCGAATACTGTTATTCGTCACCGCATCTCAGGGGTTGCCCTGCAGGTGGTGACGACGGTGAAAAATATGCGAACAAATGTTCGTATTGTGGCGGAAGTTTTCAAGACGGTGAAGGGATCGTTGTCGGAACGGAAGCCTATTGTGATGACTGTATCGGCGATTTCGACCTTGACGATGTTTTGCAGATCTTAGGTCACAACAGTGCAAAGGAGCTTTTAAGAGAGCTTGTATAGAAAGGAATACCTTGAAAAATATAACTAACGGAAAACGATTTTTACAGTCAATAGAAAAATATACGGAGGCGTGCGATGAAAACGAGCGTCTTCCCAACCTTGCGGGATATCTGCGATTTATGGGAATGACGGAGGAGGAATATACTGTGCTTTGCGAAAAGTTCCCGAAGCAATCACAACTTGCACGCTCCGTTTTTGAGGACGAGGCACTCAATTCGGGGACGAAAAAAATATCAGCATCCGTGCTTAATCTTTACCTTAAAAGCCGTTTCGGTTACGGCGGTGAAGAAAAGCATGACGATGACGGAATTCTGAACGTCGTGTGCGAGCACGGCGACGGCGAATGAAAACTCTTTATTTAAAGGGTGTTCCGAATAAAAAGCAGGAGCTGTTTTTCTCATCAAAAGCCAAATATACCGCCTACGGCGGTGCAAGGGGAGGCGGTAAAAGCTGGGCGCTTCGGCGTAAGCTTGTGCTTTTGTGTCTGCGGTATGCGGGGATAAAATGCCTTATAATCAGGCGTAGCTTTCCTGAGCTTCAGTATAACCACATACTGCCCTTGCGTGCGGAGCTTGGGGGTGCGGTGAGATATTCGGAGTCGGGGAAGTGCTTTAATTTTCCCAACGGCTCCGTTTTAAAGCTCGGATATATGGCTGATGACGGCGACACGCTTCAATATCAGGGGCAGGAATATGACATAATTGCCCTTGATGAGGCAACACAGCTTACCGAATACCGATTTTCAGCCCTTAAAGCGTGCTTGCGAGGTGCGAATGGATATCCCAAACGCATGTATCTTTCGTGCAATCCCGGCGGTGTCGGACACGCATGGGTGAAAAGGCTGTTTATTGACAGGATATACCGTGACGGGGAGCGTGCGGAGGATTACGCATTTATCCAAGCCACGGCTTACGATAATACAGTACTGATGGAGCGTGACGGCGAATACATAGAAAGACTCAAATCTTTGCCGCGTGAGCTTCGTGCGGCATGGCTTGACGGCAGATGGGACCTTTTTGAAGGACAGTTTTTCTCCGAAATATCGGAGGATTCCCACGTTGTTGAGCCGTTTGAGCAAAGCCGCCGTGTGCGCCGCATAGGCGGACTTGATTACGGCTTTGACATGCTTGCGTTTGTGGTGCTTACAGCCGATGAAAACGGATACGTTTATGTTGAACGTGAATATGCAGAGCCTAATCTGACCTTGTCCGAGGCAGGGGAGAAGATAGCGGGGCTTTGCAGTGATATAAATATCGATTATATTGCCGCTTCTCCCGATCTGTGGAACAGACGGCAGGACAGCGGGCTTTCGGGATTTGAAATAATGATGGCGGTGCACGGAATGCCGACGCTTATAAAAGCGGACAACAGGCGCATTCCCGGCTGGCGTGCGCTGCGTGAATATCTTAAAAGGGGGCAGGACGGTGTGCCGAAGATGAGATTTTTTTCAACCTGCCCTGAAACGGTGCGGTGTCTTTCCTCGCTTACGTACGATAAGACGAAAACGGAGGATGCCGCCGAAACTCCTCACGAAATAACGCATCTGCCAGAGGCACTGCGGTATGCGGTGATGTCGAGAATACAGTCCGCCGAGCGTGATGAGGAGATATACAATATGAGAAAAAGACGTTATGAAAACAGAAACAGTCTGATAAATTACTGACTTTCAGGAGGTATATGGAAACTAAAACGAAGGCTTGGGAGCAATACGAGGCAGGTGTTGAATACAAAAGGCGCATAGGTCTTTATACAGCCGTGCGTGAGAACGAGCGTTTTTACAGAGGCGAACAGTGGGAGGGAGTAAACTCCAACGGCTTGCCGAAGCCCGTTTTCAACATCATAAAGCGTATTGTTTCATATATGATAAGTACCGCCGCATCACAGCCGATAAGTGTCAGCTACAGCGACGATTCCTTGAATGTTGTGGGCAGTGAAAAGCTCAAAAATCAGATATCTGACGGTATTGAGCTGCTTAACAAAAACGTATCGTACCGCCTTGACAAGGATAAGATAGAAGCCCTTGTCAGAGGTGCTATGCTTGATGCGGCTTTGTCGGGCGACGGTATTTTTTACACCTTTTGGGATCCCGATGTCAAAACGGGGCAGATGTACACGGGCGATATAAAAACGGTTCTGTGCGACAACACCGACCTTTTTGTGTCAAACGTGAACAGCCGTGATATTCAAAGGCAGGATTACGTGATGCTTAAAGGGCGTGATACTGTTGAGCATCTGAAAAAGGAAGCGATATCATTCGGTATTTCGCAAAGCGATGCCGATAAAATATGTGCTGATGATGCCACGGGCACGGGTGCGGGCGACCTTTTCGACGTTGAAAGCGAAAAGGATGAATACGCTACGTTTCTTATAAAATTCATCCGTGACGAGGACGGCTTTGTGATGTGGGAAAAAGCAACGCAGAGCGTTGTTATAAGACGCTGTAAAACGAAGATGAAAAGATATCCCATAGCATACTTTTCGTGGGAAAACGCAAAAGGCTCTTTTATCGGAAATTCACCTGTGACGGCTCTCATTCCCAATCAGAAATATATAAACAAGGCATATGCGATGGTTATGAAGCATATGACGGACACCGCATTTTCAAAGGTCATTTATGACAAGACTCTCATTCCCGAATGGACGAATGAGGTAGGTGAGGCTGTCGGTGTCAAGGGCGGCGACGTAAGAGAAGCCGCCGTTGCCCTCGGTGTGGGCAACATGCAAAGCGGTTTTCTTGATGTTATCAATCTGACGATGATGCATACAAAGGAGCTTATGGGTGCGACCGATGCCGCCCTCGGTGAGGTCAATCCCGATAATACTTCGGCAATTCTTGCCCTGCAGGAATCGTCAAACATGCCGCTTGAAAATATAAGGCAGAATCTTTATGCCTGCATTGAGGATCTTGCCCTCAACTGGGCGGAGATGATGTTTGAATATTATCCGCCGGGCAGGCTTTTGCCCTACTTTGACGGTGATGAAAGCAAAAGCGGAGAGATGCCCGATTACGAGGTATTCAAAAACTCCGTTATACGTGCCCGTGTAGACGTAGGCGCGGGCACAAAATACTCTCAGATAGTTGCGGTAAATACCCTTGATAAGCTGCTTTCGGGCGGATTTATCGGTATTGAGGATTATCTGCAAAGACTTCCCGACGGAATAATTGCCGATAAAAAGGGACTTATCGAAAAGGCGCTGGCTCACCGTGAAAAAAGTGCGGAAGAACAGGCGGAGGTGATTGAAAATGGCTGAAAATGAGCGTTTTAACCTTGAAACCGAGGAGTTCTTTGAAAGCTTTCCCGATGTCGATCTTGACAGTGTCAAGGACAGCGTATGGGAAAGAGTGAAAAAGGGCGAAAACCTCACCGCTGTTTACAAGGAGGCAAGAAAAGCCGAGGCGGATGCCGAAAGATATAACGAAAAAAACAGGATGGCATCGACGGGCTTTGTAGGTTCACCGTCACGCCAAAGCGGTGTTTACAACGAGCGTGACGTGCGTGCGATGACACCGAAGCAGGTGCGTGATGATTATGATAATATCATAAAAAGCATGGGCAGTAAGGGGTTTTTCAGGTAAGAGATAAGGGGTGCCGTGGGGGAAATGACACATCATCCGTCCGGAAGGCGTTTAATGCGGACGTGCGATGCACGCCCATATGGTCTGTATATTCGGGGTGGTGCCTGTAGGGGCGGATTCCATATCCGCCCGTTTCAAACCCATTTAATCTGACACCTCATCCGTCAGGCTTCGCCTGCCACCTTCCCCCGCTGGGGAAGGCGTTTAATGCGGACGTGCGATGCACGCCCCTACGGAAGGCGTTTAATTCGGGTCATTCGTGAATGACCCCTACGGAAGGTGTTCAATGCGGACGTGCGATGCACGCCCTGCGGATAAAATGGGATAACACCCAATTACTGCGAATTGAAATTACAATACAAAAAAGAAAGGAAAAATTAAATAAATATGGCTATTACACAGTTTATACCCACAGTGTGGAGTGAAACACTTTACAGACAGCTTGATAAAGAATATATTGCAGTTAACAACTGCTCACGTGAATTTGAAGGCGATATAAAAAATATGGGCGATACGGTCAAGATCATCGGTCTTAATCCCATATCTGTATTCGATTATACGAAAAATATGGATATGTCTGCACCGAGCGAAATATCCGACCATCTCCGTATGCTTACCATCGACCGTGCAAAGGCGTTCAATTTCGTCATTGACGACATTGAAATGGCACAGACATCTCCCGTAATTATGAAAGAAGCTATGCGTGTAGCCGCAAATGCACTTTCCAACGAGGCGGACAAGTACATTTATTCATTGTATGCCGCTGTTCCTTCGGCGAATGTCATTTCTGCGTCAGATCTGAAGTCTGACGGTGTGCTTGACCTTTTGCTCGGCGCACAGAAGATGCTTCTTGAAAAGAACGTCCCCGGCAACGCTGAGATCGTTCTTGAGGTTCCCCCTGCGGTTGCGGCGAAGATCATCAAGGCGAAGATCATTCACGGTACATCAAACGAGGAGGAGCTTGACAAGGGTTGTATCGGTAAGTTCCTCGGCTTCAAAATTTACGTATCCAACAATATCGTATCAAAGACTGAAAATTCCAAGACATATTACAAGTGCTTTGCAAGAACAAAGCGTGCAATTGCCTTCGCTGAGCAGATAAACGAGGTTGAGGCTTACCGCCCCGAAAGACGTTTTGCCGATGCTGTAAAGGGACTTCACCTTTACGGTGCAAAGATCGTTTATCCCGATGAAATACTCGTTATCAACGCAAGTGTTGCGGATGAAACAGGCGCATAATGAAATGTAATGACGTTTTTGATCTGACCGCATCGTATATCGGTGAGGACAGAAATGCAGTTGATTTTTCAGAGCTTGGGCGGCGACTGCCGCCTATGCTCGGCGCTGTGATAACGGAGCACATTCCGCTTGATAAAATACTTACAGACGGTGTGACGCCGTACCCCGCAATGGGTGAAATACGTGACGGGGAGGATGTTTTTCCGCTGTGTGACGAGTGTGCTGTTTTATGCGCCCTGCGTCTTGGTATGCTGCTTATTGCCGATGAAAATCCCGCACTCGGTGCGTTTTTATCAGCTGAATATACAAGGATGAAAGCCGCCACACTTTCAGGTGTAAGCGGTGACATTGAAAGCATAAAGGACGTATATCCCGGACTTGTTTAAGGAGGTATTTATGGCATTTTTCAAAAAAAATCCTTCTTTTTTCATGACAGTCAGTTCCTTCGACGGAACTGACTGCACGAAAAAGGTTACAAATTCTATATCCTCTGCCGAATATATGCGTAATTTCCGTATCACGGAAAACGGCAAATTACAGAAAAGATACGGCTATAAAAAGCTTGATGGCATAGAAGGCGGAGAAGACTTTTATTTGTCGGAAAATGTGCTTTTTTACCGTAACGGCAAGACCGTCAACGCATATAATATGAGTGCGGGAGCGATAGTTGCTTCGTACGAGCTTGATGTGCGTGATAAGACCGTTTATTTTACCTTTGCGGGAAACGTATATGTAATATGCGATGAGGAAGCCGTTGTTTTCAAAAACGGCAATTTCTCCCCTGCAGAGCTTTATGTGCCGACTGTTGCCATTACGTGCCAGCCGGGCGGCGGCGGTACTGTTTTTGAGTCCTTGAACCTTTTGTGCGATATGGCGTCGCTTTCGTATTCGCCTGACGGTGTTGCGAAGGTGTATAAGCTCCCGTCGGGTGCTGTCAGTGTTGTGTCTGTCACGGAAGACGGGCAGACGGTAGCTAAAGACAAATATACATTCGATTTTGCAAGTAAGACTGTGACGTTTACATATGTACCGTCAGGCGGTGTTGCCAACAGTCTTAAGATAACATATAAAATGTCGGATGGCGAGATTGCAAAAAATCTTTTAAGCTGCCGCCGTTTTTGTATCTACGGCGGTGATTTTGACAGCCGTGTGTTTGCTTACGGCGGTGACAATAAGATATTTTACTCGGATATCACCTCGCACGGTCCCGATCCGCTTTATTTTCCTGCGGAAAATTATATAACGGTCGGCGACGGCACTTACGATGTAACGTCGCTTGTGCGCCATTATTCAACTCTTGCCGTGTTTACATCGGGCGATGCGTGGTATATTTCGCCGTCAAGCGTTGATTATGACGGTTATGCAAAGCCTGCGTTTCCGATATATCCGTTGAACGGTAATGTCGGAACGGTAAAGGGCGGTGCGGCGCTTATAGATAACTCACCCTTGACCGTCAATTCCGACGGTGTGTATCTGTGGCGTTCAAGCACGGTGCGTGACGAAAGAAATGCAAAGTGTATATCCGACAGGATAGAACCGCTTTTGCACAGCGATTTTTTGAAGAGTGCCGGGGTTTTTGACCATCAGGCGAAAAAAGAGCTGTGGATATACAGCTTCGGCATCGTTATGATATATAACTATGCACTTGACGTCTGGTATGCCTTCGACGGCATCAATGCCGATGATATTTATGAATATATGGGCGAGGCGCTTTTTGTAAATTCATCGGGTGTTTACCTTTTTGATCCCGATGTTTACACAGACGATGGGCATGCGTACAGAGCTGTGTGGCAAAGCGGATTTGCCAATTTCGGCAGAATTGACAAAAAAAGGCTGTATATGATCTATGCTTCGCTTATACCCGAGCCGTGCAGTAACGTGAAGATAACTCTTGTGCCAAATAAGGGCGAGAGAATAACAGTCGGCGAAAACGGAGAATTTTCAAACGTGGTGCTTGATTTTTCAGCTATCGATTTTTCAAACTTTTCGTTTGAATGCGAGGGCAGACCGACACTTACACGTCACCGTATAAGGCTCCGCCGTTTTGACAGCATAAGGCTCATTATTGAAAACTCTGAGAAAGACGGCAGAGCGACACTTGAAAGGGTAGTGATAAACTGATGACATTTGATGAAGTCACCTTGTTTGCACAGCGTCACGAGATGCAGATAAGCTCATTACAGCATCAGATAAATGATATAAAAGAGGTTACAAAAGAAATTAAGACGATGAACGAAACGCTCATCGTCCTGACGGAGGAGCTGAAGCACACAAACGACACATTGAAAACTCATGACGGCAGAATAGATGCTCTTGAGCTTGCTCCGAAAAACAGATGGAATACGCTTGTAAATGCGGTTCTGACATCTGTGGTGTCGGGAATTATCGGATATGCGCTGGCTCACTTCGTTTCTGTCTGAAAAGAGGTGATGTGATTGCAGATAAATGATTTTTTTACATGGCAGATGCTTGCGGGATTTTCGGGGGCAACTGCTTGTGTGAGTATTCTTACACAGTTTTTTAAAGGACTGTTTGATAAATTACCGTTTTATGTGCCGACCAGGGCAGTGTCATACTTCTTTGCGCTTATACTGCTTTTTGTAACGGTATATTTCACAGGGGAGGGCGGACTTGCCGAGTACTGCCTTTGCCCTGTCAATGCCGTGCTTGTGTCGTGTGCATCAAACGGAGTGTTTGACCTTGTAAAGGTAACTGTTACGGAGGATACAGATGATTAAGATAACACTTGACCCCGGTCATGGGGAAAAGGACAACAGAGGCGCCTTTGCCGATTATTATGAAGGGGAGAAAATGTTCCGCCTGGCGGGATTTTTGAAAGATGAGCTTGAAAAATACGGTGTGGAGGTCGAAGTGACAAAAAACAGTGCGGATGATGATCCGACACTGTCAAAAAGAGGAAACACGGCTGTGAAAAACGGCTCGGAGATATTTTTGTCGCTTCACTCAAACGCCGCTTCGACTGAAAAGGCGTGCGGAGTGTCATCGTTTTATTCGATAAAGCTCCCCGAAAGCCGTGAGCTTTTGTCAAAAATTGTCGATAAAGTCGTTGACGTTATGAAAGCGAAAACGGGAATAACGTACAAACGAGGCGTTATGACGAGAATATACGAAAGCGGAGGCAAGAAGTACGATTATTACGGAGTGATAAGAAATTCGCAGGGCGGTTCTGTCAAGTATTCCTACATAATCGAGCACGGCTTTCACACAAATGAAAAAGAGTGTGCGTTCTTGCTTGATGAGTCAAATCTCAGACTCATAGCACGTGCGGAGGCAGAGGCAATAGCACAGTATTTTTCACTGTCCGAAACGGAAACCGCTGAGGACGAAAATGCGTACACCGTAAAAAAGGGCGATACGCTTTCAAAGATAGCGTCGCTTTTCGGCGTGACACTTAACGAAATCGCAAAGGCAAATTCAATAGAAAATGTGAACCTTATATATGTCGGCCAGAAGCTCGTTATACCCGAAGGACAGAAGATCGTGCGGGGCGATGTTGTAAGGCTCAAAGACGGTGTTACGACATATTTTCCCGGCGGAAATCCGTTTTCTCCGTGGGTGAAAAACTATGATTACGTCGTTATGAAGGATTCCGACGGCGACGGAAAAACCGTTTACAGAGGGGGAGACGAGTGTGTGCTCCTCGGTGAAAGGGTAAACAGAACAAACGGTGAGCTTGGCGGACAGCTCAAATCGTGGTGCAGTATAAATTATATAGATAAAGTGAAATGAAAGGAATTTTAATTTGGCAATATCAACATTCAACGAAGATCTTGACATAATCGCTTCCTTGCCCACTTGCCCCACAGCGCCCGAATATACGGCTGATGAGGTCAAAAGCAAGTTTGACGAGGGAGCGAAAAAAATAAAGCAGTATTTGAATGAAACGCTTATCCCCCAGATACTTGATGAGCTTTCAAGCACCGCCCTCGGCGACGGTGCATACAGATATATACCGTGCAAAAGACTGCTCAAGCAGTATTCCTCGGCAGGTGTATTCACGTTTGATACAGAGGAATATCCGTCATTTACGGGAATATACGATATCGTTCTTGTCGGAGGCGGAGGCGGTGGATATAACGGCTCCGTTAAATACGGCGGAGGCGGCGGTGCCGTAACACAGCTTATCGGCAGACAGCTTCACGGAAAATATACAGTCAGCGTCGGTGCCGGCGGTGCGCCTTGCACAAATATCATGCCGAATGACGGTGAAGCGACGCACATGACGAATGACGGCGAAATGACTGATTTTTATGAATATGCTGCAGGCGGCGAAGGTGCCGACAGCGCAACTCCCCGTGCAAGAGGCGGCGGTATCGGAGCTACAGATGCTGTGCCCGACGACGGCGCACTTGAGTGCGGCTGCGGCGGTGACAGTATCGGCTACGGAACGGGCGCAAAGGGCGCAATGGTCAGCGACAGTATCAGATTTCCCGTAGGCTTCGGCGGTGGCGGCTGGGGCTCCGTTGCGGGCAAAAACGGCACGGTGCTTATTTACGGATACGTAAGACAGGAGGTATAAATTGTCATCTTATAACAGAGATACGAAATCTTACGAAAGCTATGAAATGCTTTCAAAATTGCTTAACAGCAACAAAAAAGAGAATATCGATGCGGTTTACGATACTCTCAAAAAGCTGACGGAACAGAATTACGAGGGCAGTCTTTCTCAGAATGAGTCTGACTATGCCAAAGCACGTGACACGCTTTCACGCAACCGTGCAAAGGCTGAAAAATACCTCGATTATTTCGTAAACGAGGGCGGATATGCAAACAGCGGCATTGGGGCAGATGCAAGGCTGAAGCAGGAGCTTAACTACGAAAATAACGTCAGCACGCTTAATTCCGAGCAGGTAGCAGCCAAAGAAAAGCTCGCAAGAGAAAAGCAGGCTGAGCTTGCCAAGCTTGAAAGTGAAAGGGCAACAGCACAGCTTCAGGCAGATTCGGAGCTTGCGGATATGGCATATAAAAATGAGCAGTTGGAGCTTCAGAAAGAACAGCTCGAACAGGAAAATTACTGGAAGAAAAAGCAGTATGAGCTTCAGAAGCAGGCTTATTCGGGTTCTTCGGGATCATCCGGCGGCGGTACATCCGGAGGCTCTGCATACAATGCTGTTATGTATAACGATATGCTGTCAAAGCTTGCCGCATGCAAAAATGCGGATGAGATGCAGGCACTTTACGATTCGCTTGTCGGAACAAATACCGAAGCGGCGCAGAGCGTTTACGGCAGTTATTATTCAAAGCTGCTTTCCGAGGTGCGTGAGGGACTCCTTGACAAGCGTGCCGAGGAGGATGATGACGGCAAGATAAGACAGATATGTACGATGATGACGAGAGTCGGCACAAATCCCAATACGGTCTTTATTAACCTTTACAGGGATTCTATGCTCACCGATCATCCGCAGTATACGACAAAACAGGTTGAAGAAGCGTACAGACGAGTCATAAGACTCTGGCAGTAAGACTTTAAAAAAATTCAAAACGGACGAAAAGGGAAGGTCACAACTGCCACGGCGCAATTCATATAAAAGAAGACAGAGAACGAAAATCTCTGTCTTTTTTTTGATGAATGAAAATTGGAAATGAAACCGTGAGCCTCATAACGATTAAAATTATACAATATATTTCCGCAGGAAATATGCAAGCCACAAGCAGTTGACGTGACGAACTGCGTTACGTCAACTGCGTCAGTTTGCGTATAGTTCGCTATACGAACTACACGCAAACTGATTGCAGGCATGGCGCCCTGCTGTAAAGATTCAGATTTATTTGAAGCGGGAAATATTAAAAAATAGTAAGCTGTTTTAATGTTTCTGAATATATTTCCGCAAGGAAATATGCGCCCTATGCCCGTGGCGGCTCGTAAACGAGCCGAGGGGGGGCGGGCAGGGCGCAGGCTTCAAACAATTTATATTTAGTGCAAGGGAATACGGATCAATTAATATATTCGGAAAATTCCGTTTCGGCTCTTTTTACTATGCTGTCGATATTTAATTTGCTTTTTGAGAGTCTTTTTTGAATTGAATATATACCCGAAAGCAGGGTATTTGCAACAAGACTGTATTTTTTGTTATTGTCACGCTCAGCCGCGGCTTTTACGAAGCTGTCAAAATCAACGGTTACCGTCAGACTCATGTATTTCTTTTCTTTTGAATAGCGAACACGGTTTTTGATATTCCCACTTTCGAGCATCCATTCAGGATAGCAAATGACCGATATGCCTATGCATTCCAAAAAATCACCATATTCACCTATATTTTGCGGTTGTATGGCATCGATAAGTTCCCTGGTTATATCGCTGAAGCCAAGACACTGGGGAAGCTCATAAATTCCGCATTTGAACAGGCGTTTTTTCTCTTGTTCAAGCGATGCGCCGCAACAGTCACAACGGTAAAGCAAGCCTTCAACATCTGCTTGACATTTGGGACAATATTTCATGGTGTACCTCGGTTTTATTTTTAGTGAAGCATCACTCGCACGCTCGTGACGTGAAGCACGGCAAGCCGTGTGAAGTGTTTGCTTCGCAAACATGAAGCAATTGCCGTTTTCAAAACGGCAATTACGGTCTGAGGAATAAAATTATTGATTTATTATATCTTTTATAACCTCGGAGGCGATTATAAGACCTGCCACGGGGGGAGTAAAGGATATGCTTGCGGGGACTCTGCCGCCGGACACGCTTTTAGGTTCTTCCTTGGAATATATGACTTTGAGTGATCTTATGCCGCGGGATTTAAGCTCACGCCGCATTACCCTCGCAAGCGGGCAAACGGAGGTTTTGTAGATGTCGGATACCTCAAATTCAGCGGGATTCAGCTTGTTACCCGTGCCCATACTGCTTATCACAGGCACGTTTGCTTTTTTTGCGTTGCATATTACAAGAAGCTTCGATGTGACAGTATCGATGGCATCGACGACGTAATCGTAATTTGAAAAATCTATCGTGTTTTCGTTGTCCGCACCGTAAAAAACGGGCAGAGAAAGAACGTCGGCTGTGGGGTTTATGTCATTTATACGCGCTTTTGCCGCCTCGACCTTGAGCATGCCGAGCGTGGAATGTAAAGCGTAAAGCTGGCGGTTTATGTTCGACGGAGCAACCGTGTCGGGATCCACAAGTGTAAGATGTCCGACCCCTGCACGTGCAAGCGATTCGGCTGTGTAAGAGCCGACACCGCCGATGCCGAATATCAGCACCCTTGAATTTTTGATTTTTTCCAGCGCATCAATGCCGATAAGCGCTTCTGTTCTTGAAAATTGTTCATTCATATAATAAATTTCCTTATAAAGCTCTCTCTTTGGGAGAGCACCCTACGGAGTCGGGTGAGAGGGTAAAACCCATTTTTGCTTATTTAATTCGTCGTGGTGAGGGAACGGCGCCAAGCCGGTATAATGTTATTCGCCCAGCGAATAACATTATACCTTGTACGGGAGGATATCATCCTCCCGTGTGAAATTGGCGGAAATGGGTTTGAAACGGACAGTCGAGGACGCCTGTCCCTACAATACCGCGTCGAATGAAACAAACGAAAATGGGTTAAAAATGAAATGCCTTCGGTATTAAATGTGGCTTTGCCACATGAAATGTTATCCGCCAAAGCGGATAACGTTATATAACGAGGTTAATAGAATAGGGTGTTGAGATCAACACCCTATTCGTATTTTATTCTGTTTTATGCCCTTTTCTTTTTGATAACGATGCCTGCAACTGCCGCAGCTGCAACAACTACAACTGCAACGATGGCAATTATAATGCCTGTGTTGCCGCCCTTGTCATCTGTTTTATCATCTGTAGTTGTAGGTGTTGTTGCTTCTGCTGTGTCAGAATCTTCAGCAACTGCTGTTTCAGCATCTGTTTCAGCCGCTGTATCTTCTGCGGGAGCTTCAGTTCCTTCGGAGGATTCAACGGGATCGAGTGCCGCGCCGGGGTCTGTTTCAACTGTAAGACCTTCTACGTTGAACTTCTGTGCATCCTCAAGATTCTTGAAGAAGCCGATAGCGTAAAGTGTCATTTCGGATGTAAGTGTATCTGTAACTTCGTTTACGGGGTCAAAGCGGAGCTGAAGAATACGTCCGTTCCATTCACCGTCTGTGAAGCCGGATGCTTCGTCATTCATAAAGTACTGGAAGTCGAGAACAACGATCTGACCGCCTTCAACCTCTACGTATTCCGACATAACGGAAAGACCGGGGTCGATTTCAGGGGATGCGTTTGTTGTGAAGAACAATTCGCCCCAGTTTGTTTCATTTGTCTTCAGATAAAGAGCAGCGTATCTGTAATCGCCTGCTTCAATGCCGTACTTTGCGTTAACGTCGATCCAAAGCTGGGGATCATCACCTGTCAAAGCCATGTGTACGGAGCCGTCATCGTTGATCGTATACTCCATATCCTTTGTACCTGCGTTACCCATAGCGTTGAGCTTCTTGATTATAGAATCTTCAAATGTGAAGAATATGCTGTCGCCTTCAAGATCCTGTACAGGGGGAAGTGTAACAGCCGCATTGGGGTCAGCCAATTCGTCACCGCCTGTTGCACGTGTTTTAACGAATACAAGACGGTTTGAACCGTAGATGTTCGTGTCACGTGTTGTCATAACGCCCGTACCCCATTCAATGTGGTTCTGGTAAAGGCTTGTGTTTTTGTCACCGTCATTTACGGAGATAGCAAAGCCGAGCTTTGTACCAACGTGAGGAGCTGTCTGAAGGATAACTTCCCACGGAATGAACAGCTCATATGTTGTTTCCTGCTTTGATGCGTTGTGCTTTACAACGTATCTGCCGTTACCGCCTGTAAGGTCCTCGTGGTCAACAACGCCGTGCCAGCTGTATGCGTATGTATTGCCGTCATCACCGAGAGCAAATGCAAATTCGTTGTAAGAGGAGTGCCAGTTACCGTCTCTGTTTGATGTGGGGTTAAGTCCCTGGTCAACAGTACAGCCGTAAGCGTCAAGACGAACCTGCAAGCAGTCGCCGTTCCAGATGCTGTTACGGTCGGAAACGACCTTTGCGTTGCAATGCTGGTCATCGTAAGCAACTACAGCAAGGTAGAATCCCTGGAAGTTGTAACGTGTCCACATGGAGAATTCCATGCGTGAGCCGGGGATCTCAAGGTCAACAACGGGGTTTTTTTCGTCAGCGTTTGCTACTGTAGGTGAGCCCCATTCGCTGACATTAACAACACCGTCAATTGTGGGTTCATGTTTCTTTGCAAACTGAAGTGCTTCAACTGTTGCGAACTTTTCTTCCGCAAATACCGAAATTGACGACATTGTAAGAAGAGTTGCAACAACTAACAAAATAGAAATTATTTTCTTCATATTTCCTCCTGAAATGAAAATTTATAAAATTTCTCTGATTATATTATAGCAAATAAATCGAAAATGTCAAGCATATTCGAAAATTTAACATTGTTGTGTGTATTTTGCGACGGTGTAAAATTGAAAGTTGAAAGTTGAAAATTGAAAGTTGATAGCGGATGGGTGGACAAATCCTATTTGTAAACTTTGTTTTGCACCTATTGAAAAAATAAATATATATGATATAATAAAGTCGGATAACAATATAATTACGGATATGGATTTTTAAAATGGCAGATAAAAGAGCGCCCGCTGAAAGAATTTCAAGCGGAGAAATTGAAAAGCAATACGAATATATGCACCGTGTAAGGGATATCACGGTGAAAAAAAGTGCAGAGCGTAAGGGAGCCTTGTACGCATGCGTCAAGACATACGGCTGTCAGCAGAACGAAGCGGACAGCGAAAGGCTTGCGGGAATGGCGTGCGAAATGGGCTACACCCTGACGGATGACGACCAAAATGCGGATCTTATCCTGATAAATACGTGCGCCGTGCGTGAGCATGCGGAGCTTAAAGCCCTTTCGATAACAGGGCAGTTCAAGCATCTGAAGGAAAAAAACAAAGATCTTGTCATAGGCATCTGCGGCTGTATGGTATCGCAGGAGCACAGATGCGACGATATAAAGCACAGATATCCTTACGTTGATTTTTTATTCGGCACGTCGATGCTGTACAGGTTTCCCGAAATACTTTATAAACGTCTTTCGGGCGGACGGCGGGGATTTTATTCCGATTACGGTGCGGGCAATATTGCCGAGGGCTTACCCGTGTGCCGTAAAGCGCCCTACAAAGCGTGGGTGTCGGTAATGTACGGCTGTAACAACTTCTGTACATACTGTATCGTGCCGTATGTAAGAGGCAGGGAAAGAAGCCGTCTTAAAGAGGATATTTTAGCCGAGGTTCGTGAGCTTGTGCAAAACGGCTGTCACGAGATAACTCTGCTTGGTCAGAACGTAAACTCATACGGGCTTGACATTGAAGAGTACAAGGGCAAATACGATTTTGCATCGCTTCTTTGCGATATAAATGACATAGAAGGCGATTTTCTTATACGGTTTATGACGTCTCACCCGAAGGATGCAAGCAAGAGGCTTATTGATACATTGGCAACGCTTGAAAAAGCGGCACCGCACTTTCATTTACCGCTTCAGTCGGGAAGCGACAGAGTGCTTAAGCGCATGAACAGACGGTATACGTCAGCGGATTATCTTGATCTTCTTGCATATATGCGTGAAAAAATGCCCGATATATGTGTTACAAGCGACATAATAACGGGCTTTCCGGGGGAAACTGAGGAGGATTTTGAAGAAACTCTCCGTGTGATAAAAAAAGCCAATTACGACATGATATACTCGTTTATCTACTCAAAGCGTAAGGGCACGCCCGCCGCTGAGTATGATGACCAGGTGCCGCCCGATGTGACGTCTGTGCGCTTCCGACGTCTGCTTGACACGCAGAATGAGATCGCAAAGGAGAAAAATCAGCTTCTTGTGGGTAAAACATTCCGTGTGCTGTGCGACGGTGTGAGCAAAAACGATGAAAATATGTACACTGGAAGGACACCCGGTGCTAAGCTCGTACATTTTCCGTCCGAGGAGGATATGACGGGAAAATTCGTAAACGTAAAAATTAAATCTGCCGAAACATTTGCATTGTTCGGCGAAAAAATATAGACATTGAAAGGATATTATTATGAAAAAATTTATTTGTTTACTGCTTGCATGCTCGATGATGATCTCGTTTATCGCATGCTCATCCGATGAAGAAAAGCAGACAGAGGGTGCAAAGGACACCGCAAAAGAACAGCAGACCGTTATCGTTACGGACGAAAACGGCGAAACGTCGATAATTGAAGTGACACTTCCCGAGCAAAGCGGTGAAAACGGCACAAACGCACCCGATGAGGTGACAGACGGCAAAGAAAGCGAAAAGCCGGATGAGTCGAGCCCCTTTTCCGAATACGTGCCCGAATCTGAAGAACCCATAGAAACTGTATACCCCGTTGACAAAAACCCGATTGATGAGCTTGAGGGTATGGCACTTGTCGATGCGGCATACAATAAGATGAATACTTTGTCAAGCTATGAGTATGTTGCCGTTACAAAGGTGAATGCCCTTGAAGAGGAAATGGTATATACCGTAAATACCGTTTTCAAGGATACAAAGGATGGCATACATTATCTTAACGAGATATTCAACGGTAAGGACCTTACAGAGGGAATCTATCACAAAAACGGCTATACGTACCAGACGATAGACGGCGTGCCTTTCAAGGGCAAAATGACAGCGGATGAATTTAAAGATTATCTGCTTGAAATAGGAATGGATACAAGCGAATACGTAAGCGCATTCACAACTGTTAAAACAGAAAAAAATGACAACGGTGCTGTTGTAAAGCTTTCCGACCTCGATATAAGCAAAATTGACGATTTTTCCATGGAGGATCTTAAAGACCTCGGTGCAGACATTAAGATCAAAAAAGCAGAGGGAAAAATAGTTATCGACAAGGAAGGCCATATCCTCAGTGAGCATGTTGAAATAGATGTTTCCCTGTCAATAATGGGAATGAAGCAGGATGTCACGGTAAATGCCGACACGGAAGTAAAGAATATAGACAGCGTTGACAAGGTGGATTTCCCCTCATTTGCCGACTATAAAGAAACATCGTGTATTGCAGGACTTTACCGCCTTACAAAGGCATCCGAAGCATACGATGCAATGATGTCAACAGGTATGGCGTATGAGATAGGTACGAATATCAAGATCTCAGGCGCTGCGGATATTACAGAGATTTTGGACGGTGAGTGTGAATACTCATACCAGACATCGCTTCTGACATCAAAATTGATAATGGATATGAGTGCCGAAGGCTCATATAACGGTGAGCCTATGTCAATGACAGCCGTATCCGACGGTAAAAACTTCACGATGATGCTCAACGGTGAGGGCGGAACAACGAAATACAATGAGGATGTCGTGCTTGAGCTGCTTTCCGAAATGTTAGAGTATACACTCGGTTTTGCAAGCTGTATTGACGATATTTCCGAGAAAAAGCAGGGAAATAACCGTATATATGAATATACTGTTCTTGAGGATTACGGCTATTACTTCCTTGAAAGAGCATTGAGCTGTTTTGAAACAGAGGTAGATATCGAACAGATATCAGACCTTCAGTTCGACAGCATCAACTGCCAGTCTGTGCTTGACAAAAACGGAGAGCTTGTTGATTTTACAAACCTTGCAGTATTTTCTTTCACAATGGCAGACGGCTCTGTATACAATGTAAATTATAACGTGCACATCAAAGTTAACTCATAACATTATGGAAAGACCTGTATTTGTCATGATAGCCCATACAAATACGGCTATGGGCGGACTTGTAAAGCATTTTACAAAAGGGTACTACAACCATGCGGCAATAACTTTTTCGCCCGATCTTTCAAAGCTGTATTCATTTTCAAGATACTATGTGAATACACCGAATGTCGGCGGATTTGTAGTCGAAAAGCCCGCAAGGTATCTTTCTGAAGAAGAACCGACACCGATAAAGCTGTATATACTTCCCGCCGACGATGAGGACTATGCGAAAATACGCAAAAAGATCGACGGATTTGTAAAAAACAGAAAAAAATATATATACAATTCATTCGGTGCCGTTTCCTCTTCAATGGGCAAAAAAAAGAAAATAAAGGATGCGTATACAGATGCCGAATTTGTTGCGCACATCCTTGAAATAAAAAACGTACACACCGTGGAAGATCTTGAAAAGGTTCTGGAGCATTACAGGATATACACGGGTACTATACAAAAATATCTTCACGGCGAATATGAGTGCGATGAAGTATACTACGAAAGACAAAGCTTCGCACGTGTATTTTACGGCACGGTAAGCCATTTCACAAAGCTTGCAAAAAGAGCTTTGTTCAATAAATAAACGGAGGACGGTATGTTTAAAACAAAAGAACTTTTTGACCTTTCACATACAGCGGCATCTGAGTTTTTGGCAGGCTTTGAATATCCCTATGAAGCCCTGCCTCATATAAAGGATTATATAAAGGATCTTATCTGCACTTTGTCAGACGATGAATTTTACTCCCCCGCTGAGGGCGTTTGGATATCAAAAGAAGCAAAAGTTGCGCCCACAGCATGTATTGCAGGACCTACCGTAATATATGCAGGTGCGGAAATAAGACACTGCGCCTACATAAGAGGCTCTGTTATCGTCGGTAAAAACTGCGTTGTGGGCAACTCAACGGAACTTAAAAACTGTATTCTGTTCGACAAGACTGCAGTTCCGCACTTCAATTACATCGGAGATTCGATCCTCGGATATTGCTCGCACCTGGGTGCGGGTGCTGTCAGCTCCAATGTCAAGAGCGATAAGACAAACGTCGTTATCAAGGACGGTGATGAACGCATTGAAACAGGACTGCGTAAGTTCGGTGCAATGGTAGGCGACTTTGTCGAGGTCGGCTGTAACAGCGTACTCAATCCCGGTACGGTCATAGGACGCAATTCGACCGTTTATCCCAGAAGCAATGTCAGAGGTGTAATTCCCGAAAATTGCATCTACAAAAGCGGCAAAAATGTCGTTGCAAAGAAAAATAACTGAGTTTGAAAGGATACAACTATTATGGGACGTTTATTCGGAACAGACGGTGTAAGAGGAATTGCCAATAAAGAATTAAGCTGTGAGCTTGCGCTCAATATAGGACGTGCTGCGGCATCGGTTTTGTCAAACGGAACAAGAAGAAGACCTGTGTTTGTAGTGGGAAGCGATACGAGAATGTCATCTGACATGCTCGGATGTGCGGTAACGGCAGGACTTTGCTCCTACGGTGCCGACGTTATAAATCTCGGTGTTGTACCGACACCTGCTGTTGCATATCTTGTAGGTAAATACAAGGCAGATGCGGGCGTTATGATATCAGCATCGCACAACCCTGCAGAATTCAACGGTATAAAGCTCTTTTCGGGCGACGGCTACAAGCTGCCCGATATGATAGAAGAACAAATAGAATCCCTCGTGCTTGACAGCGACGAGGACAGCTTGCCCGACCTTCCCATAGGCGGTGCTGTAGGTAAGATATATACAGGCTACAATGCAGTAAAGGACTATACGGATCACATAAAATCGTCCGTGCCGAACTCTCTTGACGGACTCAGAATTGCTGTTGACTGCGCAAACGGTTCAGCATCGGTAACTGCCGAAAAGCTGTTTACCGCACTCGGCGCTGAATGTATATTCCTTTTCAAGGATCCCGACGGTGAGAATATCAACCGTGACTGCGGCTCTACACATATTGAAGCACTTGCAAAATGCGTTGTTGAAAACGGACTTGATGCAGGTGTTGCATTTGACGGCGATGCTGACAGATGTCTTTGCGTTGACGAAAACGGAAAGCTCGTTGACGGTGACATAATAATGGCGATATGCTCCATTGACCTTAAAAACAGAGGTAAGCTCAACAGAAACACCGTTGTCGGTACAGTTATGACTAACTTCGGCTTCGGTAAATTCTGTGAGGATAACGGCCTTAACTTCGTTTCAACAAAGGTCGGCGACAGATTTGTTCTTGAAAAGATGCTTCTTGAAGAATATGACTTCGGCGGTGAGCAGTCGGGACATATCATCTTCCGTGACTTTGCTACAACAGGTGACGGTCAGCTTACAGCCGTTCAGCTTCTTGCGCACATGAAGAGAAGCGGAGAAAAGCTGTCAGCTCTTGCAAGCGTTATGACAAAATATCCTCAGGTAATGATAAATCTTAAAATATCCGCCGAAGGCAAGCTTCACTTCTATACAAACAGAGAAGTTAAGGAAGCTATTGAAAACGCAAAGCGTACACTCGGCAAAACGGGCAGAGTTGTTGTCCGTCCTTCGGGTACAGAACCCCTTATCCGTGTAATGGCAGAGGGCGAGGATGAGGCGGTCATCGCAGAGGTTGCAAACATGATCGCATCTGTTATAAGAGAGCAGCTTGCATAATTAATAACGAATATCAGGAGGAAAGTATATGTGCGGAATTGTAGGATATACAGGACAGAATAATGCACTCCCTGTTGTTACAGGCGGACTTTTTGCGCTTGAGTACAGGGGATATGACTCCTCAGGCGTTGCCGTTTTGTGCGGTGACGAAATAAAAACAGTAAAGAAAACGGGTAAGCTTGAAAATCTTATGGCTGCCCTTGAAAAAGCACAGCTTTCGGGCACTTGCGGTATAGGTCATACGAGATGGGCAACACACGGCGAGGTAACCGAAACGAATGCACACCCCCATACAGTCGGAAAAACAGTGCTTGTTCACAACGGAATTATTGAAAACTATGCCGCTGTCGGTGAAATGACAAAGATTCAGTTCAAAAGCACGACAGATACAGAGCGTGCATGCGCACTGTTCAATGAGATCTATGAAAGATGCGGCGACGGGCTGTTGACAATTACAAGCGCATGCCGTGAATTTGTCGGTTCTTATGCGTTTTTGGTGATGTTTTCTGATGAGCCCGGAGTATTCTATGCAGTAAGAAACGGCTGTCCGCTTGTTGTCGGTACATCTGACGGCGGTTTTGCCGCATGCTCCGATGTTGCCGCTTGTGACTTCGGTGAGTATTATAAGCTTGCCGACGGCGATGTTGCAAGGGTTACCAAGGACGGTATTTCCTTCTTTGATAAAGACGGCAACTGCATCGAAAAAGAAGCACTCAAACCGAAAAAATCGTTTTCAGCACCCGATAAATGCGGATTTCCGCATTATATGCTGAAGGAAATGGAAGAAATCCCGACCGTTTTGAAAAACACACTTGAAGCACATATCAAGGACGGTCTGCCTTATTTCGAGGGCGTTGATGATGAGGTGTTCAAAAACATGAAGCGTCTGCGCATCGTCGGATGCGGAACGGCTTACCACGCAGGTCTTGTGTGTGAGCATGTTTCAAGACGTCTTACAGGGGTTGAGGGCGATATTTATATCGCTTCTGAATACAGATATTCAGGTCATAAGCTCAATAAAGATGATGCGGTGATATTTATAACGCAGTCTGGCGAAACTGCCGACACGCTTGCGTGTATCCGTATGTGTAAGGCGCAGGGCGCATATACGCTCGGTGTTGTAAACGTACCCACATCAACCGCGGTTGAGGAATGTGACGGCGTAATTTTAACCCATGCGGGAAGCGAGATCGCAGTTGCAAGCACAAAAGCATACGTTACACAGCTTGCCGCACTTTACCTTATAGTTCTGAAAATGAGTCTTGTTAAGGGTACTCTTACGGAAGATGAGGTAAGAGGGCTGTGCGGAGAGCTTTTGAGCAGTGTATGTAATGAAGCAAAGCTTTCCGATACGGATAAAATAACGATAAACAGAATTGCCGAAAAGTATGCAGACTGCCGTGATATGTTCTATATCGGACGCGGACTTGACAGCGTGCTTTGCAGCGAAGCGTCGCTGAAGCTCAAGGAAATTTCGTATATACACAGCGAATCGTACCCGTCGGGTGAGCTGAAGCACGGTACGATCTCACTTATTACAGAGGGTGTCGGAGTGTTTGCCATAGTCACAGATGAAAATCTGTATCTTAAATCAATAGGAAACATTGAGGAAGCAGCAGCACGCGGCGGCTCGGTCATCGCACTTTGCAAGGAGGGACTTTGCAAGGATAAGGGCTATGATCTTATCCCGTGCCGTATATCAAATGAACTGTTTGCACCGTTCTCCGTAGCACCGAGATTTCAGTATTTTGCATATTGCGTGACAATAATCAAGAATCTTGACCCAGATAAGCCGAGAAATCTTGCAAAATCGGTAACGGTCGAATAAAAGACAGTTGTGTGAAGAGGAAAAAATGAAACTTGTTCTTGTGATAATACCAAATGACGATAGCACAGAAGTCGTGTCAGCACTTACGAAAGAGGGATTTTTTATAACAAAGCTTGCTACAACAGGCGCATTTCTTTCGTCGGGCAATACGACACTTCTGATAGGCACGAATGAAGAAAGAATATCGACGTTGAAAGAAATACTCCGCAAAACGTGCGTCGGCACAAAGCAGGCAGCCCCGTCGGTATCTGCATTCGGACTCGGCTCGCACGATGACGACGAAACAGCGGGCGGTGCAACAATGTTTGTGCTGAATGTTGAATCGTTTGAGAAAATATAAATAAAAATTAAATTCAATATTCAAATATGCAGCAGCCGTTTCGTCTGCTGCATATTTCTTTGTAAATATAAAAAAGAGGGGGTGGCTCATTTGTGGAAATAACTTCCAGAATAAGTCGCCCCGTGTGATTTTTGAATATTTATTTTGTAGGGGGGTGACACTCCCGCTTTTAGTATATTTATACATTTTGAAGCGGACGACCAATGGTCGCCCCTACAAATGTAATATATATTTTACTTAAATGAGCCAACCCCTCAATTTTTGTTTATTACAGTGAATAAATTTTTTCCGCATCCAGAAGCTTGACGCCCGCTTTTGTAAGGAGCTCTTCGGCATGTTCGGGGTCAGACGTGCTTATGATAACACAAGCGTATTTTTCATCACCCGGAGTCAGAAATGCGTACATATAATCAATGCTTATACCTGCGTGCGCCAAAAACTGCATAGCCTCGAAAAAGCTTCCGGGACGGTCTTCGATCTGGAGTGCAATAACATCGGTAAGCGCTGTCATAAGACCGGCTCTGTGACATACATCCGATGCTTCATCGGGCTTGTTTACGATAAGACGCAAAATACCGAAATCGGTAGTGTCGGCAATCGAAAGCGCACGGATATCAATTCCGGCACTTGCTAAAATACGAGTGATCTCCGCAATCCTCCCCGACTTGTTTTCCATAAATATCGAAAGCTGTTTAACTCTCATATTTTCCTCCGTTATTCCATATCAAAATTAAAGCACTTATTAGTTAATGATCCACTGCTGTACATAATTACAACATCATCTATATCCGACTGTGCGGCGTATTCGGCAATCGGTAAGCCGTCGTAGTGGCGCATATCAATAATATGCAGTTCTTCACACGCAAGCGCAAGGTACGGAGAAACCGCACCTCCGTAGCTGTCGCGAAGGAGCAATACCTTTTTGCCGTTATTACACATATTGTTTTTTACCGTTTGTAATCCAAAGTCGCCGCCCAAAAATGCTGCGTAAGACACAGCAGTGGCACCGCCGTTTTCTTGGGGCAAATGTTCTTTAAAAATAACCGAATTTGCAAAATCTCCGCTTCTTACTTCGTCGTAAGTGGTTACGGTAAAAGATGTTTCAAATTTCGGGTACAGAACCGCAAAATCGTCAAGTCCACCGTATATCGGCCCCACCCGACGTCCTAAGGAACCCAAAAAACAGTTTTCTGTATTTGCAGCGGTATACGATGATATATCGTGTATCTGTTCATCGGTTTCATACCCCAATGCGTCTATTAAAATCTGTGCGGCATAAAAGCCACCGTATACGTTCCAATGATGATCTGTTTTGTAGAACAAGCTGTAATGATCTATATCCGAGTTTTGAATGATGTTCATCATATTAACCGCCGACATTCCCTTTTTGGAGAGCAAATCGGGTAATTCTGTAATGTTCTGATCTACTGTGAGGTATTTATACGGCATTTTCAAGTCATACAAAGGATTTCTTTCGATAACATTTGAAAATGTAAGATTTATTCCGTTTTTATTAAGCTGTTTTTCCAAACGGTTAAGCTTCTCGGCGTATTCGGTATAATTTCGTTGATAGTTATCAGAGGTAAATGTAGCATATGCAAGGTAATCGTTATCAAGCTTTGCGACCTTATATCCCGGATCTATGATACATTTTTTGCCCATTAATCCTTGACATGCACCGTTGAAATATACAACGTATGTTTTACCGGAAAGATACTCGCCGTCCTTTTCTTTAACGCTTTCGTAAATATCGTAAAGAACAGCAGGAGACATTTTTTCTTGGTTAAAGTCCGCCTTTATATGATCACTTGCTCCTTTGAAGAATGCCAAAAGACCGCAAAAAACAAATATTACCATTATTATAGAAGTAATTTTGTATTTCATTCATTCACCTCCACTGCAAACTAAGACATATTATTAAATATTCGCAGTGTGCATATAAATTTATTTTGTGCCATAATATTTTCATCAATCTTGTACATCAGGGCGCATCTGCATAAAATTGAAAAAACGATCATCTGTAATTGCGCTGGCGTTGTGTAAGGAAATTACAATATCTGCTTCAATTCTCACTGCATAATCATATATACTTTCACCCTTAAACCAACGACCGTCAAGAAGATGTAATTCACTGCATGCTAAAGAAAGATACGGTGCACATACGCCTGAAAAACTATCGGCAACAAGAACAATCTTTTTATCGTTGTCAGCACTATTGTTTTTTATGAGTTGCCACGGCACACTCCCGCCGAGATATACGAAATAGTCGTTGTCGTTGACATCAGCTTCTTGAGTTAAATATTCCATTCGGAAAATTGCATCGTAAAACGTACCTTCTACGATATTCCCGTCTGTGTTTACTGAAAGATTTGTGTCAAAGCACGGATAGATCAAGGTCATATCGTCTACGGGAGAAAATACTGTTCCGGTTCCTCTGCCTTGAGTACCGAGAAAGGATTTCTTATACGTATCTTGATTATATTTGCCAATATTCACTATATCTGAGTTGAATTCGAAGCCTAAGTTATCTTTTAAATATTCACAAATTAATGTATTTGCGTAAAAGCCTGTTTGCGGCAGCCAATGATGATCAGATTTAAAAAAGCTGTCATAATGCGACATACCGTCTGTACGCATCTGCGATTCAATATCTATATAGGAAAGGTCACTTTTTTCCAAAGCATCAATTAAACTCGCTGAGTTTGCACCGGGAGAAATAACTTTATACGGCAAATATTCGTTATAATCGTAACGGCTTAGTTTTGACGGGGCTAAAACGTATAAAAAGTCGATGTTTTTTTGTTGAAGTGCCGTATCAAATTCTTTCAAAGATTCAGCACGAAACGCTCCATCGAAATCGTTTTTTTCAATCTCTGCATATATAAGCATATCATTCTTCAGCTTTGCCACACTGTCATACCCTTTTACATACTTTTTCCCTGTAATTTGATGGTAAGCACCGTTGAGGTCAACATATTCATCATGACAAAAAACCATTTTGGCGTTTTCGTCTTTGAAAAATATAAATAGGTTTTTCAATGATGATAAAGAAAACCCGTACAGATTGCATTCTTGTTGAATGAGATGTCCGCCGACGACGAAAAATCCTATTAAGGAAACAAAGATGAAAAACACAGTTACAATAGCGGTAATTTTGTATTTCATATTTTCTCCGTATCAGAAATTAAAGTAGATAAAGGGATTGTATGATCCTTTAACTATACAACTTATGGCAAACACAAACAACGTCATAAGTACTACAGGATACACAACATTTGCTATTTTACCGTTCTTTATTTTCTCCGGAACGTATTTAAATACGGGTATGCAGAAAAGAATACCGAATATAAATTCGAATTTGTTTTCTGACAGGTAGAATATCACCTTATCGCACATGAGTCCCGATGAGCCGAATCCGAACATATCTTTCATATAAGATATTGCGGATGTCAGATTTTCTGCCCTGAAAAGTACCCACCCCATGATAACGAAGAACAGTGTGTATACCACGCCAAAGCCCTTGAGCTTGTTTGCAAATCCTGTCAATTTTTCGATAGCTATGAGGACAAAGTATATAAGTCCCCAAATGATGAATGTCCAGTTTGCACCGTGCCATACACCTGTCAAAAACCAAACCACAAAAAGGTTAAAAACAAGTCTTGATTTTGTTTTTACACGGCTTCCGCCAAGCGGAAAATACACATAGTCACGGAACCATGAGCCGAGCGACATATGCCATCTGCGCCAGAATTCACTTATTGAACGGGAAATGTACGGGTAATCAAAGTTTTCAAGAAAATGGAATCCGAACATTCTGCCAAGACCGATACCCATGTCGGAGTAACCGGAAAAGTCGTAGAATATCTGAAGTGTATAGGCTATAGCACCTACCCATGCGAATGCAACACTTCGCCCATCGGCATCAAATGCCGCATCAGCCACTAAAGCCATTATGTTTGACAACAGAACCTTTTTGCAAAAACCGATTATAAATCTGCATATACCGGTTGAAAAATCTTCAAATGTTTCAACCCTGTTGCGTATTTCGTCAGCAACCGTTTGATAACGTACTATCGGACCTGCTATAAGCTGCGGGAAGAACGCTATATAAAGCGCAATATTCATAGGGTTTTTCTGAACGGCACCGTCACGTCTGTATACATCGATTACGTATGACATTGCCTGGAATGTGAAAAACGATATACCGATTGGCAGTGCAATTGATGTTACGGGCACCGATATGCCGAGGTTGTTGATGTTTTGAAGCGTAAAATTAAGATATTTGAAAACGAACAGTATTCCGAGGTTACATGTAACGGCAAGTGCGACCATCAGCCTGCTTATCTTTTTGTTATTCCGCCATTTCTCGACACCTAAGGCAAAAAGCCAGTTCATGATTATTGAGAAAATCATAATCAGAACAAATTTAGGTTCACCCCATGCGTAGAAGAACAGACTGGCAAATGTCAATATAACATTTTGGACTGTACGTTTTCCTTTAAAAAGATAGTACAGCGCTACCACAATGGGTAAGAACGCAAAAACGAAAATAATGCTTGAAAATAGCATAAACTACCTCTTTCTGATTTAATGTACGAATATAAACAATTGTTACTCAAACTACAGTTTTTAAATGACGTGTTCCAGTGCTTACGAAAATGTATTGAAATTTATAATACACTTCAAAATATTGGTTTATTTTTTTGCATTGAAATTGAACATGATATCAAGATTTTGTAATGCGGTGTTGGCATATAAGGCGATTACTGTGTCAATTTCATTTTCTTTAACGTAATTTTGAATGTTCACATCGGTATAATATCGGAGATCTATGATATGTAATTCTGAACATACAAGTGATAAATACGCAGCCGGTATATTACCATAACTGTCTTTTACAATAAGTATTTTTTTGTCATTTTGCGACATGTGGTTTTTAATGACTTTTAAAGCTTTATCACCAAATAAATATGTGCTGTAAGTATGTCCTCCGCCTATTTTGAAGCTATTCAAATTAAACATGGTATCATAGAAAACACCGTTTGATGTGATACAGTATCCGTTATAAACATCATCCCAACTATCAATGCTGAAATTTGTATCAAATTTTGGATATATCAATGAAAAATCGTCTTTTCCGGCAAAAATGCGACCTGTTCTTCTCCCCTCGCTGCCAGTAAAATAGTTTTTGTACGTATCGACATTATATTGGGTGATATCTGTGTACATTTTATCTATTTCATAACCGCAGCTTGTTTGCAAAAAATCACAAATTTTTTGATAGGCATAAAAACCGCCTTGAGGTGTCCAATGATGATCCGTTTTGAAGTAAAAATCATATTGTTCCAAATTGTCTTTTTCGAATTCTTTCTTTATATCGACGATGTTTACCCCATTTTTCTCAATAGAACATAAAAACTCAGACGGATCTCCGTATATCGGAGATATTCCTTTTGGTGCATATTGGTTGTTTTCACCAAGTTTACTCGGTACGCAAACGTAAAGGAAATCTGTTTTATTTTCTTTTGCAAAAGAATAAAAATCTGTTATATATTCGGTTGCCTTTTTATGATCCAATACAGATTTTTGCGTGTCAGCGAACGCAAGATAACCATTGTTAAGCTTTACAACGTCGGAAGAAATATCAAAAACGTATTTTTTATCACATAAAATGTGATAAATACCATTCGCCTCAATATACTGCTTGTTGAAAGGAGCATTTTTGGCATCAGTATTTTTTATGTGTAAAACAGCGGATTTTATGGTTGGAAGTGAAAATTTTTCGCCTGCAAATTCTTCTTTGATTGATTCATAATTAGAAACGATATTGAAAAAAAACATAGTTGTTAAGAATACAATAAAACAAACAGACAAAATTTTATATTTCATCATGTTGCTCCCTCATTATTCAGCTAAAGAATATCCGTCAGAGAATGCCTTGATGTTTGTTTCCTTTGTTTTTTCGGGGACTGTGTCGCAGATGGTTTTCAGCCACACTTCTTTATCGATATGGAGGAATTTTGCCGCCATGCCTAAAAGAACCATGTTGACAGCCTTTGCTGAGCCTGCGGCTTCAGCCATAGTGAGTGCATCTGCGCTGATTATCTTAATACCTGTTTTTTCTATTTTTTCAAGTATGTTTTCGGGATATTCAGCCTTACCCATAATTACGGGCATAGGATCTATTTTCTGCGTATTTGTGATGATGATACCGTCGGGCTTCAAGTAGGAAACCCAGCGAGCCGCCTCAAGCTGTTCAAAGGAAATGAGTATATCAGCCTCGCCCTTTTCGATAACGGGAGAAAATACCTTTTCACCGTATCTTACGTATGTTACAACGGAGCCGCCTCTTTGTGACATACCGTGTACCTCACTTACCTTTACATCGTAGTCAAGACCTGTGAATACTGCGCCCATTATTTTGGAAGCAAGGAGCGTGCCCTGACCGCCTACGCCGACAATAAGTATATTTTTAACCATGATCTGTACCGTTTCCCTTTCTTATTTCTCGATAGCACCGAGCTTACAAGCATATGTACATACACCGCAGCCGAGACACTGATTTTTGTCAATTATTGCACGCTTTTTGCCGTCATCGCATACTCTTACGGAGATTGCGGGACAGCCGCAGTTAAGGCAAGCCTTACAGCCGATGCATTTGTCTGCGTTTATCTTGAGTGCAGGCTCATGCTTGATGCCCTTGAGCAGTGCGCAGGGACGGCGTGAGATGATAAGCGACGGCTCAAGTGCGTTCATTTCCTCGTCAACCACACGGCGGACCTCATCAACGTCAAACGGATCAACAACGGAAATGCGCTTGATGCCGATAGAACGTGCAAGCTCCTCGATATTTACAGCAGATGTGGGATCGCCCTTTATTGTAAATCCGTTTGCGGGGTTGTTCTGGTGGCCTGTCATACCCGTGATTGAGTTGTCAAGCACAACAACAGTTGAAAATCCCTTGTTGTAAACGATATCGATAAGTCCCGTGATACCGGAATGTATAAACGTGGAGTCACCGATAACTGCAAGTGATTTCTTGCTTTCTTCGCCTCTTACCTTGTTGTAGCCGTGGAGTGCTGATACAGATGCACCCATACAGATACAAGCATCAACTGAGGAAAGGGGAGCCGCCGCACCGAGTGTGTAACAGCCGATATCGCCGCTTACATAGGGCTTGTACTTGTTTATTGCGTAGTAAAATCCTCTGTGAGGACAGCCTGCGCAAAGAACGGGGGGACGTGCGGGAATATCCTCGGAGAACGTGATGCATTCAGCCTCAAAACCGTCAACAGCCTTTTTGACTGTCGCCTGCGAAAATTCGCCGAGCAGGGAGAATATCTCCTTACCGATGACCTTAACACCGTTTTTAAGGCAGTGTGTTTCAATAACGTCGTCAAGCTCCTCAATAACGTAAAGTGTTTCAACATTCTTTGCAAAATCCTTGATTATTTCAACAGGCAGGGGATTTACCATACCGAGCTTGAGATAGCTTGCATCTTCTCCAAACGCTTCTCTTGCATAGTTGTATGTAGTACCTGCACAGATGAAGCCTCTCTTTTTATTATAATATTCAATTTTATTTATGTCGCAGCTTTCAGCCCATTTTGCCATGTCAGCCATGCGCTGTTCAACAAATGCGTGGCGGGGACGTGCCATTGCGGGCATCATTACGTTCTTTGCGGCATCCTTTTTGTATTCCTTAAGCTCAAGCTCTTTTCTTTCGCCAAGCTCAACAAGCGAGCGTGAGTGTGAAATTCTCGTGGAAAGACGGAGAAGTACAGGTGTGTCGTATTTTTCCGAAAGCTCATAAGCGAGAACTGTGAAGTCACGGCATTCTGCGGAGTCTGACGGCTCAAGCATAGGCACCTTTGCGCCTATTGCGTGACGGCGTGAATCCTGCTCATTCTGCGAGGAATGCATACCGGGGTCATCTGCAACAGCGCATACAAAACCGCCGTTAACACCGATATACGACATTGTGTAAAGGGGGTCAGCCGCAACATTAAGACCTACGTGCTTCATTGCACAGAAGCTTCTGCCGCCGCCGATGCTGGCACCGGATGCAACTTCAAAGGCAACCTTTTCGTTAGGAGCCCATTCGCTGTATATTTCGTCATATTTTGCAACAAATTCTGTGATTTCCGTGCTGGGTGTACCGGGGTATGATGAAACGACCTTAACGCCTGCTTCATATATACCGCGTGCTACAGCCTCATTTCCCAAAAGTAATTTTTTCATAATACAAAACCTTTCTGTTTTGGTGTTTATAATGTTGTGTGTTGTAGTATCGTTGGGGTTTTTATTTTTTGTTCATTTCATTCAACGTGATGACGGTGCGCACGCCCGCCCCCCACAGTTTGCAGGCTTGCCTGCAAACTGCCACGGGCGTAAGCGCACATATTTCCTGCGGAAATATGTTTTTGTCTGTTTTATCCGGGTGTGATGTTGTATGGACAGACTTCCTCGGATGTCCGTTTTCAAATAATAGTTTCACGCCCATTTTATGAGAACGGGTAATTCTGAAAAATCCGATTTTTATTTCACGTTTCTCAAGTCGATAACACGCTTTGCCTTACCGACAAATCTTTCGATGCTCTTCGGTTCAACGAGCGTTACCTTTATCTCAATTCCGAGAATGGATTTTATCTTATCGTGCACCTTTCTCTGGAGTGCTTCAAGCTCACTGTACTTTGCAAGGAGTGTGCCGTCGATAAGCTCAACCTTGACTTCGAGGTTATCTGCATATCCCTCACGTCTTACAACGAGCTGGTAGTGGGGAGATATCTGCGATATACCGATAAGTGCGCTTTCTATCTGTGTCGGGAATACGTTAACGCCTCTTATCTTGAGCATATCGTCGCTTCGTCCGATTATCTTGTGCATACGTGCGGTGGTTCTTCCGCATGCGCAGGGCTCATAGTTTATATTTGTTATATCCTTCGTTCTGTAACGGAGCATGGGGATACCCTTTTTGGTGAGGTTTGTCACAACAAGCTCACCTGTCGAGCCTTTGGGGAGCACCTCGCCCGATACGGGGTCGATTATCTCGCAAAGGAAATGGTCTTCTGAAATGTGAAGTCCGTTTCTGAATACGCAGTCGCCCGCCATGCCGGGGCCGTTAAGCTCACTCATGCCGTAATTGTCTGTTACAAAGAAGCCGTTACCCCATTTCTGCTCTATCTCGTTACGCATTTCGGGTGTGCAGCCCTCGCTTCCCAGAAGTCCGAGCTTCAGCTTGTAGTTGTCGAGAGAAAATTCTCCTGCATGCTCTGCCGCAGCTTCGGCAAGATATAAGCAGTAAGAGGGAGTTGCAACTATCGTGTCCGTTCCGAAGTCACGCATGAATTTGAGCTGTTTTTCGGTATTGCCCGATGATGTGGGAGCAACCGTTGCGCCGATCCTTTCAAGACCGTAGTGAAGTCCGAGCGCACCCGTAAACATACCGTAGCCGAAGCAGATCTGAACGATGCTTTCATCTGTTGCGCCTGCCGCCATGCAGATACGTGCCACCTGCTCTGACCAGTTGTCAAGGTCTTCTCTTGTGTAGCCTACAACGGTGGGATTTCCCGTTGTGCCCGATGATGCGTGAAGACGTACAATGTCCTTCATCGGTGCACCAAACATACCGAAGGGGTATGTATCACGCAGGTCTGTTTTGTTTGTGTAGGGAATGTATTTTATATCGTCAAGCGTTTTTATCTTTTCTGATGTAACGCCTGCTTTTTCAAGTCTTTCACGGTAGAACGGCACGTTTTTTGCACAGTAATCCACCATGGCACGAAGCCTTTCAAGCTGGAGCGCCTCCATGTCGGAGCGCTTCATACATTCCATATCCTTGTTATATATGTTGATCTTCATCGGTTTTTCCTTCTTATCTTAGTTTTTTTCCGTTACGTAAAACTCTGTATTTGTTTCATTTGTTTTGTTGATGCTGTTATATACTTTAGTGCCGATATAGCACAGAGGGAACGAAATTATCATGGCAATACATGCAAAGTGCGGGCCGAGGGCTGAAAGCTCACCAAGCGGTGTTGACACGGAAATTCCTCCGAGCTTGCATACAAGCGGAGGCAAAGCCGCTATAAATCCGCCTATCATGCCTGTCCATGCGCCTGCACGGTTCAGCTTCTTCCAGAAAAGGCTGAGAATGTACGGTGCCATGAATGAACCCGAAATAATACCCCATGAATACGACATCATAACGAGTATCGGCGTGCCGGGTGTTATGGCGATAACAAATGAAAGAAGAATGAAAATCACGGAAACTATCTTACTTACCGTGCCAGCCTTTTCTCCCGATACCTTTTTCATGCATACAGGAACGATAAAGTCCATTGAAAGCGTTGATGCCGCTGTTATCGTAATTGAAGCGAGAGTTGAAACGGATGCTGATATCAGAAGCACGAGAATTATGCCGAGCAGCACCGTCGGTACGTTTGCAAGACTCAGGACATTGGGAATGATGTTGTCATATACTCCGTTTGCAAATGCTTCGGGGAAAAGTCTTGAAAGCGAACCTATAAAGTAACCGCCTCCCGCAATTATAAGACAGAAGAGCGTTGAAATAACAGTGCCTCTTGTGACCTCTGCCTTGTCCTTGATGCCGTAGTATTTATGTATCATCTGCGGAAGTCCCCATGTACCGAATGAGGTCATAAGAACTGTCGCCCAAAGGCTTATGTGGTCTTTTGCGGTGAGCTGAAGCTGAGATGTTTTGTCTATTATATTTGATATTCCGTTTGTAAGACCGCCGACCTGCTCCGAGCGCATTATAACAACTATAAGCGCTATAACGCCGCCGACCATTATGATACCCTGCAAAAAGTCAGCCTTGAGTGTTGCCATATAACCGCCAAGCACGACAAGCAAAGCCGCGACGACCGCAATTATAACACAGCACAGTATCTCGTCAACGCCGAGAAGAATACTGCAAACACTTGTAAGACCCTTGTAAACCGATGCGGAGTAGGGAAGTAAGAATATAAATGTTACGAATACGCAGAATTGCTTCATTACCTTGTCGCCGAAGCGTTTTTCAAAGAATTGAGGCATTGAGCGTATATCGTGGTGCCTTGTTATATCTCTTGTTCTGTTAGCAAGCACAAGCCACGCAAACAGTGCACCGAAAATTGCATTTCCGAGACCGGGCAAAACACCCCAAAGACCGTAATTCCAGCCTGTTGTGCCTGCGTATCCGATGAACATAACTGCGGAAAAATATGCTGTTCCGTATGAAAAAGCGGAAAACCATGCGTTTGCGTTACGTTTTCCTACCGTAAAATCACTTACGTCCTTTGAGCCTCTTCTTGACATCAGACTGACAATGACCATTATCAGGACGTATACGACAATAGTACCATAGATGATAAGTTCTTTACTTGACATTACAATATTCTCCATTCTGCTGAATCAGGGTAACAGCACCGTTACTTTTTTGTTTTCTTTTCGGGTAACAGCCTTATGTTTTTGTATCCGAGTACATATACGATAAACGTAATAAACACTGAAATGAATGGGGTGACCGCATATGCAAACGGGTTTGCATTAAGCTCCATACCGTTTATTATGATATTTTCAAATAAACCGATGTAAACTGCCTGCATCATGCGCAAAACAGCATTTACCACTGTATAAAGCCCCTGTATATCACCGAAATAAGAAATAACGGTGAGAGCTGCAAATATAAAATTGGGAATGTTTGCGATGAGTGATACATAAATGGGCTTTGCAAAGTTTGCCTTTTCGCCCGTTACATCGTTGTGTATTCTGTCAGCACCGCCGACTTCCCACATAAAATCATATATTACGAGAAAATAAAGCAATATTCCAAGCACGCTTGCACCGACCATAAGCAGCGGATTGTTAAGCGTTGCGCCTGCCGTGACAAAGCCGTATACAGCAAGTGCGATCTGTGCTAAAAACAGCTTTACCGAATCGTAAAACGACGATTTGAAGTATGACATATTTTTTTTGCCGCCTTTTAGATATAATTATACTGATATATTATATATCATGCGTATATATTATTATAGTCGAATATCTTTAATAAAATTTTAACATTCTACCAAATCCGAAGCCTTGCGGCAATATCTGACATTCACGGCTGTCAAGCGTTATTTGATGGGTGAAATGATGTGTATTTTTATGGTGTCCTTTTTCTTTTTAATTGTAAATTATTTTTAAATACAATATTAAATAGGTTGACAGAATATAAAAGATATTATATAATAAACCGATTATATGGCGAAGAACGGAGCTGAATTTCAGTCAAACGTATTCGTGTTTGATTAAATGCACGATTTTTTAAGCGTTTGTTGATATTGGTGTGGTGCATTAAGCACACTGTGTGCGCAAGAGGTTCTGCACATGCTCAGCGCCTCGAATTTGTTATTTGTTAAATTTTGAGTTTGGAGGATATTATGGGACTTAAAACCTTATTTGAACTTGCAAAATTTTCAGCAGAAAAATACAAGGATACCGTTGGATTTATTGATGAAGACTTATCAAAAACCTACGGTGAGTTTTTTGAAGATGTGGTTTTTGCCGCTAACAAATTGATAAAAATGGGCTTCAAGGGTAAGCACATAACGCTTTGCGGTGTTAACTCCTACGGCTGGCTCGTCGGTTATTTTGCCGCATCCACCATTGGTACGGTGCTTCCGCTTGGCGAAGGCATCGAATGGAATGAGCTTAAGAAGCTTTGCTCTGATGTTGACAGTGATTTTATCATAGCAGGCGAATATTCCGAGCTTAAGGGTGCTGACGGTATAACTGTTATGAGCTGGCGTGAGCTTTTGACAGACCGTGATTCAACACCTCTTACACCTCCCGAACCCGAGGATGTTGCCGTATTCGTTCCCACATCGGGCACGATGGGCAAAAGAAGAATATGCATGCTCACACACAAGAGCATTTCCGCAGACGTAAACGGTGCCGTTGCAACGGTAGACTTCAGCGGAAACACAGTGGCAACGCTTCCTTTCTTCCACAGCTTCGGTATACTTGCAGGTATTTTCGTATGTATGTATAACGGTGCAAGAATTGCCATCTGCCCCGAAATACACCGTATGTACGGACTTTTCGCTAAAGAATCACCCCGTTTTGTATTCCTCGTTCCTGCTATTGCGGATGCGATGAAGAATGAAACGGAAAAGGCAATTGCCAAAATGGTAGCAGGCGGTGCCGCAAGGGAAGAAGCTGAGGCAAAGGTGTATGCAAATGTACGCAACATGCTCGGCGGTAAATGTGAATTTGCAATTGTAGGCGGTGCGCCTCTTGCTCCTTCAACAGAAGATTTCTTTGAAAAAACACCTGTCAGACTTTGCTCAGGCTACGGTCTTACAGAATGTTCTCCCGCAGTATGCGTTAACCCCCCTGAAAGACTCAGAAAAGGTTCTGTCGGCGTAATGCTCAAGGGTGTTGAGGTATCTATTCTTGAGCCCGATGAAAACGGATGCGGAGAAATTGCCGTAAAGGGCGACATCGTTATGAAGGGTTACTATAAGGATCCCGAATCCGATGCTGAGGTCTTCTCCGAGCACGGACTTCTCACAGGCGACATAGGCAGAGTGGATGAGGACGGATACGTATTCATCACAGGCAGAAAAAAGAACACTATCGTTCTTTCAAACGGTAAAAACGTAATGCCCGAGGAGCTTGAAGCGAAGCTTACGGATCTTCCCGCAGTTGTAGAAGCGCTTGTTTACGACGGCGGAAGCGTTGTAGCCGCAAAGATATATTCACTTTCACCCGAGGAATGTAAGGCACAGATAAATGAGCTTAATGCAAGCTTGCCTATCTACAAGAGAATAACACAGATCACTTTTGTTGACGAGCCTCTCCCCAGAAACGCACTTAAGAAAATTATCAGAAAGCAGGGCTAATAAATGTTAGAAGAAATACTTGAGATCATAACTGAAATAAACGGTCATGATGCGGACGAATATGACGAAAATTCAAATCTTGCAACAGATATGGAGCTGTCCTCTTTTGACATAGTCCAGCTTGTTGCCGCTGTAGAAGAAAAATTCGACATAAGAGTTCCCACGCGTGACCTTATCGGCTTCACTACACTTAAAAGCGTAGTCGATTACATACAGGCAGCTAAAAACTGACCGCAAAAGGGCATTGATAACAAAAAGCACCTTTCAAACGGGTGCTTCGATAAAAGGGATAGAGAGTGTTTACATTCTCTGTCCCTTTTTTCTTGACAAGCACTGCTTCTGTATCCGCAGAAGCGATTTTATTTTGTCGATATGCCGTCGCTTCGCTTGGCTCGATATATTTGCCTTTCGGCAAATTCGATATGTTTTCGCTTCGCTCAAACTCGATATGATATAAATCCGCTATTGCGGATTTATATCGACGCGTACCTGCTCCATGCATGTACGTCAATATATGTAATGAATACATTTGCACTCAAAATTTTTCCCTCACTATGTTTAAAATCCTGCTTTTGATGAAAAAATAAGGACAGAACATACAAAAGGAGAACTTAAAGTGCTTATCAAAAGAGGAGATATTTTCTACGCAGACCTTTCACCTGTCGTCGGCTCGGAGCAGGGTGGACTGCGCCCCGTTCTTATCGTGCAGAATGATGTCGGAAACAAGTTTTCTCCGACGGTCATCGCCGCCGCTATAACAAGCCAGATATCAAAAACAAAGCTGCCGACACACATAGGCGTCTACGCTGATAATTACGGCTTGGCAAAGGACTCTGTCATACTGCTTGAGCAGATACGCACGCTTGACAAGCAACGTCTTAAAGAAAAAATGGGACATCTTGACGATGATGTTATGCATCAGGTGAATGAGGCGATATCTGTCAGCTTCGGACTGTCGGACAGCGTATCCGATGACGCCGCAATATCGTAAACGGACAGCGTCAGATGATAAACGAAAAAAATATAGATGCGAAAATTGCCTATTTTGACGGGGCATTACGTATTGATTCAAGCTTTGATGCTGTCAGACGTGACATTATAACGTGCGGTAAAAAATGCAGCTTTTATTTCATTGACGGGTTGACAAAGGACGAAGTGATGCTCCGTATAATGGATCTTTTTATGAAGCTTAAAGAGTTCACACCGTCAAGCATAACCGACCTCAAAACCTTTTACGATACGTACATTCCGTATGTGGAGGTAGAGGGGGCAAAGGACGAAAATGCCCTTGTTACGGGCGTGCTTTCGGGCATGACTGCTATGGTGGTGGACGGTATTTCGGGCGCTGTGCTTATCGACTGCAGAACATATCCCGTCAGAAGCATTGAAGAGCCCGAAAATGACAAGGTCCTGCGAGGCGCACGTGTCGGTTTTGTTGAAACTCTCGTTTTCAATGCCGCACTTATAAGGCGGCATATACGTGATGTGCGCCTTACAATGAAGATAAAAACAGCGGGAACATCATCAAAAACGGATATTGTGCTGTGTTACCTTGACGGCGTTGCGGATGAAAAACTGCTGTCGAGAATTGAAGAAAAAATTGATAAAATAAACGTGCCCGCCTTGTCGCTTGCAAGTGAATCTCTTGCGGAGTGTCTTATAAAAACAGGCTGGTACAACCCTTTTCCGAAAATCAGATATACGGAGCGTCCCGATGCCGCCGCCGCATCGATAATGGAGGGAAGCATCATTGTTTTATGCGATAACTCTCCCTCAGCCATGATACTTCCGACGTGTATATTTGATTTTTTACAGGAAACGGACGACTATTATTTTCCGCCCCTGACGGGCACATACCTGCGCTTTGTCAGATGCTTTGTGTTTTTTCTGACGATGTTTTTGTCGCCCTTGTGGTATCTTCTCATCACGCATCCGCAGTATATACCGAAGGGGCTTGAATTTATAAATGTCGCATCCACACCGACGCTTCCGATAATAGTCCAGCTTTTCCTGCTCGAATTTGCCGTTGACGGGTTGAAGCTTGCCGCACTCAATACGCCGTCCGTGCTTGCAGGGAGCTTTTCGATAATCGGCGGTCTTATCCTCGGTGATTTTGCCGTAAAGGTCGGGTGGTTCGTGCCGGAAACCATACTTTATACGGCGTTTGTCAGTATTGCGAACTTCGCCCAGCCGAGCTATGAGCTTGGGTATGCCTTTAAATTCATGCGTCTTATACTGCTTGCCTTGACGGCGCTTTTTGCAGTTTGGGGCTTTGCCTGCGGTGTTGTTCTTTCTCTTGTCTTTATTGCAACGAATAAGACCGTTGACGGTCAAAGACACTATCTTTATCCGCTGTTTCCCTTTGATAAAAGAGCTTTGTCGCGGCTCATTTTGAGAAAAAAACTGAAATGAATTTTGTATAATACCGTTTTGTTCGTTTCATTCGGGACGTCGTCCCGTATGGATTATTGGGTTTATTTTTACAAAATCGGGTGTGATGCCGTAGGGCGGGGGGGTTATCTTTCGCCGTTTGAAACCCATTTCCGTTCATTTTATTCAAGGCATTTGTAGTACATCGTTTCATCTGAATCTTTACAGTATAGGCGCCCTGCCTGCACCCCCCACAGTCCGTAGGACTGCCTGCAGGCAAAGGGCGCAGATTTCCTGCGGAAATCTATTTGTAAACTTTTAAGTGAAACAAGGTAGTAGGGGTCGGCACCAAGTAGTTCGTACTTAGCCACGAACTACACCGACCCGTTTCAAACACATTTTATAACACCTCATCTTACGGAATAAAAAAACGGGCTACCATCGGTAGCCCGTTTATTAAATCAGTCCTCTTCTTCTTCGCCGTCGCAGTGGCAGCAGCATTCACATTCTTCATCTTCGCATTCATCGTAGATGCAAGAGAATTCTTCGCCGCAAGCGGGGCAGATAACGTGTGCAAGATCTATTGTAGAGGGTAAGCAGATCGTTTCGTCGCAGCAGGGACAGTTGACCTCGAAAACAACGTCGTCATCGTCGTCGAAATCTTCATCGAAATCGTCGTCGTCATACTCATCGTATTCATCGTCATCATCATCGTCGTCACAATCGCAGTCGCAGTCGCAGTCACATTCGTCATCGCAACAGCCGCAATCGCATTCGCCGCCGTAAACTTCTTCTTCAACAGCACCGAGGTCCTCATCAATTTCCTCGATGTAAGCATCAAGCTCATCTGTTTTTTCTTCAAGATCGCTGACTGTAAGTGCAACGTCGTCAAGCACTTCGATTATCTTTTTGATGATAAGTGCATAATCGTCGCCTTCGTCGAGCTTAAGACCGTCTGCCAAGCCTTTAAGATATGCTGTTTTTTCGTTTAAGGTCATTGTTATACCCTTTCAGAATTATTATTTTGCTCTTTCAAGGTATTCGCCCGTTCTTGTATCGATACGGAGAATGTCGCCCTCGTTGATGAAGAGCGGAACCTTGATGGAAACACCTGTTTCAAGTGTTGCGGGCTTTGTTGTACCCTGAGCTGTATCACCCTTGAAGCCGGGGTCTGTCTGTGTAACTACGAGTTCAACAAACATGGGGGGTTCAACGCTGAATACGTTGCCCTTGTAGGATACGATCTTACAGATCATTTCTTCCTTGACAAACTTGAAGTTATCGCTGAGCTTGTCGGAGTTCAAGGGAAGCATGTCGTAAGTTTCAAGATCCATGAAGTAGTAGATATCGCCGTCGTTGTAAGAATACTGCATATCCTTTCTTTCAACGATAGCTTCCTCAAATTTATCTGTGGGTGAGAAAGATCTTTCAATTACCGCACCTGTAATTACGTTTTTCATTTTTGTACGAACGAAAGCGGCACCTTTTCCGGGCTTAACGTGCTGGAATTCAATAACCTGCATTACGTTTCCGTCAAGTTCAAAGGTCTTGCCGTTTCTGAAATCGCCTGCCATCAACATAGTATATGTACCTCCAAAATAATTATTATATTTATTCTCGATTATTATATATCACAAGGGAGAAGTTTTCAAGATGCTACAGCAATATTTTAAAAAAATACTCAAATTATTAACAAATTTCAATCAGTTCCTTCGGGTATTCGGTTATATTTTTGACCGTGTTTTCATATACTACTACCATATCCTCTATTCTTACGCCCATATGATGGGGAATGTATATGCCCGGTTCGACCGTAACTATATGTCCCTTTGTAAGCTTTTCGCCCTTACATGCGGGTGAAAGACGGGGAGATTCGTGTATCTGAAGCCCCACACCGTGGCCGAGGCTGTGGCCGAATGTACCGTTGTATTTTTCGTTTATTATATCTCTTGCGCACTTGTCGGCGGTAAAGCAGTCAACACCGCCCGATGTAAGGTAATCAAGCGCACTGATCTGTGCTTTCAAAACGGTGTTATATATGTCCTTCATTTCGCCGTTTGCTTTACCAAAACTGAATGTCCTTGTCATGTCGCTTTTGTAGCCTTTATAGGTTGCACCGAAGTCAACAGTTACAAATCCACGCTCAAGGGGTTTATTTTCGGGCACGCCGTGCGGTTTTGAGGTGGATGCACCGCTTATAAATATCGTCGGAAAAGCCTCACATCCCGCACCGTTTTTGCGCATCAAAAATTCAAGCTCCGTCGCAAGCTCAATTTCCGTGACACCCTCTTTTATAAGAGGCAAAATGGCATCAAACGATTTTTCGGCAATTCTTTGCGCTTTTACCGTACACTCAATTTCGTCGTCATCCTTTACGGCACGCAGAGCTTTAACAAGGTTATCCGACTTTATAAGCTTGACGAATGAGTGCTTTGACTGTAGACGCTCAAGCTCGGAAACGGTTAAAAAATCCTCCTCAAACATAAGGGTTTTTATGTTTTCGTCACAAAGTATGTCGCCTAAATGCGATGAGTCATCTATAAATGCGCCTGAGCATCCGTGCGCCTTTGCCGCTTCGGTATATCGGAAATCGCATAAAAGATACGTTTTTTCCTTTGTTACCAGCACGTAGCCGTCCTCAAATTCAAATCCGCAGGCGTAATACTGTCCGATGCCTGATGTAAGCAGAATTCCGTCAACGGATGCAGGCAAAGCGTTTTTTATTTTTTCGTGTTTTCCAAAAAACATACGTTTTCTCCTTTCGGATATTTATTTTATTATACACCGATGGGGATTTTTAATGATGAATAATAATTGAATTTTTAAGGTTGTTTATGAATTTACCGAAAGAAGATCCCGCAAGAGTCCTGACAGTTATCTTATACGGTATTCTGTCGCTTGGAGCAGTGTATATATTTTTCAGATATCTTTTCTTTATAATCCTGCCGTTTGCACTCGGCTTTTTTCTTGCGTTGTTTTTGCGTCCGGGGCAAAGGCTGATATGCAAAAGAACGAAAATACCGTGTAAAATAGTGTCCGTGATACTTGTATCTGTGTGCGGAGCATTTGTATTTTTTCTTTTGTATATGCTGTTTTCGAGGTTTTACAAAGAGGGCAGGGAGCTTGCTTCAAAGCTGTCATTTGATATGTTCAATACGGATATTTTAGATACATTCCGAGGTATCCCCGTGATTTCCGCGGTTATCAGCGCCGCCGAGGGTGCAGGGGTGGATCTTATAAAATCATTCGGCGGATTTTTTGAGGAAAAAATGCCGAAGATCATCAGCGGATTTGCGGAATTTTTACCGAGTGCCATTTTCTTTTTCGCAGCGTTTATTTTCTCAGCCGTGTATTTTCTGTCCGACTATGAAAAAATACGTGATCTTTGCCGAAAAAAGCTGTCTGGCACGGCATTTTCAAAGCTGGGACTTGTAAAACGCAAAACGGTGGAATCCCTGTGCGGTTTTTTAAAGGGGTATTTTATCATAATGCTCATCACCTTTGCGGAGCTGTTTTTGGGCTTTATAATCCTCGGCATAAATTACGCATTTCTGCTTGCATCTGTCACGGCAGTTATCGATATTTTGCCTATCTTAGGTGTCGGCATCGTCCTTTTGCCGTGGGCGATATATGAATTTTCCGTCGGAAATGCCGTGCGTGCCGTGGGGCTGTGCGTTTTATTCGTCATTATAAGCGGTGTGCGGCAGTTCTCTGAGCCTGCAATACTCGGCAAAAAGGTCGGACTTCATCCGCTTTTTTCAATGTTTTCGATGTATCTGGGGTATAAGCTGTTCGGCTTTATCGGCATGTTGTTTTTTCCGTTTTTGTCGAGCCTTGTAAAAGAAATCACAACAGACGGCGAAAAAGAACAGTAATTTATATTGACTTTATGGGGATCCTTGAGTATAATGATAGTATCAAAATTAAGAAAGGATATTATCATGGACGTACTTAAGAAAATTTTCCCCCATGCGTTTGCCACAAAGGGACTCGGAAGCTTGATCGTCAGAATTATTATATATGTCATCATCGGTGCTATTGCAGGTGTTCTTATAGGTATCCTCGCTAAAATGCCTATTATAAAGATATTTGCAGGCGTTCTCGGCGGAATCGTTGAGCTTTACGTATTTGTAGGTGTTGTCATTTCGATACTCGTGTTCTTGAAGATACTTAAATAAAGCCTTAAAAGAGCATTTTATTATCCTTTAAGGATTTCACAGTTTTCGGCAGAGATATTTTTTCTCTGCCGATTTGTGATATAATGGTGGTACATCGTAGGGCGGGGGCTTGCTCCCGCCGTAACATAGGATCTAAGCCAACAAGGCGGCGGGAGTAAACCCCTGCCCTACAAAGGGGTATGGGCTTTGCCCTATGCCTTTGTAATACAAAGGCGAAACTGGCGATAAAACAGAACGACAAATTTCCGTTTAACAAATAGTCGAATTAATCAAAAATTACAATATATTGAGGCATTAAAATGAATAAAATTCAAAAAAGAGATTTATTGGGATTTTTTTGTTATTTTCTAATTTTAGCTGCTATTTTTTGTATAGCCGTTTTTGTATATCCAATGTGTTTGACAAGTGAAGGCTATTCGGGTGAACATGTTGCTCCAAGTCTGAAAGAAATAATAAAATCTATGTTGTTATTTATTCCAATTATATTGTCTTTTGGGGCTGCAACATATTTCTATTATTTTGTTTTAAAATTCAAGAGATTTAATAAGGCGGTTTTTCCATGTATTGTGATTGATGCTACGGTTTTAGTATGTTTGGGTGGTATCGCATTGTGCGGTGTAGCTTTTTTGTGGTTAATGTTTTTAATAATTCCCGCTTCTTTTGTCTTGTTCATCTTAGGAATTATTTTTGGTTGGAAACTTGATAACAAATCCCCCAAGTCATAAAAGTTCAACATATTTCAGTTTATCGAATATATAAAGAGCCCCGACAGACTGTAAAAATTGAAATCTGTCGGGGTTATCTCTTTGTTTTCTGCGTTGCATTTATACCTTTGCGGACCGTCGAGGACGCCGGTCCCTACAAGGAAAAATCAAACATCCTTATGAGAAGTACGCTTTTGGGAAAGGCTTTTTTCATATTGTTCATCGGATTATTTTTTGAACTTATTGAGAAGTCCTGTAAGGCCTTCCTTTGCCTTTTCGAGGTTTTCTTCTGTTGCAAGCTCGTCGATCTTGTCCTTGATCTGTTCCTTTGTGTTGTCGTCGATCTTGTCACCGAGCTTTTCATCGATCTTGTCGATTATCTCGCCGCTTTTTTCCTTGATCTCTTCGAAAATCTTGTCGCTCATGGTTAAATCTCCTTTAAATTTTATTTATAATCACCTTTGATTATTTTTTCGGTATCTTCTTTGTCTGTCACAACGGATGAAATATTTTCGCTAACAGCCTTGTTTGCCGCATCCTCGCCTACGGATTTAATGTAATCCTTCACGGTGAACTGCGAAATGATGATATTTCTTATATCGTTTTCGCCGATACCCTTGCCGTATGTGCGGTTTATGTATCTGCCGTAAGAATCGCCCTGAATGAACTTTTCACTCATTTTCGCAAATTCCTCAAGACATCTGTCGTCGGTTCTTGATACCTCGATACCGGCTTTTTTTGCCTCACCGTACAGTATCATAAGACGTGACGCTTCATCTGTTGCCATTTCCATGAAAATGTCGGCGTATGTTTTTCCGTTTATGCTCTGCTCATCAAGATTTTTTGTTTTATCGTAATTTTTTACGATATCTGTTTCTGAGTTTGACGGATCTGAAAGAAAGTCGTCAGCCGCTTTGATATACATATATCTGAGCTGAAGCTCCGATATGTAATAATCGCCGTAGGAAACTGCGGCATTTTTTCTTTCTATCATTCCGCTTGCAAATGTGATATCCAAAATTATCGCCGTAAGCGTTATGATTACGATAACGGCATTCAGTAAAACGAGCTTCCACGTTTTGACGGGTGTTTTGCCGAGCTTCAGCTTGTTTTCCTCACCGTCAAGCAAACGCTTTATATTTGCCCTGTGCATTACAGTTACGAGAATTGCCACGATTATAGAAACGACAGTTGCAAATATATTTGGTTCTGCAAATTTGCTGAGCACGATAGGGTAAAGCAAAGCGCACATGACAGAGCCGAGGGAGATGTATTTAGTACAGCTTACTATCAGAATGAACAGCGTAAACAGCACTAAAAACGTCTGCCAGTTGAGAATACACACCATTGTAGCAAGCGCAAGCACTCCCTTGCCGCCCTTAAAGCCGTAATATATCGGGAAAATGTGACCGATGATGCAGAAAAATCCTGCAACATATCCGCCGCTTTCGCCGAGCAGAAGCAAGCCGATAAGACAGCCGATGACCGTTTTTAAAACGTCACCGAGGAGCGTAAGTCCTGCCGCACCCTTGCCGTATGTGCGGAGCATATTTGTCATTCCCGCATTTCCGCTTCCGAAATTTCGTATATCCTGACCGTATTTCAGCTTTGAAACGATAATGGCGGAATTGAGTGCGCCGAGGAAATATCCCGCCGCCGCACAAAGCGTAAGCCCCAGTGCAAGCATAAGTGAGCCCGAGCCTGCACCGAACAGCCCGTTATTCATTTCCGTCACCTCTTTCACGGATTATAAGACGGACGGGCGTTCCTTTGAATCCGAAAACGCTTCTTAAGCAGTTTTCGATATATCTCTGATATGAATAATGGAAAAGCTCTGCATTATTGCAGAAAATAACGAATGTGGGCGGTTTTACCGACGGCTGTGTCATGTAATAAACTTTAAGCCGTCTGCCCTTGTCTGACGGGGGCTGTACTCTCGTTGTGGCATCGTTAAGTACATCATTCAGCATACCCGTGGATACACGGATCGTACTCTGATCGTTTACATACTTAATAAGCTCAAACAGCTTGTCAAGCCTTTGTCCCGTTTTTGCCGATACGAACAGTATCGGGGCATACGTCATATAAGAAAGTGCAATGTTTATTTTTTCGGTAAATTCCTTGACAGTTGAATTGTCCTTTTCGATGGCGTCCCACTTGTTTACAACAACGATCGATGCCTTGCCTGCGTTGTGGGCAATACCCGCAATTTTTTCATCCTGCTCGGTAATACCCTCGTTTGCATCTATCATTATAAGACAGACGTCTGCACGCTCAACAGCCATTTTGGCACGGAGCACGCTGTACTTTTCGATGTTATCCGACACCTTTGCCGAGCGTCTTATACCTGCCGTATCTATAAATGTGAATTTACCGTGGTCATTATCCACCTCTGTATCAATGGCATCACGTGTCGTGCCTGCCATATCTGACACTATCAGTCTTTCCTGACCGAGAATTTTATTTATAATAGAGCTTTTGCCTGCATTCGGCTTACCGATGACCGCAACCTTTATGCGGTCGTCATCCTCCTCAAAATCAGCCTCGGGCGGAAGCTTGTTAAGTACTTCCTCCATAAGGTCGCCCGTGCCTGTGCCGTGCACGGAGGAAAGAGCGATGGGATCGCCCATGCCAAGCTCATAAAACTCGTAATATTCGTAGGGAAGCGCGCCGACGGAGTCTATTTTGTTTACACAAAGCACAACAGGCTTTCTTGACTTCAGAAGCATCGAGGCGATATCTCTGTCGTCAGCTGTAAGACCTGCACGCACATCTGTCATAAATACAATGACATCGGCTGTTTCAATGGCTATCTGTGCCTGACGGCGCATGTGCTTGAGAATTGGGCTGTCCGTCTTCGGCTCTATACCGCCCGTATCGACAAGAAGCATCTTACGTCCGCCCCACTCCGCTTCAAAATATATTCTGTCGCGTGTGACACCGGGTGTATCTTCAACAATAGCTATTCTTTGTCCTGTAAGCTTGTTGAAAAGTGTGCTTTTGCCGACGTTAGGACGTCCTACTATCGCTACTATCGGTTTTGACATATTGGATCTCTCCTTTCTAATAAAGTATACTGCGCACAAGCTCCGCACCGTCTGATATGACAGGGGAGAGCTTCACATTCAGTATCCTTTCCGCCTCGGCGACCGTCATACTGTCAAGAAACATATCCCCCTCGTGTCTTAACGTCACAGACGGGATAAGCAGTACGTCGCCCAGCGGTTTGTCTTTAAGCTGACACGTTATGTCAGTGCCTGTAAGAAGCCCCGCCACGGTAATGTTTTTACCGAAAAACGTGTTTTCTATACAGTATACCGTGACGGAAGTGTTTTTTGCATGCTTCATTATTTCATCACAGCATTTTTTGATGTATGGATACGCCGCCTTGCCCGTGGCAACGGACAGGGTGCGTGTTTTTTCAAGGTCGTATTCGCTGATGTATTCCAGCTCATACTCAAATTCCGTTAAAAGCGAGGTTATCATGCCCACGCCGTTTTCAAGCTGCGGGTAGCCCTCGTAGTATTCTTCATTCGGATGCGGAATATCCGCTGTTATGTAAAATTCATCAGATGCGAAAAATATACGCGATCCGTGCTTTTTAAGGCACTTTTCCGCCATTTCTTCAACCTGCTGTATAACAGCCTTTGCATCTTCCTTTGTAAAAGGTTCAATTGAAGGTAAACCCTCTCTGTGGTCGGTAAGTCCGCAGGGAACAACGGAAACGCTTGCAAGGGCGGGTGAAAGCTCCTCAAGCTCACGCATACTGCGCTCAAGCTCCTCACCGTCGTTTGTGTTTTTGCACAGCACTATCTGACCGTTCAGTGTGATACCGCCGTTTTTCAAACGGCGCATGATATCAAGAATTTTGCCCGCATTTTTGTTTTTCATCATTTTAACACGCAAATCGGGATTTGTCGTGTGCACCGATATGTTTATCGGTGACATGTGCATCTTTATTATGCGGTCGATATCACGGTCAGAAAGGTTGGTGCAGGTGATGTAATTCCCCTGCAAAAACGAAAGCCTGCTGTCATCGTCCTTAAAATATAAGGTTTCCCGACAGCCCTTCGGCATCTGGTCGATAAAACAGAACATACATTTATTTTTGCACGTTCTTTTTTCGTCCATCAGATACGTGGAAAATTCAAGCCCGATGTCGTCATATTCGCCTTTTTTTATGGTGACGTCAAAAAGCTCCGCCCCTCTGTGTATACAAAGGGTTATTTCCTCGCCCGTTATGTAAAATCGGTAATCAAGAACGTCATTTACTTCCTCACCGCATACAGATATAATAATATCATCGGGCAGAATGCCCGCTTTCTGTGCATATGAGCCGTCAGCAACGGAATAAACAGTGACCGTATCCACCCCTCCTTACATAACAGTAAAGGGATTGTAAACACAACCCCTCCTCACCGTATAAAAATACGCCTTACGCTTCTGTTTTGACTATTTCCTTACCACCGTAAGTGCCGCATGTCATGCAGACTCTGTGCGATTTGATATATGCACCGCATTTGGGGCATTTTGTCATACCCGGCAGGTCGAGACGCCATACATTGGAACGTCTTTTGTCACGTCTTGCCTTGCTGACTTTTTTCTTAGGTACTGCCATGTTACCTACACCTCCTTAATATAATACAAATAAGCTATTACTCATAGTCCGAAAGCAGGGCCTTCAAAGCTGACATCCTCGGATCTCCCTCGGATTCACAGCCGCAATCGCTTTCATTAAGATTTTTGCCGCATTTTGGGCAAAGCCCTTTGCAATCGGCACAGCAAAGCTCCTTCAGAGGAAACGACAGGAGAAATTCTTCGCATACTACCGCCGATATTTCCACAATACCGCCGACAGCAAGGATAAAATCATCGTTTTCTTCGTCTGTAAGCTCAACGGCAACACCCTTTTCAAAGCTGTGGGAAAATGAATTTTCAATTTCCTTAAGACATCTTGCACAAAGTGTCTTATAATCGACTGTAACATCGCACGAAAGTGAAATGTAACCGCCGTTGTTCTTTATACAGCCAATCGCACGTACATCGTTTTTGAAATCTATTCCCCAGTCGCCGAAGTACGAAAAACCGTCATCGTCGCCCGTCGGGAAAGAAACATCGAAGCTGAGCTTGTCAACCTCACCCGAAAGTATGCGCGTTATATCAAGCTGCATTTATTGAACCTCGCCTTGAAAATTGATCGTGTTTTTCTCGTATATAAATACTTTTTAACACAAAAACCGCAAAGCTTATTATATATGCAAAACGGCAGTTTGTCAATAGGATTTGACAAATTTAATTAAACATTTTGTAAATTTTACACCAGAAGCTCCCCACGGAGCTTCTGGAATATCTTTTTTTCGCATCTTGATACCTTTACCTGCGAAAGTCCGAGCACCTGCGCCGTTTTCTGCTGTGAAAGATCGCAGTAGTATCTTAAATGGATTATCTGCCTTTCCGTATCGGAAAGCTTTCCTATGGCGTCCTTGAGGGATATTCTGTCGCAAAGACTTTCTATTCCGTCGTTTTTGTCGGGAATGATATTTTCAAGACATGCTCCGTCACCGTCTGCTGTCGGCTCCGAAAGTGAGTGATGCGGATAACACGCTTCAAGCGCAAAAACAAGCTCCTCTGAAGATACTCCGCATATTTGCGCAAGCTCCTCGACCTTGGGCTCACAACCTTTTTCCTTTATATATATTTCCCTCTGCTTCATGGCATGGATGCCGAGCCTTTTTACATTCCTCGATACCTTTATCATTCCGTCATCACGCAAATACCGTCTTATCTCGCCTATAATAAGCGGCACGGCATAGGTTGAAAAAACACATCCGAATTCCTCGGAATAGCTTTTCACAGCCTTTATCATTCCGAGTGCGCCTATTTGCACAAGGTCTTCATATTCCACCCCTCTGTCGCAAAAGCGGGGAATAATGCTTTTTACAAGCCCCATATTAAGCTCGACGACACGTGACATGGCTTCCTTGTCACCCTTTTGCGCTTTTGATATCAGCTCCGAATTTTTTGAAAAATCACATGCTTGTCCGTCCTTTGTTCCCGACATAAAAGCTCCTTACGAAAATTTTTTGGACATAAAAACACGTGTTCCTCCCGAAGGCTTTGATGTGACCTTGATCGTATCGGTAAAGCTTTTCATAACGGAAAAGCCCATACCGCTTCGCTCATTCTCTCTGTCTGTTGTGAAAAGCGGTGTCATCGCCATTTCAATATCTTCGATGCCGCAGCCTCGGTCAGATACCTCGACAGTTATCGTCCTGTCGGAATAAAGCCGTGCGTTTATGTAAATTTTCCCCGGAACCTCACAGCCCTTGTATGCGTGTACAACACAGTTTGTCACAGCTTCGCTTACGGCACACCGCACGTCTGCAAGCTCGTCAAGCGTCGGATCAAGCTGGGATGCAAATGCGCTTATATATACCCTTGCAAGCGCTTCGTTCTGCGATAATGCGGAAAGGGTGATCTTCGCTTCGTTTATCTTTTTTCTTTTCACTTCTTTTCTCCGTTACTGTTTGATTTTCAGGATCTTATCCATACCGGACATACGCAGTATGCGCATGGCACGCTCGTCAATTCCGCAGATGATGAATTCACACTCTGCGGCAAGACAGCGTGAATATCTGCCCATTATAAGCCCGAGGCCGGAGCTGTCCATAAATTTCATTCCCGTTAAGTCAAGTATAAGCTTTTTCGGGATATATTTAAAAAATGCTTTGTCTATATCCTCACGCACCGATGCGCACATGTGGTGGTCTACTTCACCGCCGACAGATACCTTTAAAACACCGTTTTCGTATTCTATTTCAAGTCCGTCCATTTTTACCTCCGCTTTTATGTGATATGATGATATCATGCAAGACGTGCAAATATTGTCACTTACGGTCATTCTTATTGAATTTACAAAATGGACAAAATGATATACATACGGACACGATGCACGCCCATACGGTCTGTATATTCGGGGTGGTGCCGTAGGGTCATGATTCAAGCAGTTCGCGTTGCGAACTGCAACCGCCCGTTTTGAGCCCGTTTTTGTTCATTTTATTCGTGGGTGCCGTAGGGCGGGGGCTTGCTCCCGCCGTTTTAAACCCATTTACGTTCATTTTATGCGGGTCGTCGAGGGCGCCGACAAACGGGTCGTCGTCACTTTGCAAAGCAAAGTGATTGCGTCTTGACCCCTACTTGACTTTTTTTAATATGTGTGTTAAAATCAGGTAGTTCAACAGGAGGTTTTGTTATGAACAAAGAGCTTGAAAATATAATAAACGACGTATCAGACGTTGAATGTGACAATATCGGTGTGGGAATATATCCGAAAACACCGTTTGAGGAAAGAATGGTAGCTGTTGCGTATTCCGCATGGCTCCGCCATGATCTTAATTGGGAAAAAAGCACATGGAGTGAGCCGCTTTACGGCAAGTACCGTTCCGATGATGAGGCGATAATCCGCCGCCACGGCGAGATGCTTGCAGCAGCCGATGTTGACCTTGTTTTCGTTGACTGGTCGAACAACACGTATTACGTTCCCGAAACGATGAGCGATTTCAGAAACGACTTCAGAACGATAGAGGTGTCAACGGATATGCTGTTCGATATCTGGAAGACGATACCCAATGCACCGAAAATTGCGCTTTTTGCAGGTCCCGGCCATGACGGACAGAAGAGCATTGATTCGGGTGACCACGACAGAAAGGTTGAGCAGATATACAGAGATTACGTTGCAAACCCCGACAGACGTGACATGTATTTCTATTACGAGGGCAAGCCGCTTTTGCTTTGCTATGCCGCAACACCCACGTTCTACGGCGCAGATCCTGCATGGAAGGATGACCGATTCACAATCCGCTGGGTAACGGGATATGTAGGCCAGCAGGGCGATCTTTACGACAGGGCAACACGTAAGAGCCACCATTTCTGGAGCTGGGAGGAGCGAGGCGCACAGGTATTTTCTGTTTCACAGGGTACAGTCGAAGCGGTGACTGTATCTGCCGCTACGAGAAGTCAGGGCAGAGAGGGCTCAAGAGGTTACATTCCCGCCGAATTGAGAAACAACGGCGCAACATTTAAAAAGCAGTTCCAGAGGGCATATAACCTCGGCGCACGCATTGCCGTTCTTGTTTCATGGAATGAATGGATGATAGGTGAGCAGATATCAGAGGAAAATTCAAAAGACCTTGAACCATCAAAGGCGCACGGCACTTTCTACTATGACCTTATGTGTCAGCAGATAAAGAAATTTAAAGGAAAAATATAACATGAAACGTTTTTTGTCATGGATAATTTTATCGGCAACTGTCTTGACCTGCTTTCTCACATCCGCATGTACGGGCGAAAACAAAGAGGAAACAGTATCCGATACCGTTACAGAGGGCGATCCTTCTGAAATACCGTTTGATATAACGGAGCTTCTTTTGCAGACGAGAAATAATTTCACCCACAGCTTTGATTTTACAGAATGTACCGTCGGAACGTGTAAGGTCAACAAATATCTGACGCTCACAGGCGAGAATTACACCGGAAACAAACAAAAGGGACTTGTAGGCTCTAAAAGAGAGGTCGGTGCTGTAGGCTTTTCCGAAAGGATAGTTTCTTTCCCGTATACAGCGGAAGCGTATCTTTACGATGACAGCTCAGATATTGATGACGGTGTTATGGCAGGTATTCTGTGCGGTATGTCTGAGGACTGCCACACGGAAAGCGGACTTTGGTTTTCGTTTAATAAAAATAAAGTCACGGCACGTATCAAGGATGTACTTGAATGTACGGTGACGGAATCTTTGCCGTTTGACTGCAAAGACGGCGTAAAAGCCGTATTTGAAGGCACGCCCGATGAAATAAAGGTGTCTGCAAACGGTACGCATATTGCAACGGTAACACTCACCGATACAGGGCTTTCACTGAAAGATCCTTCGGGAGGTGAGCTTGCATCATGCACCTCGGGAAGATTTATTTTTGATAAAAAAACGCACGGATATTTCCGTGCGGAAACGAACAGATCGTCATGTATTATCGGTGCGTTGAGCATTTCGCACGTATCTGAGGAAAAATTCACTCCCGATGAAACGGTCTACGCTTTTATGACGGGAAGGGAATACTCCTTCAAGGATAAAGAGGCGTTTATGCATACGGCAAAAACAAAGGAGCTTGACGGAAAGATCTATGCAGATGCCGTAACTCTTTTTGAAATGTTTGATTTTACATGCAGTATTGACGGTGAGCTTATAAAAGCCGAAAGAGGTAACGCATCGCTCACTGTGACTGTCGGCAGACCTGTTATGAATGTAAACGGCGAGGATAAGCCGTTCACATCCGTTAAGGATATTGACGGCGGACTTTATATGTGTGTTGACAGCTTTGCAAAAATTCTCGGTTATAAGGCATCATATGACAGTGCAAGCGGAATTTGTACGGTGTACCCTGCAAATGCCGAAATATCCGATGACAAAAAAATGCTTGCATCGGAGAATTTCAGAATTTATGAAGAGATCGTATTCAATTATGATGACGTTGAATGCAGTAAAACAGGTGTGGGAAAATATGAAGCCGCACCGTATGAAGACAGAATAGTCGGAATTTCATACACAACATGGCACAGAAACACAAATACGTGGTGGAGAAACACCTGGGGCACACCCCTTATCGGTGAATATGAATCGCAAGAGGAAGACGTTTTGCGTTACCATGCAGAGCTTCTTGCCGCCGCCGATGTCGATTTCGTGTTTGTGGACTGGTCAAATAATACGACAATTTCCTCGGCAACGCTTGAGTATGCAGAGGATTTCCGAATGATCGAGCATTCCACGTACAAAATGTTCGAAGTGTGGAACACTGTGCCGAATGCCCCGAAAATAGCGTTGTTTTTAGGTCCGGGACATGCGGGACAGACGAATGTCGATAACGGCAAGCATCAGAAAAAGGCGGATCAGGTATATTCTTCCTTTGTTGAAAATGAAGAATACGGAGATATGTATTATTACTATCAGGGTAAGCCTCTTCTCATCTGCTACGGTGCGACGCCTAATCAGTACGGCGCCAACCCGAAATGGACAGATGACAGATTTACTGTACGCTGGATGACGGGATATGTCGGTCAGCAGCCATCATTGTGTGACAGAAAGCTGTGCTCGGAGCATTTCTGGAGCTGGGAGGAGCGTTCACCCCAGACATATACACAGCTCAACGGAACAGTCGAAACCGTGACATGCTCTGCGGCAACACGTGGAGAAAGTGCTGAAAAAAGCGAATTGCGTTCAAGCGGCGCAACCCTTAAAAAGCAGGTACAGCGTGCGTGTGAGCTTGGCGCATCGATGATACTGTTCACCACGTGGAACGAATGGACATCGAGCGAGCAAAAAAATCCCGAAGGCTCACGAGATTTTGAACCGTCCGTGGAATACGGCACGTTCTACTATGACCTTATGTGTCAGCAGATAAAGAAATTCAAAGGTAAAATATAAAATATTTATCCTGTAGTATCTTGTAACAACTAAAACTTTACTTTTTCAACATAACTATGGATGTACAAAAAGTTTGCGTACACTAAGCCTTTTCCAGTCACTTGACGAAGTCAAGTGATGGGAGACAAGGTGGCGGCGAAGCCGACGGATGAGGTGTTTTCAAAACCGTTTTTTAGGCATTATAAACAGTTTCTTCCGCCTCGGTAACACCTCATCCACCACTAACGTGGTCCCCCTTCTCCCACTGGAGAAGGCTCGGTTCAGTGGTAATTTTTTGTTACTATATAGACATATTGAAATATAAAGTTTTAGATGTGAAAAGGTAGTAGGGGAGTGCAAGCAGTTAGTATGCGAACTGCTTGCACTCCCCTACAGAAAAAATATAAAAAAACATATGGGGCGGCAAATTTTAGAAACAATTCCTAAAAATGAGCCGGCCCCTTTTCAATTCTTATTCAGTCAGTAACAAGAATATCTCTTATCTTTGCGAGATCCTGTTCTACAAGACCTGTGGAAAGCAGGTAATTTTTAACCTTTATCTGAAGTGTGTCTTCCTCTGCGCCGAAGTTGTTAAGTCCTTCTGTAAGCCATGCGATGTTTTGAATTGCACCTGTAAGCTCCTGATGTGAGAAGTTACCCTGTCTTGAATAGAAGGATGTGTAATAATCTCTTACGATAGTTTCCTCATCAACACCGCAAAGTGCGAGAAGGAGGAATGCAGTTGTTCCCGTTCTGTCACGTCCGAGTGAGCAGTGGAACAGAATAGGATAGTTGTTTTCATCTGCAAATGCAAGCATTGTGCGCTTTACGTCAGCCTTGTTTGCTTCATCGAAAATGTGCTGATACCATTTAAGAGGGATAGATATTTTGTTAAGTCCGGGAATTGCAGAACCGCCTGCCGCACCGCGAAGGTCAAGGTCTGTTTTGATGCCGAGCTGGTTGAGAACGACATTTCTGCCATCCTGATTTGCATCCTCAAGCTGACCTGAACGGTATACGATACCCTGCTTTATATACTTACCGTCAAGCGTTTTGTATCCGCCGAGGTCACGCATATTTGAGATGTTGTCAGCCTTGATAAATCTCGGATAACCCGATTCTGTTTCAAATGTGAATACCTTTGAAACACCGTCGGAGGATGATACGCTCCAATAATATTTTGTGCCTACCTTGAGATTGTATACATCAAGCTTTGCTTCCTTTGTTTGGTATGTAATACCGTCTGAAAGATCTTCTTTTTCGGAAATCGTTACTGTGTATTCTTTACCGTCTGATGCTTTTTCATCTGACCATGAAAAACTAACGGCGGGAGGTGTGCAAAGCTCCTCTTTGGCATAACCGAAGTTGGGATCCTTAAGCTGTCTGAATCTTGCATTCATGTGCTTTATGATGGGATCCGATGCTAAAACGATGTCCTTTTTACCGTCTTCGGGTGTAAGCAGGGAAATGGAGCTTACTGTCTCGGGCTCTGTTTGGGGTGTTGTTTCGGGTGCTGTTTCTTCGATAATTTGTGTTGTTGTATCGCCTGTCATGGCATCTGTTCCTTTCGCGTCGCCGTTACCGCAGGCTGTAACAGAGAGCACAGTAGCGGACAAAACAACGGCAGCTGTCAATTGTTTAACTGTTTTTTTCATTATTATAAACCTTTCAAAAGTTCTTTTTTGTCATTATATCACATTTTTTCCGTTCAGTCAATAGAAATTTAATTTACCGAAATAAAAATCAAACAACCGCAGTTTTACTGCGGTTGTTCTAATCCAAGACGTATGTAGTTTATTGATTAAGCGCGAACCTTCTTGGAAACTGCAACGCCTGCGAGAGCTACCATAGCAACAGCAACGATAGCAACGATCATAGCGTCGCCTGTTTCGGGGTTAGAAGGTGTAGAGGGTGTTTCGGGATTTGAAGGTGTTTCGGGATTTGAAGGTGTTTCGGGATTTGAAGGTGTTTCGGGAGCAGCTTCGTTATCTGTGTAATCGGAAGCAGCACCAACTGTTACTTCGCAAGCCCAGATAGCGTCCATCTTGCCATCAGCATACTTTACGTATACTCTTACGAGCTGTGTTCCTTCTGTAAGGGGAACCTTAACGTCGTATCTTGAATCGTATGCGCCCTTGCCGGCGTTGATAACAGCATCTTCAGCGGCAACTGTGAAAGCAGCGTCTGTTGCCTTTTCACCGCCGTTTACGCTGTAGTAGAAGCCTTCGATTTCGGCATTGTCACCGGAAACCCAGCCCCAGAATGTAGCATCAGCTGTGCCTGCGGGAACTGTGAGATAGTTGATTTTTGCATCGTCGTTGTCGCACATAACATTTCCGGCTGTGGATTTGATTATGTCGTTACTTACGTGAACTGTATTTGTCCAGCCTGCCTTTACATCGGGAACTGCGGCAAAAACTGCAACGGATGCAAGAAGCATTGTTGCGAGAATGAGAGATACAATCTTTTTCATAGTTCATTATCCTCCTGAAATATTTAAGTCTTGGTAACTATATAATATCATATTTTTATATTTTGTCAATACATTTTACGAATTTTTTTAGTATACGTGCGGATTTTATTGATTTGAAATCCGCATTAAAAGACGAAAAACAAAGGGGCGGTTCAGTTGGAAAATCATTTCCCGCGTGAGCCGCCCCATGTGTTTAACTTGTCAATTAATGATTATATTTCTTCTGCAGCCTCTTCGATCACGTCTTCGAATTCTTCGCATGCGTCATCGCAGCAACAGCAGCATTCATCGTCGATGTCGAGCTCATCAAGCTCGTCAAAAAGTGAATCGTCCTTTGATGCCTTACGCTCTGTAAGCTTCTTTACGATAAAGAAAGCGGCAACAGCAACGCCTAAAACGGCAAAGATCAAAACAACGATCTTTATGATATTGGATGATTGATTTGTCATGGTAATATCTCCTTTATAAAATGTATTTTGGTATTTTCTTCCGACATCATTATACAACAAACGGCGGTGTTTCGTCAATACCTTTAAGGGTGCCGGATTTTATATTTGTATTAATTATTTGTAAAATCCTGTGATTTTATACTTTTCAGTATCGGTTTTTCAAGCAGACGCTTGAATTTTGTAAGGGGATCTGTCTTATCTTTTATGGGCGGTACAAGTATAGATCTTATTCCCGCACATTTTCCCGCAAGCACGTCTGTGAATATCTGATCGCCCAGCATACACACGTTTTCGTAAGGTACAGCCATGTATTCCATGGCGTGTATCAGATTTTTTTTGAACGGCTTTCCGCTTTTTCCGACTGCAAAAAATCCAAGCTCCTCGTTGAAGATGCGCACACGCTCATGGCTGTTGTTTGAAACAAAGGCAATTTTTATCCCTGCCTCATCAAGTGATTTCAGCCACGACAAAACAGCATCTGTCGGCTTTTCATCGTCATATGTAACGAGTGTGTTGTCGATGTCCGACACTATCGCTTTTATATTGTTTTTCTTCAAAAATTCGGGTGTGATGTCAGAAAAACCGTCAAATACCCAATCGGGTGTAAATAAGCTCATTTATAAACCTCATTTTCAGACTATTATACCGCCGCCGAGCACACGCTCACCGTCGTAAAAAACAGCACTCTGTCCCGGACACGGCGCACGTTCAGGTGAGGTGAAGGTGCATTTTACCGTTTTTCCATCAACCTTTTCGATGACTGCCTCATTTGCGTTTTTTCTGTATCTTGTTTTCACCTCTGCAGTCAGAGGAAATGACACATCGGCAAGAAAATTAACGTCTGTGCACAGTATATCATTTTTGTAAAGGTCTTCCTCGTTCCCCAGCACAACGGTATTGTCACCGCTTCTTTTTTCAACGACAAATATGCGCTTGCCTGCCGACACACCGAGTCCACGCCTTTGCCCTATCGTATACCTGTGACAGCCGAGGTGACAGCCCAAAGACTTTCCCTGCATGTCGACAAACTGCCCTTTTTGGGTAGTGTAGCCGTTACCTTCTAAAAATTTCGCATAATCTCCGTCGGGAATAAAGCAGATATCCTGTGATTCGGGACGCTTGGCACAGGGAAGTGAAAATTTTTCAACGTATGCCCTCACCTCGTCCTTGCTTTCAAAATCGCCAAGCGGAAACAAAACACGGGAAATGATATCCTTTTTCATGCCGTAAAGCACGTAGCTCTGATCCTTTTCCTTGTTTTTTGCCTTCAGAAGCATACCGTTTTCTATCCTTGCATAGTGTCCGGTTGCTATCATGTCTGCACCCGTTTCAAATGCACGGGCGGCAAAAGCACCGAATTTGAGGTCAATATTGCAATTTATACAAGGGTTTGGCGTTCTGTTTTCGATATAATTTTTGCAAAAGGGATTTATGACACGTTCTTTAAAAAGCTCCCTGAAATCGTACACCTCAAAATCAATTCCGAGTGCGTCGCATACAAGACGTGCCGCTTCAATATCAGCATCGTTTTCAACGCCGAGGCGCATTGTTGCCCCACGCACGTTATATCCCTTTTCTTTAAGCATGGCGCATGCGGCGGCGCTGTCTACTCCCCCGCTCATTGCCACAGTGACGTTTTTCATAATACTTCCGACCTCTTTAAAAGTTCTTCAAAAAGTGCCCTGTCAAACGGTTTTTCGGGCTTTGTGTATGCGTTACAGCTTCCGGCAGATACAGCATAAGCAAGACATTCGGACATGCTTTTTCCGTTTTTATAAGCGTATACAAATCCTGCAAGCATGCTGTCGCCTGAGCCGACTGTGTTGTAAACAGGCATTTGCATCGGTATTTTGCATCTGAACGATCCGTTTTCCGACAAAAGCACAGCACCCTTTTCCCCAAGGGATAAAAGCACGTTTTCTGCCCCCATTCCGCACAGCTTCATAGCCGACTCAATAACGTCGCCTTCACCGAAAAGCTCTCTCACTTCATGCTCATTCGGTTTTAGCAGAAATACACCGTGCCTTGCACATTTTATAAGGCTTTCCCCTGTGGTGTCGCAAATGACACAGGCACCCCTTGAAAGTGCAAATTCCACCGTGACTCCGTACAGATCAACATCCGACGGCGGTGTGCTTCCCGAAAGTATAACGATATCGTTTTCTGTTAATTTTTCAAGGCTTGAAAGAAGCAGATCTACATGCTCCTTTGATATTTTTCCGCCTTTTGCGTTAAATTCAAATGTTTTTTGATCCTCTGTCAGCTCAGCTATTTTGACGTTTACACGTGTAGGGGATGGAACCTCGATACATTCATATTTCTGTCCTTTTGAAATAAGCATGCTTTCAAGCATTTTACCCGTGTCACCGCCCAAAAAGCACAAGGCGGTGTTGTCTTCACCGAGTGAACTGAGTACGCCCGACACGTTTATTCCTTTTCCGCCCGCTTTGAAGCACGTGCTTTCCGCACGTGCGGGGATATCTGCACAGACAGCTGAATTTACCGTCATGTGGTAATCAAGCGACGGGGAGAACGTTACTGTGTATATCATACTCTTAACGCTCTTTCAAATTCAAAATAGAGCCTTCTGAAGCACTTCTTTAATTTTTCTTCTTCCACCTTTACGCACTGTCTGTCATACGTCAGAATACCGTTTGTTTCGTCCTCAACGTCCGACAACTGCGTTAATACCGTTGCACAGACTCCTCTGTGTACGGCAAGATATATTTCGTTTTCATAAAGGCAGTAAAGCTCTTCTGTAAGATCCTCTTTGCTTTTGAGTGTTCTGTATCCGTAATTATTTTTCGGATTGTAAATGTGCCCCTCCATAGGATAAGAATATCCGCCGAATTCGGACAGTACACGCATCTTGCCTGCGCTTTTTTTCTTTATCTTCACGGGCTTGAAATAAACGTGCGGACTTTCAACGTCTGTATGCTTCGTTATGAACCAGCCCGATGCCGAATCCCATATTCTTGTGCTGTCGGCAGCTTTTGCCGTTTTGTACATTTCTTCTGTGGAATTTTGTCCCCAGCCCTCATTGAATATCGTATAGTATATTATGCAGGGGTGATTGTAAAGGTGTTTTACCGTTTTTTTCATCGTGCTTTTGAAATTCTGCTTTGTGGCTGAATTTACACGCTTGATGACACCTTTTTTCAAAAATACCGTCGGAAGCGCTGTGTCACGTATAAAGTTGTATTTTCCGTTGTTGACCATGTCCTGAAAGATGAGCATACCGTATTTGTCACACATGTAGTAGAAAATTTCAGGCTCTATTTTTATATGCTTGCGGAGCATGTTAAATCCGAGCTCCTTCATTTTCAGAATGTCAAACTCAAAGCCTTCAGGTGTTGCAGGCAGGAAAATTCCGTCGCTGTAATACCCCTGGTCAAGCACGCCGTTTGCAAATATCGGCTTGCCGTTGAGGGTCATTCTCGGATATTCTCCTATCTGTGTTATGCCGACTTCCCGAAGCCCGAAATATGAGCGCACCTCGTCATCCTTCGTCTTAATGGTGATATCGTATAAATACGGATCGTCGCATGACCAAAGGTGAGGGATTTCAGGCTCTATTCTGACTGTGTTTTCGGTAAAATTGTATTCTTTGCCGTCGCACAGAACTGTTTTTTCTTCGTTTTCACAGCCCATGATCTCGATCGTTGCGCCCTTCATGTCGGGCGTTATTTTAAGGCTCTTTATATATTCGCCCCTGACGGATTCAAGCCATACCGTCTGCCAGATGCCCGATACGGGCGTGTACCACATTCCGCCTCTTTTTTTGCGCTGTTTTCCGTAGGGAAGTGAGAGGTCAAGCGTATCTGTGACCTCTACTGTCAGCACGTTTTCACCGTCTTTCAGAACATTTGTTATTTCAAATGAAAAAGGTAAATATCCGCCGACGTTTTCACCGATAAGCGTGCTGTTCAAATATACCTTGCATATCTGGTCGCATGCGCCGAAGTTTATAAAAACACGTCCGAGATTGAAATTTTCATCAAGTGTAAACGTCTTTTTGTAAGTAAAATGCTCAAGATTGAAATTTTCCCAGCCGTCATATTCCGATATTCTTGACTGTGGAGGAAAGGGAACGATTATTTTTTTGCCGTCAAGCTCCCACTCTCCGTTAAGACAAAAATAAGAATCACGCACTAACTGCGGACGGGGATAAACGGAGAAAAATTTGTCAGTCCTGTTTGTTTCAAACGGTGTTTTAAGTATATTGAACATCATTTCACCTTCTTTGCAATTATCTGTTTGCTTGGCGTGTAGCCCTCGGGATATCCCGTTTCATACGATATATTTGTTATTTCCTCATAATAAACGGTCAGTGTATCTCCCTCTTTTATTCCGTCTGTGTCGTCCCATACAACACGGTACCATTCGCCGTCATTGTCTGCGGCGAAGAAGCAGTCATCTGTGACGGCATCGCATTTTTTCATGCTTTGTATGACTGTAAGCTCCATTTGGAGATATCCGCTGTCAGCGCAGGATACCAAAAATAAGATCAATACCGAAATGAAGACACAAAATATTTTTTTCATAATATAACTCCGAATAAAAACAAAATTACTTAACGAACCTTTTTCTCTTTATCGGAAGCGCAAAAACGCATACGATACCCATAACTATTGCCGAGGCAAGCTTTACGGTGAGGAAAAGATAATTTCCCGCCTCTGTCATGTTGTCCATAAAGAAGTTGTAAGCCATGTAATATATCGCAGACCCCGGCACAAGCGGTATGATGCCCGTTATCAAAAATACCGATACGGGGCATTTTCTCACCACAGCCATGATCCGTGACATGAAAACAATGACGAGTGACGCAAAAAATGTAGCGTATACAGGGCCTGTCACACTGTCAAAAATGCAGTAAACAAGCCAGCTTGCCGCACCGCATATACCGCAGAATATATACTGCTTAATGGGAACGGAAAAAAGTATGCAAAATGCAACCGTTGCAAAAAAAGCGGCGATGCACTGAAGGGTATATTCCATAAAAATCTCCATAAGCCCTCCTTATGCCATACCGAAAAAGTTAAGCACGAGTATCGACACACCGACACCTATTGCAATGCCGAGCGCGACAACGATGGCATCAACCAGTCGTACAAGCCCCGATATGTAGTTTCCTGCGGCAATATCACGTATTGCATTCGTAAACGATACTCCCGGCACAAGCGGCATAAGACAGCCGATGAGCACACGGTCAAGCACGCCCACGCCGAGCACACCTGTGAAAATACCCGTAATAAGAGTCATAACTCCGCTGCATATGATATTTGTCAAAAGCCTCGACAGCTTTTTTTCATCAAGAAATACGACCGATGCGTAAAACAGAAATCCGACCACAAAAGCCACAGCCGAATCGAGGAATGAACCGCCGAACATATAAGCAAGTCCCATGGAAGCAAGCGCTGAGCCGAGCATCAGTATATACGGCTTCGGCGGCTTCATCGCATCTATTTCGCAAAGACGTGAAAAAGCATCGTCAACATTTTTGTATTCCCCTCGCTCAATGGCACGGGAAAGGGAATTTACAGCATCCACCTTGCCTAAATTCGTTGAAGCAAGAGGGATTGAGCGTATACGCAAAAAGTCATGTCTTGTAGGTACGTCAATGTGCTTTTCCGTGACGCCTGTTGTTAAAAATATGCCGTTTGCAACGGTGAATACTTCAAAATCGTGTATTCCGTACGATAACATAATATGGCGTATGGTGTCCTCAACTCTGACGATGTCAGCGCCCGACTGAAGCAGGATCTTGCCTGCATACGATGCCATATCCATTGTTTTGGAAATATTTTCGTCTATCAATTCAGTTTTCTCCTTGCTTCAACGGCAACGCCTGCGGTAAATTCGCTGGCTCTTTCATCATCAACCGTTAAAATTTCACCGTCTTTACTTTCGGAAATAAATACGGCAAAATTTCCGCTTTGTCTGTACCGTCTTATAAATGCACCGTTTTCCGTGCGGATCAGCACCAGATCGTTATCATCTGCATAATTCTGACGGTGTATAAGATATAATGTGTCACCGTCTTCAAAAAAGAAATATTCGTTTGAAAAGCGCACGTATGCACAGTCATACCGTATGATGTTGTCAGCAGTCACGCACGGACCTTCTTTTAAAAGCGTGTTTATAACGGGTATTTTTGAGGGGGAGGGCGCATCCTTGTATGAGGTGCCGTAGCCGTTTATCATCATATCGACCGTCACGGAAAAATACTCCGCTATCATCGGCATGTATTTTAAATACGAGCTGCTTTTGCCCGATTTCCAGTCCGAAACGGCAGAGGACGAAAGTCCTAAATATTCGAGAAACTCACCCTGCTTGCGGGTATCTTTTTTAAGATATTCAAGTACTGTTTTGAGTATTTTATCCATTCGTCACACCTCCGTCTGCTTTGAGATAATCGGGTAAAAATTCCTCCGTTATCACATTTGTTACCATCTTGTATGCATTTTTGACCGTTACATTGTCACCCTTGCCGTTGCTGTGGTGACTTTTTGCCATATTATCGGTAAGGTCCGAAAGCAGATAAAGTGCGGTGTTTTTGTATCCCGCTGTCTGATGGCAGAAGGTGGGAATACAGCCTGCATTTTTAATGTACGGACGCTTATTTTCCTCACAAACTATATCGAAGCTTGCCATTATTCCGACCATGTTTCGGAGTCTGTCCTGGTTGTTTATGCCGTTTCCGAGGGAATAATAGCAAAGCGTTTTGTTACCGCTTTCACCGTTTATCCATTCAATGGGCTGAATTACGTGTGGGTGGTGACCGAGGATGACATCGACACCTAAATTTGCCAAAAGCTGTGAGTAATGCGTCTGCAGATCACTAAGCTTTGATTTGTTTTCTTCTCCCCAGTGCATCGATACGATTATAAAGTCGGATACCTCATGCGCTTTTTTGACATCTCTTGTTATTCTGTCCTCATCTATAAGCGGTACGACCGCATCGCTTGAGGATGACGGCTTTATATTTGTGCCGTACGTGTATGCCAAAAATGATATTTTGACACCCTCACATTCAAGCACACGTATCTGTGATGCATCGTCCTCGTTTTTGTATGCACCGAGAGTCACAGCGCCGAGTGTATTTGTAAATTCAAGCATATCCTCAAGACCTTGTGAATTTTGGTCAAGCACATGGTTGTTTGCAAAGCATATGACATCGAAGCCGAGGGTAACAAGGTCATGCCCCATCTGTCCGGGTGTATTGAACTGCGGATAATTATGATATCCGTATTTCTCACCGCACATTGGCGTTTCCTGGTTTACAAACGCAATATCTGCGTTTTTTATAACGCTTGCAACGCTTTTATATTTCGGTAAAAAATCATATTTTCCGTTTGATAACAGCGACTGCTTGAATATCGGACTGTGAATGAGATTGTCGCCCATGCCCACAAAACTTATAACAACAGGCTCCTTCGGGATGCTTAAAACAGGCTGTGTCGTTTCCGTTTCGGGCACCTCGGTAACGATTTCCGTCACCTTGTCCGTTTCGGGTGCTTCTGTCACATTATCCGCCGTATCCGTTATTTGCGGTATGTTTTCGGTACATGATGAAAGCAAAAATATAAAAATAAGCGATAGTGCCAAAATTGTTTTTTTCATGATAATTGCTCATTTCACAATAGTATTTCAGTTTAGTATAACAGATATTAAAACAGTATTCAAGGGGGTATGTGAAAAAATATAAGGTATAAATAAAATTAATTACGTGTATATTGATTTTTTTCTGTGTGTGTGATAAAATAATATCGGTATTAATTACCGTAAGCGAAAATAAATCAGTATCAAGGGTGAAAATGAAATGAAAAGACAAAGCGGAGTTCTTATGAATATATCCTCGCTTCCGTCACCTTACGGAATCGGTGTTATAGGAAAAGAAGCGGAGGAGTTTGCGAAAAAAATAAAGGAAATGGGATTTTCCAAATGGCAGATACTGCCTTTGAATCCCCCCGGGGCAGGTAACAGCCCATATTCGTCAGACGGTGCATTTGCGGGAAATATTTTGTATATCGATCCCGAAAAGCTTGAACAAGACGGACTCGTTACAAATGATGACGTTAAAGAATGTATATACGACATCACACCGTACAGGGTAGATTATGATGCGGTGAAAGAAAAAAAACTCACGCTTTTGAAAAAAGCATACGAAAATATAACAGACGAATACAAAAACGGTACGAAGGCATTTTTAAGAAAGCCTGAAAATTTCAATTATGCGTACTTCAAGGCTTTGAAGGAGCATTTCGGCGGTGAACCGTTCTACAATTGGAAAAAGGAATACAAGGTAAGATCGCTTGCCGAGGAGCATAAGAGTGAATTCAAGGATGAAATATTCTTCCACGGTTTTTGTATGTATGTTTTCATGCGCCAGTGGAAGGAATTCAAAAAGACAGTCAATAAGCTCGGAATTGAAATAATAGGCGATATGCCCATTTACGTCAATCTTGACTCAGCAGACGTCTGGGCGCACACAGATCTGTTTTTGCTTAACAAAAACACCTTCCGTCCCCAGCTTGTTGCAGGCGTTCCGCCGGATTATTTTTCCGAGGACGGACAGCTTTGGGGCAATCCCTTATTCGATTGGAATGCTATGGAAGCGGATGGCTTTAATTGGTGGGTAGAGCGAATTGCCAACAGCCTTTCCCTTTACGATACGCTCAGAATAGACCATTTCAGAGGTATTGCTTCCTTCTGGGCGGTCGGCGCAAAGGAAAAAACGGCACGAAACGGAAAATGGAAAAAGGGACCCGGCATGAAGCTGTTTGATGCGGACAACAGCAGAATAAAAAATCCCTCAATTATCGCAGAGGATCTTGGCGAGTTCGGACGCGACGTCGAACAGCTCCTTAAAGATACGGGCTTTGCCGGTATGCGTGTAATTCAGTTTGGATTTGACGGTAAGGATAATTCACATCTGCCGCAAAATTACCCCAAAAACTGTATTGCGTACACAGGTACGCATGACAATGACACATCCCTTGGCTGGCTTTATTCGATCGCAGAGGATGAAACGAGAAAGCTCGTGCTCGATTACTGCGGATTCAAGGATCATAATTGGGGTGAGGGCGGATTTTATTCAAGATCTGTAAGATCGATTATCGAAGCCGTCTGGAGATCCCCCGCCGCACTTGCGATAGTTCCCGTACAGGATATGTGCGGATTCGGCACGGATACGAGAATAAACACACCCGGCACACCTGACGGCAACTGGGAAGTCCGTTTCACAAAAGAACAGCTCAACAGCATAGATGGTGATTACTTCAAACGCATAAACACGGTTTTTGTCCGTTAATATGTATTTTAATGTGATGGTCGTATCGTAGGGCGGGGGCTTGCTCCCGCCGAATGATGAGTATTGACTTTTGAAAGGAAAAACGTGCGTTATTTTAAATATAAAAACACAGATAAAAACGAAAAAAATGCATTCAAAGAGCAATACAAGACCCTAACCGTAGAGGAAAAACGCATATTCCGCAAAAAACGAATGCTGGAAAAATGCGGTTGTTTCCTGATGATTTTGATTTTTTCCCTGACGGTTGGATTGGGATGCTTTTTAATTAATTTGATACCGACACCGTCAAGCTTGGTTTTTGAGATACTTTTGATAATTGTAAAAGCAGTATTCTATCCAGTATTGCTTTTTTTAAGCTTGGTGTTTTCGGCTGTTTTGAGCATACCCGCTTGGGAAAAAGCCGATTCGCTTAACGTTCCCAAAATGAAAAAAGAAACACTTTTAAAAGCAAGTGCGCATCTGCGTGATTATTACGGATTTAATGAACCTTACATAATAACGAAATGCTTTGATTCGACGGATAAAAAATTTATCGACTGCGACGTGTGCATTTTTGTATGCAACAATGAACTGCGTATAACGAAAGATATAGTACACGGCTTTTTGCATGGCGAAAAAGACCTCGGATGTTATGCCTTTAAAGCAGATGAAATAACGCTCTCAAAACAAATTGACGAGGCATGCTTGCGCTGTGAGCTTTCAACGAAAGATCTTACTTTTCTGCTCGGTTACAGGGCAAAAAAGTATATTGAGGAAAATTTTATTTAAAACAATAAAAGATCTCCCAACGGGTTTTCCGTTGGGAGATCTGCTTATATACTATAAATTACGAAGCAGAAGTTTCAAGGAATTTTTCGTAATCCTTGAGCTTTGCCTTTTCAAATATTCTTGCACCGAATATTGTTGAATCAACCTTGGAAAGATCATCCGAAATAAGATAATATTCTGTGTTGAACTGAAGCGGGATGATCGCCATGTCTTCCATCAAAAGCTTTTCAGCTTCTGAAAGCTTTGCAGCTCTTTCGGAGGAGTAGGGCTTGAGTGCAAGCGCTTCTTTGATAAGTGCGCTGTAAGCTTCGCCTGTGTAGCCTGAAATGTTGGGCTTAGCAGAGTAATCATTGTTAAGTGTATCACGTGCCGCACCGCTGTATTCTATAGCGAAGGGAGCGAGCGTACCGATAGCATCCGTTGAGTTTGACTGATAGTCAATGGAAAGAATATCGTAGTCGCCTTCTTCAATTGCTTTTGCGTAATCATCTCTGCCAAGTGCCTTGACAGTAACGCTGAAGCCGAGCTGCTTCCACTGTTCCTTAGCGTACTCTGCAACGAGCTTATCAACACCGTTCAACGTGTAATCTCTGCAAACGAGCTTGATATCCTTCGATTCAATCGAAGCACCCTTGATAAGAGATTTTGCTTCGTCGATGTTTGCGGTTGTTGCGAGAATATTGCCCTGTGCTTCACGGAATGAAGTACCTTCCTTTGTGTTGTAAACGGGGGAAGGAACAATACCTGTAGCGGGCTTGTTTATTCCGCCTGTGATCGAAACGATATGGTCACGGTCAAGTGCGAGAGAAAGCGCACGGCGGACTTCAGCCGAATCAAATGTTTTGTTTGAACGGTTGAACATAAATGTATGTGTTGAGAAAAGATCGGAAATTTTGAGTTCCTTGCGGTTTGCTTCAATCTGGTCCAAAGGAAGATTGGAAAGGTAGAATATCTCACCGTTGTTGAATGCATCGAGCAAGCCCTGAAGACCCGAACCGTCACGTCCGAGATATTCATAGTGAACAACGATCTTGTGAGGCTTAACGTACTTAAGCTCGTTTTCGCCGTCCTCACCCTTGAGTCTGTAATATTTGTTACGTTCAAGGATGTAAGTGCTGTTTTCCTTTTCATCATCCATTGTCTTGATGACGAACTTACCGTTTGTAACCATCATTGTTGCCTTTGTAGCCCATGTGGGGTCGCAAAGCATCTGGTCGTTTTCGTCGTACTGAACAACACCGTCGTCGTCTGTCAAAGGCTTACTTACCTTATCTTCACGAAGCGGAACGAGCGCAGGGGAAGCAAGAAGCTCAAGAAAATGATCGTAGTCGATAGGACCTTCAAATTCTATTTCGATCAGGTTGCTGTCGGGAGCTGTGATACCGACGTCGTCAATGCTTACACCTGCAACGCCTTCCTTAGCGGGCTTAGCGTTCTTTATATCGTAAAGAAGAACTGCCGCATCGCTGGAGAAGTCGGGCTGGAGTATACGCTTCCAAGCAAAGATGAAATCATCGGCACTTACAGGTGTACCGTCGCTCCATTTTGTGCTCTTGAGCTTGATGAGCATCTTGTACTCATCTCTGTCTTCGTCTTCATTGATCGTGATGTCGTCAGCGATAGCGTTTTCAACATCGCCGTCAGCGTTGATTCTTGTGATACCCTCATACAAAATACCGAGCATCTTTACAGCGTCAGCATCCTTATATGCGGTTGCGGGGTCAAAATTTTTAATTTCCGAAGAAAGAAACATATGTATGATTGCGCCGTTATCATTTTCGGCACGGCCGCAGGCACAAAGCGCGGACAGAGCAAAAACAAGGCACAACAACAGTGCTACAATTCTCTTCATTGATCAGAAACCTCCTTGGATTCTTACGAGTAATAAAATGTTTTACTCTGCTATTATACCATTATTTTTCCCAATAATCAATAATAAATAATTAATTTTTATGAATGTTTGTACATTTGTACAAAATGATTATGCGTTTTTGTGGCTTATTGAACAAAAAACCGTTGAAAAACGGTCTTTTGTAAGAGAAAAGAAACAGAAATGTAATAATAATTATTCAAATAATTAAATAATTATTTACGTGAATTTAAGCCTGCAAAGGCGATTGCGAACATCACACAGCAAATAATGAACCCGAGCAAGGGTGATATCGTTCCTGCTTCCATGCCGCCGATTATTCCGAAAAATACAAGCGCACCAAGTGTAAAGGCGCAGCCGGAAGCATACTTTTTTACTATTGCAACGAACAAGGAAGCTTCTTTGCTTTTAAAAACAGCACCGAGTGCAGATATTGAATAACCGATTACATATGCGGCGTATTCCGCACCGAGATACAGTGCAGAAATAAATGCAATAAATGCCTCGCTTATTCCGAGTGATTTTTTTTCTGTGTATTTTAAAGAAATGTTGTTATTCATAACTACCTCCAAATTACCGAAAATGGTTATTGTGATTGCATTATACACCGAAAATGGTAAAATGTCAAGAGAAAAAACGAAAAAAATCGAAAAAAGTGGAAAAATAACTTGACAAAACGGTAAAATTGTGTATAATGGTAAATGTAAAAAGATGATTGGAGTACATTATGGACTGGCTTTTTGAAACGAAAAGAATAAAAAACGAAAAGGGCATGCGCAACGATGAGCTTGCACAGCGTGCGGGAATACCCGTAGGGACGCTTAATAAGATACTTGCAGGTCAGACGGGAAGCCCGAAGCTTTCCACGGTGTGCGCTATTGCCGATGCTCTCGGTGTTTCACTTTCTGAGCTTGTGGGCGGCGGTGATCTCTCCGATACAGAAAAGGAAATAATTAAAAAAATACGCACCCTTGACGGTGAGGGCTACAGTGCTTTTTCACAGTGCCTTGACAGGGAATACAAACGTACGCTTGAAGAAAAGAAAAAGAAAAACAGCTCGTATGAGCTTGATGACGAAAGTACGGTAAAGATCCTGTTTTATGATATGCCCGTTTCCGCAGGATGCGGCTATTATCTTGACAGCACACGTGCGCAGAAGATAACTATTGCATCGACTCCCCTGACGGAAAAGGCTGATTTTGCGCTCCGTGTCAGCGGCGACAGTATGGAACCGAAATTTTCTGACGGTGACATTGTCATAATCGAATCCGGCGGACGTGTAGAAGAAGGCAAGGTTGGTATTTTTGTGCTCAACGGCGAAGGATATATCAAAAAATTCGGAGGCGACAGGCTCATTTCCCTCAATCCCTCGTATGCGGACATAAAAATAAAGCCCAATGACTCATTTGAGTGCAAGGGGCTTGTGCTTGGCAGAATAAAGAAAAATTTACAGTAAAACGGCACCGCCGATATCGGCGGGCACGGTGTGCGATAAACATACAGCTTCTGTTCGGTTTTCCCGACAGAAGCTTTTTATTTTTTCGCCGTCGGGGTGAAGTGAAATATCACCGAAAAAGTAGAGGTTGCCGTCACTGTAAAATGACGAACCGCCGACAAATCCGAAATTAAGACCCTTTAAAACAAAATGCCCCTCGGTGATCTTCAGAACATTTTCACCGTTTTCGGTAAGCGCACGGTATAAGCCTTCATCGGCTGTTATGTATCCGTTTTTTATTTTTGCAACGGAGCATTTTGTGTATCCCTGCTTCACCGCAACGGGCAAAAAAGCGTGCGAATTTGCAAATTCTTTGATTTTTTCTGACACAAACGGCAGATTGCCGTAAAGTGCTGAGTCGGTGAAAAGCACGTTGAAAAGAATATCGTAAGGGTATTGATTTCCGTATTCCTCATCCGTTATAACTGTCGGCAGAGAAGAAACAATATCCTTGTTTTTTTCGTAATAACTGCGTGTAAATAGGAGTTTTTCGCCGAGTCGCACCGTTATCATGTCCGCATGGGTGTTTACAAACGGCGGCAGACTTTCGTCATTCGGGATTATGATCGGCGAAAAGCCGTGTTTTTTTAAAATTTCCTCAAAGGGCTTACCGCCCTGTCCTAAAATTATTTTTTTCATAAGCCTTAAAAGCAAAAAAAGGACGTACACCGTCCCTTTTTATATGCACATTTAAACAAACAGCTTGTTAAGCTCTGCTTACCTTGCCTGAGCGGAGGCAACGGGAACAAACGGCTACTGTCTTTGTAGTACCGTTTACATTAGCCTTAACCTTTCTTATGTTAGCCTTCCATGTTCTGCTTGTTTTACGGTTTGAGTGAGATACATTGTGACCGAATGTAACACCCTTTCCGCATACGCTGCATTTTGCCATGCTTTACACCTCCCTGGCAGATTTATGTGAAGTCGAAACGACAAATTTTATACCGTTACAACAGACAACGGTCATTATATCACAATGTTTTGGAAAAATCAATACACTTTTCAAAAAAATGCAGATTAAATTGTGAATTTTTTTAAAAAAACGAATCAAAAAGCGGTTTTATCTCGGCTTTACGGACACTTCACCGCTGTAAATGCATCGTTTTTCTCCGTTTTCGGATAAAAATTCGAGCGAAAAATCGGGATTGACGGCGATAATTTTTCCGTCGCTTTCATAAAATTCCGAAAAAACACGCACATTTTTGCCGACGGTTATGCAGTTTTCGCTGTATTCGTTAAAAATTTCATCACGGTCGAGAGAATCGATGGTGTCAAGCGCTTTTATTATCTCGGCACACAGTGCACCTTTGTTGGGCAAAATGCCCGTTTCCTCATAAATTGATGTTGCAATATCCTTTATTTCATCGGGAAGGACGGAATTTTCATCCCCGCAATTTATCCCGATGCCTATTACCGTGCGGTGTGTATCGCCTGTATAGACCGTTTCGGCAAGTATCCCGCAAACCTTTTTGCCGTTTAAAAGCAGATCGTTTACCCATTTTACCGAAAGGTCAACTCCTGTTATATTTTTGACAGCACGGCGCACTATCACACCGCATATGGCTGTTATGTCGGTAAGCTTTGAGATTTTTCCGCAGTAAAGATACGAAAGGTAAATACCGCCTGATGGAGAATGAAATGTTCTGTCATATCTGCCCCTGCCGGCTGTTTGCACTTTTGCGATTATGACCGAACCGTGCGGGGCATCCTTCATTTTTTTCAGCTGTGTATTTGTCGAATCGGTGACATCAAGCACACTTACCGTCGAAAGCCTGTCTTTACTTAAATACTTTGAAAGGTTCATTTGTCAGCCCTCAGCTGTGAAATATGCTCAAAGGTAAAGCCGCGGCGGAGAAGCGCTGCGTATACCTTTTGCCGCTTTTTTGTGTCGCCGTCTGATAAAATATCATCCAAAAGCCCCTTTTGCTCTGCATAAATGCGAAGATTTTCGGTAAAATCCGTTTCTTTCATAAGCGTTTGTACTGCGTGTTGAACGTATTTTCGCTCAAACCCCTTACATCTCAGCTTGTCGGATATCGCAAGCGGACCGTAAAATTGCTTTGCGGCACTCTTTGCAATGCGCAGTGCGTGGCTTTTTTCGTCAATATAACCCATTATTTCAAGCTGTGATGCGGCAGACTGTGCCACATCGGGAGTAAAATCCCTTGACGTCAGCTTTCGCACAAGTGCGGATTTTGACATATCCGAATAAGATAAAAGGTCAAGCCCCTTTTTGATCGCACGGGTGATTTCCGCAAGCTCGGAAATAAATTCTATGTCATTTTCCGATAGCTCCCATCCCTTTATAAAACCGTATTGTGAGCAAAGTCTTGTTGAAACGGTAAATTTTCGGGAATTTTTCCCGTCACCGACGGTTATAACGGTCGTTCCGTCACCGAGGACGAGCTCCTCAGTGACGGAAAACACAGCATTATTCATCGTCGCCGCTTATGTCAAGAAGCTTTATGTTGAAATCGTCGTCGTCCTCGTCATCATCGTCATCAAGCTCATACGTTTCGCTGAGCGAAAGATCGATATCGTCCTTCTTTGCCTTGATAAGCTCCTCAAGCTCTTTCATAAGTGCAGGGTGTGTTTCAATATATTTACGTGTGTTTTCTTTACCCTGACCGAGTCTTTCACCCTTGTAGGAGAACCATGAGCCGCTTTTTTCGAGAATTTCCAAATCAACGCCTATTTCGATTATTTCACTTGATTTTGAAATGCCCTTGCCGTAAAGAATGTCAAATTCCGCAACCTTGAAGGGGGGAGCGACTTTATTCTTTACAACCTTGCATTTGATGTGGTTACCGTATGTTTCACCGCCTGTTTTGAGGCTTTCCTGCTTACGCACGTCAATTCTTACCGATGCGTAGAACTTCAGCGCACGTCCGCCGGGCGTTGTTTCGGGATTGCCGTACATAACGCCTACCTTTTCACGGAGCTGGTTGATGAATATAACAACGCAGTTTGTTTTTGCAATTGCGCCGGAAAGCTTACGGAGTGCCTGGCTCATCAGTCTTGCCTGAAGGCCTACGTGAGATGCACCCATTTCACCGTCGATTTCCTGCTGGGGAACGAGTGCGGCAACGGAGTCGACAACGACAACATCAACTGCACCCGAGCGCACGAGTGCTTCTGTTATTTCGAGTGCCTGCTCACCGCTGTCGGGCTGTGAAACAAGCAGGGAATTTATATCAACACCGAGTGCCTTTGCGTAAACGGGATCGAGAGCGTGTTCGGCATCTATGAATGCCGCTTCGCCGCCGAGCTTCTGAACCTCTGCAACAACGTGCAGGGCAACTGTTGTTTTACCTGAGGATTCAGGACCGAAGATCTCAACTATTCTTCCGCGGGGAACACCGCCGATTCCGAGTGCAAGGTCAAGCGTCAGCGAGCCTGTGGGCACGGCGCTTACCTGCATTGAAGCGTTGTCGCCAAGCTTCATTATAGTACCTTTTCCGAATTTCTTTTCTATCTGTGAAATTGACGTTGCAAGCGCTTTCTGCTTTTCGTCGGGTGCAACGCTCATAGGTGAGGGAGTCGGTTTTTTAGCTTTAGCCATTTTATATTATCCTTTCAAAAGGCGAACAGATGTTCGTTTTTATTTGATTATATAACAACAAACCCGAAAAATCAAGTTTTTCGGGCATAGTTTACAATAAATTAATAATTTTGCTTTTTATGTTGCGTTTTGATGATGCAAAGCTTCGCTTTGATGATATACAAGGCTTTGCCTTGGTGATATGCAAAGCTTCGCTTTGATGATATGCAAGGCTTCGACTTGGTGATATGCAAAGCTTCGCTTTGATGATATACACGCCGGTGGCGTGATTTTTTAAGGTGTCGGCAGAGCTGACGGACTTTTATTTCTTTTCTTTCGGAACGAAGTATGTTCCGACACCTCTGCCTGCGGCAATATCGTAAATAATGTCGGGATTTTCGCCGTTGGCAATTACCATGGCAATTCCTGCATCGGTTACTGTTTTTGCGGCTTCTATCTTTGTTCTCATGCCGCCTGTGCCACGTGCCGTACCCTCACCGCCTGCCATTTCCATAATGGTATCGTCAACGTCCTTGATGCGCTTGAGCATTACGGCATCTTCAAATTCACGGGGATTTTTGTCATAAAGTCCGTCGATGTCGGAAAGGTTTATAAGAAGATCGGCATCTGACAAAAGCGCAACGAGTGCGGCAAGTGTGTCGTTTCCGCCGAATTTGATACCGTGATAGGAAATTGAGTCATTTTCGTTTACAACAGGGATGATACCCATTTCAAAAAGCGTGTTGAATGTATTTCTGGCATTCTGCATAGGCTCTTCCTTCTCCATGACCGATTTTGTCAGAAGGATCTGAGCCACCTGATGACCATAGCCTGAGAAAAATCTGTCGTACATACGCATAAGCTCAGTCTGTCCGACAGCCGCCATAGCCTGCTTTTCAATGAGCGTTGTGGGACGGTGCTCAAGGTTCACCTTTGCCGCACCTGCGGCAACCGCGCCCGAGGAAACGAGTACCACCTGAACACCGTAATTTCTGATGTCGGATATGACACGTGCAAGCTTTTCCATACGGCGCAGATTGAGCTTGCCGTTATCGTATGTAAGAGTCGATGTACCGACCTTGATAACTATTCTTTTATATGCAATATCGAGCATAAAACCCCCTGTAATATGAATAAATCAAAGTATTTTCAAAAATATTATTAAAATACTCTTGCTTATTTCAAATATCTGTTATATAATGTAACAACGGCATTATACTACTATGCTAAAAAAAAATCAAGTGTTAATTTTAAAAGTGTAATAAATATTCGGAAAAAGAGGTTTGTTATGAAGGAAAGTGTAAAGGTTCAGGTTGCGGGTGTTACGTTTTTTGTCGTTACAGAGGACGGTAAGGAGCGTACCGAGGAAATTGCACACAGAGTCAATACGAAAATAAATAATCTCGTTTTGCAGACAACGAACTGCACAAAAATGAAAGCGGCGGCACTTTGCGCCATGGATTACTGCAGAGAATCCATTGAACAGCAGGAAGAGATCGAAAAGCTGAAGCAGAAGATAAAGAAGCTCGAGGGTGACCTCGCAAGAGGCAAAAACGCAAAAGCGGGCAGTTTTCTTGATTTAGATAAATCGGGGGATATTTGACGTGGCACAGATTTTGAAAAGACCTGCGCTGCTGCTGCCTGCGGGCTCACCTGCATCACTTGATGCGGCAATAAATGCAGGCGCCGATGAGGTGTATTTCGGTTCAAAAATGTTCAACGCACGCATGGGTGCCGACAATTTTGAGCTTACGGATATAATAGATGCTGTCACAAAATGCCATTTTTACGGAGTGAAGGTCAATGTAACGCTTAATACAAGCGTTCACGACAGGGAATATCCCGACCTGTTGCGTCTTTGTGAATTTTTGTACAGGGCTGACTGTGATTCGATAATCTGCGCCGACCCCGGCGTTTGCGCTGTTTTGCGTGAGAATTTTCCCGATCTGAAGCTCCACGCAAGCACACAGTGCGCAGGACATAATGCCTCCGCGGCAAAGGTGCTTAAAAATATGGGATACTCCCGCATGGTCGTTGCACGCGAGGCATCGTTTGAAGATATTTTACTCATGCGTAAGGAATTTCCCGAAATGGAATACGAAATATTCGTACACGGCGCACTTTGCGTTTGCCATTCGGGTATGTGCTCGCTGAGCGCATTTATGGGCGGAAGAAGCGGAAACAGGGGCGACTGCGCACAGCCGTGCAGACTTCCCGCAAAGGACGGAAGCTTCCCGCTTTCGCTTAAGGACAACTGCCTGGCAAAATACATGACGGAAATTATCAGAAGCGGTGTTGACAGCCTTAAAATAGAGGGCAGAATGAAGAGTCCGGAATACGTTTACGGTGTCGGTAAGATATACAGGACACTTATAGACGAGGGGCGAGATGCAACCGAAGAAGAATTAATAAAGCTTGAAAGACTGTTTTCACGCGGCGGTTTTACCGACGGATACTTTACGGGAAATATCGGCTCTCATATGCTTGGCGTAAGACGTGAGGAAGACAAAGCACAGACAAAGGAAGCGGAAATAACAGCGGCATTTGAAATGAAGAACGCACGCAGAAGACTTCCTGTGAAAATAACAGCCGAATTCAAAAAGGGAACTGCCTGCAGAATGCAGATGACGTACGGCGATGTATCTGTTGCCGTTTACGGCTCAGCTCCTGAGGAAGCACTTACAGCCCCCTTAACCGTTGACAGCGTGAAGAAAAATCTTCTGAAGCTCGGTTCAACTCCGTTTGAGCCTGCAGAGGGCGGCGTTTCCATCGTTATTGACGATAACATCATGCTTCCCGTGTCGGCAATAAATTCTTTAAGACGTACGGCGTGCGACCAGCTTCTTTTGAAAATAAACACGGTATATCATCCGAACAGATCATCGTTTGAGATGAGGGCGCCGAGCGCATCCGTAACATGTGCACCGCTTGCACCCACAAGCAAAAGTATTGCGCATTTTACACATTTTCATCTTATGCCCGCAAGAATTTACCTCGGCGGATTTTCGCATATATATCTGCCGATAGAGGAATACCTTAAAGCTCCCGATCATGTTCGTGAGGTCGTTGACGGTGTTGAATTTCCGAATGTCGTTATGATGAGGGAATATCATGAGCTTGATGATATGGCTGTCCGTGTCAAGCTTCTGGGAATGAAAAACGTAATTGTAAACAATATAGGCTCACTTAATATTGCGCTGAAATACGGATTTAACGTTCACGGCGGTATCGGTCTTAACGTGCAGAGCGCAAGAAGTGCCAACGAATTCATAAAAATGGGGCTTACGGATGTTATATTGAGTCCTGAGCTGAAGCTCCCCGCAATGAAAGCCATAGCGGAGCTTATGCCCGGCAGAACAGGTGCGGCAGTGTACGGAAAACTGCCCGCCATGACGGTTGAAAAATGCGTTATACGTGATATCACAATGGGCAAAAAAGCCCCCGAAATATCAAAATGCGCTTATTGCGATAAGAATGCGTATTCTTATATAATTGACAGACACGGTGCGAAAATTCCCGTAAGACGGACATTTGCACACAGAAATATACTTTACAACAGCGTGCCTGTTTACATGGCTGACAAGCTTTCCGCAGTCACCGGCGGCGCTGTCGGCGACTTGCATTACTTCTTCTGTGACGAAACGGCAACGGAGGCATTTGAGGTTATTGAAAAATACAGAAACGGGGATGCACCCGCAGGAGATGTAAGAAGATTATGACGGTAAAATTCAAAAAGCTGAAAGAGGGCGCAAAAGCCCCCGAATATCAAAGCGAATACGCCGCAGGTGCTGACCTTTATGCCTGCTGTGAAGATACGGTAATAGAGGCGCGCAGCCGTAAGCTTATACCGACGGGTATCGCCATTGAGTGTGAAAGGCATGATATCGCCGCCGTTATCTGTGCAAGAAGCGGACTTGCATCAAAGCACGGTATCACGCTTGCAAACGGTATCGGTGTTGTTGACAGCGACTATCGGGGCGAAATAATGGTGTCGCTTGTAAATCTTTCCGACACCCCATACACGGTGGCAAACGGTGAGCGTATTGCACAGCTTATGTTTCTGCCCGTTATAAAGGGTGAGTTTTCCGAAGGCGAGCTTTCCGACACCAAAAGAGGTATCGGCGGCTTCGGCTCAACGGGAAAAAACTGAATTTAAACAGGATCTTGGTAAATTATGATATATTTGGCTTCAAAATCACCCAGACGGTGTGAAATACTTAAAACAGCAGGGATAATATTTGAAACTGTTACATCGGATGCCGATGAAAGCTGCGGATTTACTCCAACACCCGAGGAGCTTGTCATGGGCTTTGCAAACCGTAAGCTCCGTTCAGCACAGGTGACACCATCTGATAACGACATAATTATTGCGGCGGACACGATTGTTTGCTATGACGGTATCGTTCTGGGCAAGCCCCGAGACGATGAGGATGCATTCAGAATGCTGTCGATGCTTTCGGGTGAATCTCACAGAGTTTACACAGGTATCGCACTTAAAAAAGGCTCCGAATACATACTTGATTATGACGTTACCGATGTCAAAATGCGTGAAATGTCGGCAGAGGAAATAATGCGCTACATATCAACGGGCGAATGCCGTGACAAGGCAGGCGCATACGCAATTCAGGGACTTGGCGGAGTGTTTGTCGAGGGAATAAACGGAAGCTATCATAATGTTGTCGGACTTCCCATTTGCAAGGTTTACGAGTATCTTTTGAAGCTTGGTATGTGAGTTTTGTTTGAGAAAATTTTTACAAATAGATTTCCGCAGGAAATCTGCGCCATTTGCCTGCGGTCAGTCCTGCGGACTGCGGGGGGGGCAGGCATGGCGCCGTACGTAATGCCGACTATATGTTTACAAAATAAAACGAACATAAATTGGTTCAAAACGGACCGTCGGGGACGCCGGTCCCTACGGTATACCCGATCATACGTTCGTAGGGGCTATTCACGAATCGCCCGAATGAAATAAACAAAAATTGGTTCAAAACGGCGGGAGCAAGCCCCCGCCCTACGGCATCACACCGAATGAAATAAACAAAAATGGGATCAAAACGGGACGTCGAGGACGTCGTCCCCTACAATAAATCCGGATGCAATAAAAAACGGGTTTGCGATTACGTGAAATGATATTCGCTGATGCGAATATCGTTAAAAATGTGAAAGAGGAATAAAATGCCTAAATATATAGGGCTTGATTTAGGTCAGGCAACGACGAAAATATACGAAAAGGGCAGGGGCATCGTGCTTCGGGAGCCTACTGCCATTGCATACGATACCGTACAGGGCGATGTTATTGCCGTCGGTAAGGATGCAAGAAAAATGTACGGCAGGACACCGAAGGACAAGACTGCTGTTTTGCCCCTGAAGGGCGGCGTTATTGACAGCTTCGTTGATACAGCGGAGGTTCTGTATTCGTTTTTTGAAAAAAACGGATACAAGGGCTTTTTCAACCGCCCCAAGATCGCTGTCGGTATACCGTGGGGCATATCGGAGGTTGAGCGCAACGCTTTTGAAAATGTGTGCTCCGAGGCCGGGGCTTCAAGCGTTACACATCTTGTATCACAGCCTATGGCGGCGGCACTGGGTGCGGGTATAAACGTGCTTAAAGCAAAAGGAAATCTTATCTGCGATATCGGCGGCGGCAAAACGCAGACGGCGGTAATTTCATACCGTGGTGTGCTTCATGCGGGACTTACACGTGTCGGCGGATGCGATCTTGACGCTTCCATAATCACATATGTTAAAAATTCATTCAATGTGCTTATCGGAGAAAACACTGCGGAGCTTATCAAAAAAACTGCAGGCTCGGCTCACCCGATGTTTGATAAAGGCAATTTCCGTGTCTACGGAAAGGATATCGTAACAGGCAGGGCGGTAGCCGTAAGCATAACCTCGGCTGAAGTGCGCGGGGCTATGATAGAATCGTTTGAGAGAATAGTTGACGGAATACACGCAACACTTGAAAATATGCCTCCGAGAATAGTTGCCGATATATACGATTCGGGAATGACTCTGTGCGGCGGTACGTCGCTTTTGCCCGGTATCGACAAGCTGCTTGCGCAGGCGCTCGGTATGCCCGTAAGGCGTGCTTCACGTCCGCTTGACTGTATCATTAACGGAATAGGCAAGATAATAGATTCACCCGGTGAGCTTGCGGAGGTCGTAAGCAGACAGGAAATGTTGGATTGAAATGAAGAAATTTTTTAAAAGCAGATTTTTTATACTGACACTCGGTGCGGCGCTTGTGTTCACGGTGGTGCTCAGTGCACTTTCGGCATCGGGACATACCTCGGTGATCTCTGAGTGTGTGAACGTGATGTTTGCACCGTTTTCCGAAGGCTTCGGAAGCGTCGGAATTGCCATAAAAGGGTACAAGCAGTATTTCGACTCGGTAGATGAGCTCAAGGCGGAAAACGAGGCACTCAAAAAAGAGGTCAATGACCTGAAGGATCTCATATATGACGCCGAGGCTATGAAAAAGGAAAACGAATTTTATAAAAACTTCCTCGGTATCAAAGAGGAGCATCCCGATTATACATTTCTCGATGCCTCGGTGATAAACAGAGAAGCGGGAAATTACGTAAGTGTCTTTTCTCTCAACAAGGGCACGAATGACGGAATAGAAAAAAATATGCCGATCATCTCCGAAAACGGCGGTGTAGTCGGTTACATAAGCGAAGCGGGTATTAACTGGGCAAAGGCATCGAGCATTGTCGATACATCGTCATCAGTCGGTGTTTACATTGAACGTACAGGCGAAGCAGGTGTTTTGTCGGGTGAGTTTTCGCTTAAAAAAGAGGGACTTTGCAGAATTAATTATCTTTCGGGGGATTCCGATGTTGCCGTGGGTGACAGGGTAATGACGTCGGGACTCGGATCGATATATCCTTCGGGAATACTTGTCGGAACGGTTGAACGTGTGGAATTTGACGACAATCTGCGCACAAAATACGCAATAGTGCGTCCGTTTGCCGACCTGACAGAGCCTGAACACGTGATGATAATAACAGGATTTGAAAAGGAAGATCGATAAGGAGTGAGTATATGCACAGAAAAAGCAGCGCAAAAGCAATGTTCCGCACAGCTATGGCGGGTATTGCCGTGCTTTTGTGCGTGATGCTTCAGATAACTGTTTTTCCGTATCTGAGGTTTTTCGGGTGTATTCCCGATATCACGGCATCGTGTCTTATCTGTCTTTCGCTTTTTGAAAAAGAAAAGACCGTGTGTGCACTTGCGGTAGCCTCGGGGGTGATCTTACATTGTCTTGGTACATGGGGCATTTCATATTATCCGCTTTTATATCTTCTTGCGGTGTGTCTGTGCCTTATACTTTCAAATTTCTTTTTCAAAAACGGATTTTTAAGCGTTATGACCGCAGCCTTTTGCACCTTTATTGCAGAGGGAATACTTACAGCGGTGTTTCTGATGTCGGACGGTGCCGCATATACGGATGCTTTTACAGGCGCGGTGCTTCCGCAGTTCGCATATTCACTCGTCTGCACGGCGGTGCTGTATCCGCTTTGCAGGCTTCACGGTGCCGTTTTCGGCATGCGGAGAAAAACTGATTATTATGAAGAATAAAAACAAGAAATTTTATACAAGCGGTCTGCTCATACTCGGCATATTCTTCCTTGCCGTGTGCGGTATTTACATAATAAGACTTGTAAATATGCAGATAACGGGTGTTGATAAATATATTTCGCTCAATTCAAGAACGTACACAAGATACGAAACCGTGCAGGCAGTCAGGGGAGAAATATTTGACCGAAACGGCAAACCGCTTATCACAAACGAATATACAAATACGGTACAGTTAAGCTATAATTCACTTAAAAATTATACTTCATCGGGAAAAAACAAGCTTATATCGGAGCTCAGTTTCGTGCTTGAGGATTATTATGAGGAGTTTGACACCCATTTCCCGATAACAGGAACGTATCCGCATGTTTCATACGATGAAGAAGCGCTTGAAAGCACCGTGACAAAAAACCGTTTTGCCGCCTTTCTTTCGAAAAACGGACTTAAAGAGGATATTTCAGCCGTTGATTTTTTTGAATGGCTGCTTGAATATTACGGAGTAAAGACAGAAAACGGCACGTATACATATGAGGGCAGGACGCAGTACGATGTTATCGCCGTGCGTTATGAGCTTGATACGATGAACTACGCACCCGACAATCCGTTTATCGTAAAGGAAGAAGCTCCGCTTAAATTGGTGACGGCAATACTTGAACGTGCAAGTGCCGGCATATACATTGAAAAAGACTGGAAAAGGGTGTACAATTATCCCGGTGTTGCTTCACACATTCTCGGACGTGTCGGAAAGATACCTGCTGACGAAATAGATGCTTATCTTGAAAATGGTTATAAATATGATGATACGGTAGGGCTTGACGGTGCTGAAAAAGCATTTGAAGCGCTTTTACGCGGTACTGAAGGAAAAGTAAAGATAACAGAAGACGAATACGGCAGTATAATTTCAACGGAAACGGAAACAGAGCCGACACCCGGACGTAACGTATATCTGACGATCGATATAGATCTGCAGAAGGTTGCCGAGGAAAAGCTTTACGAAAATATACAGCTTGTTGTGAAAAATGCCAAGGACGATGCATCGGGCGGTCTTGCCGACAGCGGTGCTGTCAGCGCAGTTGATCCGAATACAGGTCAGGTGCTCGCACTTGCTTCTTATCCGAGCTTTGATCTGGCGACGTTTACAGAAAACTACTCAACACTTGTAAACGATGAAAAGCAGCCGCTTTTTAACCGTGCGCTTCACGGAAATTATGCTCCCGGCTCGACGTTCAAATTAGCTGTTTCCGCCGCAGCCTTGACGCTCGGTGAGGTGACAGGCTCAAGCACGGTCGAATGTACGGGCGAATACGAATATTACAAGGATTATCAGCCCGACTGCTGGTACAGATACGGACACGGAAAGCTGAATGTCAAGGAAGCGCTCGGACATTCGTGCAACTGTTATTATTACGATGTGGGGCGCAGGCTCGGAATTGAAGCCATGAACGAATACTGTACCACGCTCGGACTCGGTCAGTATACGGGAATTGAGCTTTCGGAATCAAAGGGAGTCCTGACAGGTCCCGTTCATTATTCTGAGAAAAATCTCGGTGCATGGATGCCGGGTGACACGCTTCAGGCGGCAATAGGTCAGGGCGAAAACGCCGTGACACCGCTTCAGCTTTCAATGTATGTATCCGTGCTTATAAACAGCGGAACGAGGTATAAAGCAACGGTGCTTTATAAATCTGAAACGTATTCGGGAGGCGATGTTGTTTATAATGAGCCTGAAATACTCGGCACGGCTGAGCTTTCCGATGACCATACAACGCTTATCAAGCAGGGCATGAAGCTTTCCAAGGAAAGAACATCGACGCTCAGCGGATATAAATTTGCAATAGGCTCAAAAACGGGTACAGCACAGATATCAAAGTCAAATAACAATGCCGTTCTTACGGCGTTTGCACCGTATAACGATCCTCAGATAGTGGTGTCGTGCGTTATAGAAAACGGTGCGACGGGTAAAAATGCGGCAACTGCCGTGACGGGAGTTATTTCCGCACGCTTCGGGCTTGATGAAAAGGGGGAGGAGCTTCCCGATGAAACAGAGCCTCCGGAAACACAGGCACCGCAGACAAATAAGCCTGTGACAAAGCCGCCGAAGCCCGAAGGCGAAGAAACTTTACCGCCTGAGGATACGGAAGAAATAACCAATACTGAAACAGATGAAGCTTCGGGAAATGCCGAAGAAACAGAAATACCTGCCGAGGATACGGAAGAACCTCCGCCTGAGAATGAAGAAACTGCCGATTCGGCATAAAATGGGCGAATTGTGTTTGAGTGCAGGGGCAAGATTCAATCAGTTCGCGTTGCGAACTGCAATCGCCCGCCTCAAACCCGTTTGCGCTCGTTTCATGCGGACGTGCGATGCACGCCCCTACAGAAGGCGTTTAATGCGGACGTGCGATGCACGCCCCTACGGTCTATATATTCAAGGTGATGCCTGTAGGGGTTGGCGCCTCGACAACCCGTTTCAAACCCATTTACGCTCGTTTCATGCGGACGTGCGATGTGTATAGTGCGGTAACATAGTTTACAAAATGTGAAGACACATGGTTTACAACTTTGATGTAAAATAAAGGCATGAAATGTTTGTACAAACATGAAATGTTATCCGTCACACGGATAACATTATAACCGAATAGATTCATTCTATTGACATTTCCAAAAATATTATATATAATGACCACGTTAAATAATTTAGTAATTAAATAAAGGATAGGTGAAAGATATGTTTAAATCTCCCTGTATGTCCCTTAAGGATATTTTAGGTGCGGACTATGCTGCCGCACTCTGTGCATCGGCTGTGTATAACGGCTATGCAACAAAAGAGGAAGCTGAGAAAATAGTTTCCGAAAAGATCGATTTTATGCCCGAAGAAAGACAGAAGGCAAACGAAAAGATGCTTGATGATGTCGGTGTTTCCGTTGTTCCCGCATTTGAAACAACGAACGACGGTGCGGCAACAGATGCATTTTCAAAGGCACTTCATAAGTGCATGGCACCTCTTTCGGCAAGAGGACTCTGCCGTATAGGTGAGGACGGTAAGGTTTACTTTATCGGTAAGAGTGAGCATTACCATGCATCTCTCGGCCACGGCTTCGGCGGTTACAAGCTTATCGATAACGCACGCAAGCTCGGTGTTCCCAACGCAACACACAACAATACACGTGGTTACATAACAAGACTTGCTGAGCGTGAGCTTATCCGTGCGGCAAACGGCGGTGTTAACGACGAAGAGCTTGAAAAGATTCTTGCATCAAGAGAGCCGAAGGTGCTCAACCGCTGTATCAACCTTGAAACGGGAAGCCTTGCGTGCGAAGCAGGCTTTAAGATGATGCTTTCAAGATTCTACAAGCTTGACGGCACATTTGAAGATCCCAAATATTACGGCAAAACACCTGTTTTCTTCGTAATGGCTGACATGAAGGGCACAAACGAAGCAAACTATCACGGTACTACAATATTTGCACAGACACTCAGAGGTCTTTGGGGCGGATTTGCAGCGGAAGCCGAAAAGGCAGGCCTTTACAAAATAGTGCCCGTTATGATAAATGACCTTGCTGACTTTGAAGCAAAGCTGAAGCAGTACAACAGCGGCAACTACAAGACGGCAGGCTTTGCACACGAAATAATTCTTATGAACTACGGTGCAATAAGACTCACAAAGGAATTTTTGCAGGGTGCATATAGGCTCTGCCGTGAGTATGACACACCCACAATGTGCGATGAAATTCAGTCCTGCATGTGGTATGACGGAATGTTCTTGTTCAGAAAATGGGGACTTAACCCCGATTTTGCTGTTGTCGGTAAGGGCTTTCCCGGCGGTGAATATCCTGCAAGTAAGCTCATAACAACGGCTGAAATGGACGCACTCAACCTCTTTGGCGCACTCGTTACAAACGGTCAGGAGGAGCTTGCATCGCTTTCCTACCTCGTAACAATGGAATTTTCCAAGGCAAACAGCGAAGAAATCAAGGATGCAGGCGAATACTTCTATGCAGGTCTTGAAAAGATAGCAGAGGAAAACAGCAATCTCATCGTAAGAGCAGACGGCTTCGGCCACTTGGCAGGACTTCGCTTTGCAAAGGTTGATGAAGCGGCGAAGTTTGCGAAGATCCTCAACGATATGTGCGTTGACATTTCCGCACAGCTTTACAAGGCAAACTGTCCTCCCGTTGTTCTCGTTAAGCCCCCGCTTATCGCTTCGAGATACGCTATGGACTTCCTCTGCGGAAAGATCAAAGAAGCCATCAAGCTCATGTAATTACCGTGAGGTTTTAAATTATGTATGTACTTGGAATAGACGTCGGAACAACGGGAACAAAAACCGTTGTTCTCGACAAGGACGGAAAAATACACGGCATAGCATATAAAGATTATCCGATAACATCCGCCCCCGGCGGCATATCGGAGCAGTCGGCTGAAGACTGGTGGGATGCCGTAGTTTACACAGTAAGAGAAAGCACAAAGGAAATAGACAAAACAAAGATACTTGCACTTTCCCTTTCTACACAGGGCGCAACAACGGCATTTGTTGACGGGGATTTCAATTCTATCCGCCCTGCCATCACTTGGATGGATATGCGTGCAACAGAGGAATGTAAGGTTCTTGACGATGCCCTCGGCTGTGACGGAATATATAACCGCTGCGGCTGGACGACAGACCCCGGCAGTGACGCTGCAAAGCTTTTGTGGATAAAGAAGCATGAGCCTGAAGTGTTTGAAAAGACATACAGCTTTTTATCAACTATCGAATTTATAAATGAAAAGCTGACAGGGCAAAATGTGGTAGACCCCACAAATGCTTCAATAAGAGAATTTTTCAATATCAACACGGGTGTGTGGGATAAGGAAATACTTGATATAATCGGCATTGACGAATTGAGACTTCCCCGTGTTATGCCGTCGGGTGCTTATATCGGCACGCTGACGAAGAAAGCCTCCGACACCCTCGGTATTCCCGAAAGCGTTAAGGTTTATAACGGCGCACACGACCAGTACTGCGCATCCATCGGATGCGGTGCGCTTTCAGCAGGAGATATGATGCTGTCAACGGGTACGGCATGGGTGCTTCTCGGTATCAGCGACAAGCTGACGTACTCGAAGGCGCACATAGTTCCCGGTATTCACCCCAAGGCAGGGCTTTACGGAAATATTGCATCGCTTTCAGGTGTCGGAAACGCTATGAAATGGGTGAAGGACACATTTGAAAGTGATTATAAAACACTTGATATTGAGGCTGAAAAAAGGCTCGAAAGCGCAAAGGATATTATTTTCCTGCCTCATTTTTCAGGGGCATGCTTCCCGCGCCGTGACAGCGCAATGTCGGGCGGTATATACGGACTGCGCCTGGGAAATGATAAATACGATATTGCAAGAGCGCTGATGGAAGGCGTTGCATTCAACGTCCGTGCGGGACTTGAAAAGTATGCGGAGCAGGGCGTTGACATCTCCTCGCTCAAAATAATGGGCGGTGCATCGAGAAGCGATTTATGGTGCTCCATTGTCGGTTATGCTACAGGCTGTAAGATAACGAGAATGGAAAACGCCGAGGCTTGTGCTGTCGGTGCGGCGGCAATAGCCGCTGTCGGATGCGGTCTTACCGACGGTTACGTGTCACTTTCAAAGGGCGAGGTCATGAACCTTGACGATGAAAAAATTTATGAGCATTACAACGAAAAATATAAAAAATATATCGCAATGTATGAAGCGGTAGAAAAGGCGGTACACAAATGATAGTAGATTATTTTGAAAGAACAAAGGTAGACGAGGAATTTTATAACGAGTTTATCAAGGACAGAATCCCCAAGAAGATCATTGATATGCACATTCACATCTCTGATGTTGAAATGCGTAAAAACTGCGTGGCTGACCCCACGGACTGGTCTAACCAGTGTAACTCCATAATGCGTTTCCAGGACTATGAGTTCTACAGAGATGCATTTTACCCCGATTCCGAGGTTGAAGCAAACGTCCTCCCCTGCGTTACAAGAGGTCTTGACGTTGTTGCAAACAACAACTACCTGTCCGATCTTAAAAAGTCGGGTAAGGCAAGATACGCTCACATGATGGTTGACCCCACATGGGATGTTGAATTTACGGAAAAAATGCTCGTTGAGGGCGAATTTACAGGCTTCAAGCCGTATCCCGACTTCGTTTCGGGTGTTCAGGGCGCTGAGATCGGTCTTTTGGACTTCATCCGCCCCGATCAGCTTGCACTTGCTGACAAGTACAAGAAGTCAATAGTGCTTCATTTGCCCCGTGTAGGCAGATTCCCCGATGATAACAACATCAAGGAGATCCGCTACATAAAGGATAAATTCCCGGATATCAAGCTTATCATAGCTCACGTCGGCAGATGCTACTCCATCGACTGGATAGTAAGAGCAACGGAAAAGTTAGGTGATGACCGCAACTACTTCCACTATGACTTGGCGGCGCTTATCAACCCCGTAGTTCTTGACTACGTATTTGAGCATTATCCGCTTGATCAGATCATGTACGGTACAGACCTTCCCATATTCCTCTGGCACGGCAAACGTCAGTGGACAGACGTTAAATATATCAATATGCCCCGTGAGGACTTCCCGTTCAACAAGCACATTGAAGGCCCCGAAGCAGAAGCAAAGTATACATTCTTCGTATACGAACAGCTCAAGAGTATACTTGACGCTACCTACAAGGTAGGCGGCAGAAAGTTCGCTGAGGATATCTTCTATAACAACGCAGTTAAATTCTTGGGTTAAGAAAGGAAAAAATAAAATGAGCAATCCTAAAATAGGTCTTTTGCCCCTTTATGTGGCTCTTTATGACGAAACAAGCCCCAAAAGACGTGTATGGCTTGAGGGATTTTATCAGCAGATCTGTATGGAGCTCCGCTTCAGAGGTATCGACGTTGTCGAAGCGGAAACATGCCGTATAAAGCCCGAATTTGAAAAGGCAGTATCCGATTTTGAAGCAGCTGACGTTGATGCGATAGTAACGCTTCACCTCGCTTACTCCCCCTCGCTTGAATCATCAGACGTGCTTAAAAACACAAGTCTTCCCATAATCGTGCTCGATACAACACCTCACTACGAGTTTGACTATACGATATCATCCGACAAGGTCGGTGCAAACCACGGTATCCACGGTGTTCAGGATATGTGTAACCTCCTTATCAGAAACGGTAAGGATTTCCAGATATTCGCAGGCCACTGGGATAATTCCACAGTGCTTGACGACGTTGCGGCTGCTGCTAAAGGTGCGAAAATGGCGAAGTCAATGAAAAATGCAAAGGTCGGACATCTCGGCGGTCCCTTCGTCGGCATGGGTGACTTTGCAATTCCTGCAGATGAGCTTGAAAAGACGATAGGTATGCAGGTAAAGCCGTTTGTTGACGGTGAGCTTCCCATGGTATCCGAGGAAGAAATGGAAGCCGAATACAAGGCTGACTGTGAGCGTTTTGCGATGAACAGCGTTACTTACGCACAGTATAAGGGCTCCTGCCGTACAGCGCTCGGTATCAGAAAATGGATAGAAAAGTACGGTCTTACAGCGTTCACGATGAACTTTATGGGCGTTGACGGCTCAACACAGTTTGACCATATGCCCTTTGCAGAGGCTTGTAAGGCGATGGGCAGAGGTATCGGATATGCAGGTGAGGGCGACTGCCTTACAGCGGCATTTGTCGGCTCGCTTCTGTCTGTATACGATGAAACAACATTTGCCGAAATGTTCTGCCCCAACTGGAGAGATAACACGATCTATCTTTCACACATGGGTGAATATAACGTAAAATGCGCAGGCTCAAAGCCCGACTGTAGAATAAGCAACTTCCCCTACGGCAAGAACGCAGGTAAGCCTGTCAATATGATGACGGTGTTCAAGCCCGGTGAGGCTGTATATGTTGCACTCAATCCGATAGGTAACGGCAAGTACAGACTTATCCTTACAGACGTTGAAGTGCTTGAAGCTCCTTATGAAACATCGTTCAGAAACGATGTAAGCGGATGGATGAAGGTATGCAAGCCCTTGACTGAATTCCTCCCCGAATTCAGCCGTCTCGGCGGAATCCACCACGGTGCTATGGTATACGGCGGTGATATTTCAGCTCTCGCTTCCTTCGGTAAGATAATGGGCTGGGAAGTTTCCGTTATTAAATAAAGAGGTTTATATATGTATTATATTGGTATTGACCTCGGCGGTACTAATATTGCCGCAGGTCTTGTTGACGAAAATAATAACATCGTTAAGAAAATGTCTGTGCCCACACTTCCCGAAAGGGGAAACGATGCGGTAACGGCGGATATTGCAAAGCTTATAAGCGACCTTGCTTCTTCTTACGGCATCAGCCTTGATGATGTTGCATACGCAGGTCTTGCAACGCCCGGCGCTATCAACTGCGACACGGGAACGATCGACAGGGCATGTAATCTGCTTATGGAGGATTACCCAATTGTCGATAAGCTTTCGAAGCTCACACCCGTCAAGATCTATCTTGAAAACGATGCAAATGCCGCAGCCCTCGGCGAGGCTGTTGCGGGTGCGGCGAAGGGTGCGAAGTATTCCGTTATGGTAACGCTCGGCACAGGTGTCGGCGGCGGTATCGTTATCGACGGAAAGGTATTCTCCGGCTTCAACTATGCAGGCGGTGAGCTTGGCCATATGGTAATTGAATACAACGGCAGACAGTGCAACTGCGGACGCCGCGGATGCTGGGAGGCATACAGCTCCGCCACGGCTCTCATTGAGATGACAAAAGAAGAAATTGCAAAATCCCCTGATTCAGAGCTTGCAAAAATAGCCGCTGAAAAGGGTAAGGTAAACGGCAGAACAGCGTTTTTGGCAAAAGATAAGGGCGATGCGGCAGGTATAAGAGTTGTTGAAAAATACCTTGATTACCTCGCTTGCGGTATCACGAATGTCATAAATCTGTTCCAGCCCGATATCGTTTGCATCGGCGGCGGAATCTCAAACGAGGGTAAGGGACTTATTGAGCCTTTGCTCGGCAGAATAAACAGCGAAGTATTTACAAAGACGATAGCACCCGAAAGACAGACCGTTATCCGTCTTGCAACGCTTGCAAACGATGCCGGCATCGTCGGTGCGGCTAACCTCGGCAAGTGATATGAAAATAAAAAATTGTTTTGTACCCGTTATACTGTACGTCCTGCTTTTTGCAGGACTTGCAGTGGGTACGTTTTATGACTACCAAATATCTCAGACACTGGCACAGATGGATGCGTGGGCTCGCTTTATGGAAATATGGGCAGAGCCGCCGTCACTTCTTTTTGTTGCATTTTCATTTGCCGCACTTGCGGTATATGTCATGAAACAGAGGGTAAAAGGACACATTTATTTGTCAGGACTCTGCTTTATAGGCGGTGTTATCGCAACGTATTCAACTATCACAAGAACGGTTGAATATTACAGCATTGAAACGTACGAAATGACACTTACGAAAATTTTATCGTGTGTCGGCACGGTTATCATAATGGCTCTTTTTGTGAAGCTTGCATCGATGATAAAGGATGAAACGCTCAGAAAAATAAAGCCCGCACTTGTGACTGTTGTTGCTGTCGGACTTGCAACGCTCGTTATAATTTCGTCGATCAAATCCGTGTGGGGAAGGGAACGCTTCCGTGCGATGGAGGATATTTCCCACTTTACAAGATGGTACATACCCGTAGGCAGAGCTTTTGACGATGCGCATAAGTCATTCCCGTCGGGACATACCTCAAATGCGGTGATATTATATACGGTTTCCTTTATTTTTGATAAGCTCGGCGATAAAAAGAAAGCAAATACGGCAAAGCTTCTTGCAATTTTGTGGGTGGCTCTCGTTATGTTTTCAAGAATAGTGTGCGGTGCGCATTTTCTTTCCGATACGTGCGCAGGGGCAATTATTACAATGACTATCGTTATCGTGTGCCGTAAAATATTTTGCAAGGATATAAAAAGTCTTTAAGTTCAGCTTATGAAATCGTTTAAAACTACAAAAATTGCCTGTTACATAGGATTTTTTACACAGGCTGTTATAATTAATCTTGCGCCCGTGCTGTTCGTTGTTTTCAAAGGACAGTTCGGGCTTTCCTATGAGGAGCTCGGACGGCTTATCCTCATAAATTTTGCAGTCCAGATAATGACGGACGTCGTTTCGCTCAAGGTGCTTGAGCGTGTGCCTGTCCGTATACAGCTTCTGACAGCGCATATACTGTGCTTTTACGGACTTGTCGGTATGTCGGTTTTGCCGAATATTTTACCGCCGTATGCAGGACTTGTTTGCTCGGTGGTGCTTTACTCGGTCGGAGGCGGACTTATTGAGGTACTGTTGAACCCTGTTGTGTCGCATCTGCCCGAAACAAACACAAAGGTCGAAATTCCGCTTTTGCACTCGTTTTACTGCTGGGGACATTTACTCACTTGCCTTTTATCAACGGTGTATCTGTACTTTTCGGATAATTGGAGGGTGCTTCCCATTTTGTGGTCTTTTGTTCCTTTGACGGCGACGGTCATGTTTGCAAAGGCTCCGCTTCCCGAATTTGAAAAAGGGAAAGAAAGAACGCCCATCGGCAAGCTTTTAAAATCAAAAGCGTTTTTAACGCTTATGCTCGTTATGGTATGCTCGGGTGCGGCTGAACAAGCGGTGGCACAGTGGGTGTCGTATTTTGCAGAGATAGGCTTGCAGATACCGAAAATATACGGTGACGTTATCGGCGTGTGCGGATTTGCGCTTTGTATGGCACTTTGCCGTATGCTCTACGGTATTTTCGGTGAACGCTTCGATATAAAAAAGGTGCTTTTGTATTCATCGATCCTTTGTATCGTTTCGTATGCGCTTATCTGTCTTGTGAATTCGCCCGTGGTGTCGCTTATCGGTTGTGTTCTGTGCGGTGTTTCGGTTGCACTCATGTGGCCCGGTACGGTTGCGGGAGCTGATGAGGATTTTCCCCACGGCGGAGCGGTGATGTTTGCGCTTCTTTCTGTCATGGGGGATGTCGGCTGTTCGGCAGGGCCGTGGATAACGGGACTTATTTCCGATGCCGTAGAGAAAAATACATCGTTTTTTGAAAACCTCGTGTTCTTTGACGGTATGGCACCTGATCAGATCGCACTCAAATGCGGAATATTCGTTATAATCATATTTCCCGTCACAATGGCACTGTGCCTTGCCCATTATATAAGGAATAAATATAAGTAGTAGGGCGGGGGCTTGCTCCCGCCGCTTTATCCCGTTTTGATGAATTTGTATTCGATTACGTATGAGGCGTCAGAATAAATGGGCATCAGATGAAAATAAGCGCCCGTCCGCACCCCCCACAGTTCGCAAGGCACTTGCGAACTGCCTGCGGACATAGGGCGCCACACCGTCGGACGGTGTTTTATAAAATGAAAAAAGTTATCAAAACCACTTGACAAAACAATGCAAATGTGATATTATATCTTGTACAAAAAAGCAGAAACGATTTTCCGTTCTCACCTTGACCGCTTGAAGCTGTGGGTTAATACTTACAAACGGCTGTGTTATGCCGTGGTTTTGGTATGCGGGAAAAATGTTTCACCGCATTTTTTTAATCTATTTTGGAGGTGTTTGGCAATAAGCACTAAGGATCTTTTAATCAATGACGACATTAAGCTCACACAGGTCAGAGTAGTCGGTGACGACGGCGAAGTTTTCGGAATAATGAGCGCTGACGAAGCACGTGAGATAGCATATGACAGAGGGCTTGACCTCGTTCTTATCGCACCCACGGCAAATCCGCCCGTGTGCAAGGTTATTGATTACGGTAAGTACCGCTTCGACCGTGACAAAAGGGAAAAAGAAGCAAAGAAAAAACAGCAGAATACCGAAGTCAAGGAAATCCAGCTTTCGCTTACGATCGATACTCACGATTTTATGACAAAGGTAAAACATGCCCACCGTTTCTTGAAGGGAATGGATAAGGTTAAGGTCGTTGTCAGATTCAGGGGAAGACAGATCACTCATCAGAGCATGGGTTACGATATTCTCCAACGCTTTGCTGATGCATGTGCCGAATACGGCGCTTGCGATAAACCCCCGGTGGCAGAAGGCAGAAATATCACAATGATGCTTTCTCCCATCAAACCCGATGCGAAAAACAAAGGCTGATATTTGCGCCCCATTGATGCGCAGTATCACAGAATTTATTTAAAGGAAAGGAAAAAATCATGGGAAAAATCAAGTCACATAAGGCCTCGTCCAAAAGATTCAGTCTGACAGGCACAGGCAAGGTTAAGATCAATCACACAAACCGCCGTCATAAGCTCGGTAAGAAGAGCACAAAGCGTAAGAGAGACCTCAGACAGAGAGGCTACCTCAGCGAATGCTTCACAAAGACTGTTAAGTCTCTTATCCCCAAGGACTGATTTAGGAAGAATAGGAGGAAATAAAAAATGGCAAGAATTAAAGGCGCATTGGCAACTCGTAAGAGAAGAAATAAAATGCTCAAGCTCGCAAAAGGCTACTGGGGTGCAAAGAGCAAGCACTTCAAGATGGCTAAGCAGCAGGTAATGAAGAGCGGTAACTACGCTTTCGCAGGCAGAAAGATGAAGAAGAGAGACTTCCGTCGTCTCTGGATCACAAGAATCTCTGCACAGGCAAAGGTTAACGGTATGAACTACTCCACATTCATGAACGGTCTTAAGAAGGCTGGAGTAACACTCAACCGTAAGATGCTCGCTGAAATCGCTGTTTACGACAAGGATGCTTTCGCAACACTTGCAGAACAGGCAAAGGCAGCTCTTAAATAAGTTACTTAAAAACCGACGAATTTTCGTCGGTTTTTTTTCTTAATGTATTTCCGCAGGAAATACACGCCCCTTTGCCCGTGGGCAGTTCGCATGGCGACTACTGTTCGCCTGCGAACTGTGGGGGGACGGGCAGGGGGCGTTTTGACAGTTGTGTATAATATGATAGATTTTCTCCTTAAAAATCGAACAAATATTCGTTTTTTTGTATATTTGTTCATTTTTCCGTGATATAATAATAGTGTATTAAGATATTCAGAGGTTTACTATGGTACAGCTTACCGAAAAAGAACGGAAAATATATGAGTTTATCGTTGATGAAATAAACAAAGGCAAATGCTCGCCGTCAGTCCGTGATATTAAAGATGCAATAGGATTTGCAAGCACATCGACCGTGCACGGATATCTTCAGAAGCTTGAAGAAAAGGGGTATATACAAAGGGAGCAGGGAAAATGCCGCACAGTACGTGCAGGCGGAAGCACGACGCCGTCAATTCCCGTGCTTGGCAAGGTTGCCGCAGGTCAGCCGATATTTGCGGAGGAGAATTACGACGGATATATAAGCGTTCAGATTCCCACAGGATACAGATCGGGTGAGGTGTTTGCGCTCCGTGTCAAGGGCGAAAGCATGATAGAGGCAGGTATTCTTGATGGGGACTACGTTGTTATAAGCAAAACACCGTGCGCAGAAAACGGAGATATCGTTGTAGCACTCATTGAGGATGAAGCGACGGTGAAGACGTTTTACAAAGAAAAAGGACATATAAGACTTCAGCCTGAAAACAGCACCATGCGGCCGATAATCGTCAAAGAAGTTTCAATTGTCGGTAAGGTAATTGCGAATATCAGATTTTATAAGTAAACAAAATGTAAATGTTTCATTTATGTATTGACAAATCAAAATATAAGTGATATAATCTATGCGTTAATCCGAAGACAGCAGGTTTCGGTAAAAGCGAAAGCTTTCCTGCCGAGGGGAAAACGGTATATACTTTTTGGTATTTTTACGCTTTCTTTTCGGTCGAGAAAAGAAGGCGTTTTCTGTTTTCGGAAGACAAAACCAAAACGGAGGTAAATAATCGAATGGCAAGCGAAAAAATCAAGGCTCAAAAACAACAGATCGTTGCTGACCTTGCTGAAAAGCTCAAGACAGCCGCTTCTTGCGTTATCGTAACATATGCCGGCATTACGGTTGAAAACGATACAAAGATGAGAGCTGAGCTCAGAGAAGCAGGCGTTGACTACTCTGTCGTTAAGAACACAATGACAAAGAGAGCTGTTGAAGAAGTAGGCTACGCACAGCTTGGCGAAGTTCTTGAAGGCATGACAGCAATTGCTATCAGCCAGGACGATGCGGTTGCTCCCGCAAAGATCCTCAAGAAGTACGCTGACACAGTTGAGACATTTGACATAAAGGCAGGCTTTGTTGACGGTGAGATCCTTGACAAGGCAGGCGTTATGGCTCTTGCTGAAATTCCGTCCAAGGAAACTCTTATTGCGAAGATCCTCGGATGTGTTCGCTCTCCCTTGTACAACCTGGCATATGTGCTCCAGGCTATTATCGACAAGCAGGGTGAAGGCGCACCCGCAGCTGAAGAAGCTGCACCTGCTGAAGAAGCTGCAGCAGAATAATTCGGCTTCATAAAATTTACTGAAAAAATACGAAAGGTGTATTAAAAATGGCTAACGAAAAAATCGAAAAGATTCTTGAAGAACTTGATTCACTTACAATACTCGAACTCGCTGACCTCGTTAAGGGTCTCGAAGAAAAATACGGCGTAAGCGCTGCTGCTCCCGTTGCAGTTGCAGGCGCTGCTGCTCCTGCTGCAGCTGCTGCAGAAGAAAAGACAGAATTCGACGTAATTCTCGCTTCCTTTGGTTCCTCCAAGCTCGGAGTTATCAAGGTTGTTCGTGAACTTACAGGTCTCGGTCTTAAGGAAGCTAAGGACATCGTTGAAGGTTGCCCCAAGGCTCTTAAGGAAGGCGTTGACAAGGCTACAGCTGAAGAATACAAGGCTAAGCTCACAGAAGCAGGCGCTACAATCGAAATCAAATAATAGAGCTTTATCTATGAAAACCGCACCGTCAGGTGCGGTTTTTTGTTTTGTAATTGCTTATAACATCTTGACTTTTTATTTCTTGTGCGGTATCATTTAGATATAATCAAGGAGGATGATGATATGAAGAAATTTTTGAAAATATTTTCGTTTTCATTTGCGCTTGTTTCCTCGCTTTTGCTTTTTTCCTGCAGTAACGGCGCATCCGAGACAGAACAGACTGTGACCGATGTGAAAAGTGAAAAACCTATAAGCTATGAGCAAATAACGCAAGAAAAGGCAAAAGAGCTTATGGAAACTCAAACGGACTATGTGATAATCGATGCAAGGACAGATGAAGAATTTGCACAAGGCCACATCGAAGGTGCTGTTCTTATCCCGGAATATGAAATAGAACAGAAAGCACCGCAGATCATTCCCGACAAAGATACGCTCATTCTTGTCTACTGCCGAAGCGGCAGAAGAAGCAAGATAGCATCAGAGGAGCTTGTAAAGCTGGGCTATACAAATGTCAAGGAATTCGGCGGCATAATCGATTGGAAATACGAAATAGTAAAATAATTGCAGATAAATAAATATTTTTTGTTGCATATTGGATAAAATCCGTCATTTTGCACAATATAAATCGCCATAAATTGTTTATATGACGGAAAAAAATTATTTTGTTCATATTGACAATATGAATTTATTATGATATAATGAAAATGATGGAATTCTAAATTTTAGGAGAAAAAACATGAAAAAGTTTTTAGCGATTACTCTTGCCCTTACAATGATGCTTTCAGTAACCGCATCAGCAGCAAGCTTTTGGGATTACTTCGGCAGTTTGTTCGGCGGCAGTTCCAGCACTTCCACCTCAGTAACAACCACAGCAAGCAATTCTAAGACCACGACAAGCAGCGCAAAGACGACAACGAGCAGCTCCAAAACCACAACAGCATCCCAAACCACGACTTCCACAACAAAGACAAATTACAACAAGGCTATTACACCTGCAAAGACGTATAAGCCCAGCATTTCTGTTCCTGCATATTCAGGTAAGGCATACGTTGCTGTAAACGGAAACAAGCCCTTTTTCAAGGAAACAGAAAAGACAACAGTTGCATTTGAATATTACGGTGCACTCGATTCACTTAAGAGATGTACATATACATTCGCTTGCGTAGGCAAGGAAATAATGCCTACAACTAAGAGAGGCAGCCTTTCACATAAGCCCACAGGCTGGGTACAGAATCAGTATGATTTTGTTGAAAGCAAGAACCTTTATAACCGCTGCCACCTCATTGCATGGCAGTTGACAGGCGAAAACAACAACAAGCAGAACCTTATTACAGGTACAAGATACATGAATGTCCAGGGTATGATCCCGTTTGAGGATATGGTTGCTGACTACGTAAAGGAAACAGGCAATCACGTTATGTACCGTGTAACACCTATTTTCAGCGGAAACAACCTGCTTGCAAGCGGTGTACTTATAGAGGGTTGGTCTGTTGAAGATTATGGCGACGGCATTTGCTTCAATGTTTACGCATATAATGTTCAGCCCGGTGTTAAGATCGATTATAAGACAGGCAAAAACTCAGCAGATACAAGCACCACAACAACTTCAAAGCCCACAACGGAAGCAGAAAAGACTTTCGTTATAAACAAGAACGGTTACAAGGTTCACCTTCCTACTTGCGGAAGCGCTAAGAACATGAGCACAAAGAACCGTCTTGAGTTCACAGGCACTGTCAGTGAGCTTTTGGCTAAATATCCCAAGGCAGTATCCGCAGGCTGTTGCCATCCGTATTAATTCAGGTTCAGGATACTTTTCATAAGCGTAATAAAATCCCGACAGATTTTAGTCTGTCGGGATTTTTTGTATAACGAAAACCACATGCTTAGCAGAGGATTACGTAGATGCTTTTTTGATGAATATCCCGCCGCAGCGTAAGCCTTCTCAATCACTTGACTCTGTCAAGTGATTGAGAAGGCTTTGATGCACTTCGCCGCATCTGTGGCTGTAGATATCTTGTCAATGCTTTCGAATATATCTGAACGGTATATTTCAGTTTGTATATAGGAATATTATTTTTCCAAAGAAAGCGCAGGTCTTTTTTGTACTATGTACGATACGCCTCGGTAGATCGTTTCAAACTCGGATTCAAGGAATGCTTTTACCTCAGGGCGGGCGGGATCGTTGATAAGAAGCCATTTCTGACCGTCCTTTTCCTCGTAACCGACCACGCACAAAAGATGTCCGTTTGACTGATAGCTCGGATATCCGCTGTTTGCAAGCTGTCCCGGCTCAACTCGTATGGAGCAAGCCACAGGGTGTCCCGTGGATATCGCATATTTGATAGCATCGATGTCGTAATAATCGATATAAGCATCATATCCAAGCTCACCTGCGTATGCGACGTTGAAAGCCCAGTTTCCGAAGCGTCCTATGCCGTAGTCACGCACACCCCATGCAACGTCCTCAACCTCAATATCCGCACCGTGATAAAGCATCAGCATTGAAAGAGAAGTTGCCGAGCATATACTGCCGCCGATTTCGGGAACATCACCCTGACGTCTGTATGGAACCCTCAGCTTTTTGTATGTATCATCGGGAGCCTTCAGTAATGAGTCTTCTTTGTTTGCCGCAAGTGTTACGTTGTAAACAATGGGAGATGTATCTTTCGTCTGTCTTATATCTATCTTGAATTTGACGATACCCTCACACTTCTTGTTAAGCGTGAGAATGTCAATTCCTACCTTTCCGTACGAGTCTTGTGTGGACGCACTGCCCGAAAGACCTTGAATTGCACTCCACGTGCCCCATGAGTACCAGTCTGTGTACCTGCCGCTATCAAGTTTTACCGACACCGATATTTCAACAGTACCGCCTGCGGATGATGAATTCCACGATGTTAGCATCTCCTTGAAGCTGCCGCCGAGGTTTATTTCATCGGAGATAAATGTTCCGCGCTTGGCACCGTCTGAGAGCATCAGACCGTCGTTTTTCACCTCAACCGAATTGAAACGGCCCTTGAATTCGTCAGCACGTATCATCACAGCTTTGTTACAAAGGCTGATATTGCTTATGTTAGCGTCAACATCTTCCGAAATCGTATCTTCTGCAATTTGTTCTGACGTGATCGCAGAAGAATCATCGCTTTCTTTATATGCATCGGTACTTTCACCGCATCCTGCCAAAACAGCACATAGCAATAGGACAGAGGTGATCCCCATAGCTTTGCTTTTAACGGAATTTTTTTTGAATACTGTTTCTTGTTTCATAACCGTTTTCTCCTTACAAAATTGTATAGTTATGCTCGGATCATCGAATTTTATCATATTCTGTCATTTTGATTATATCATTCTTTTTTTTCCGTGTCAATCATTTTCTGAATATTACAAATACTAACAGCACAATTTGAAAATTTATTATGCAGGTGACGGCGGCACACTGTCAAGAGTAAGATCGTAAACAGTTGTGCAAGAGGATTGTATACATATTTTACATTATGATATACAGTGTGACGGAAAAGGTATAAAGAAATGGGGCCGACTCATTTAAGAAAATACCTTCCAAGACTAGTCACCCCCATGTATTTTTTTGAATATTTATTCTGTAGGGGAGTGCATTGCACTCCCGCTTTTGGTATATTTATACATTCAGGGGCGGACGACCGGTGGTCGCCCCTACAATGTAACCTGTATTTTTCTTAAATGAGCCGGCCATGCTTTGTTTCATAATAGAACTTCTTTGTTTGTTCCGTAAAAAATATCCTCTTTGTTGCTGATGAGTTTGAAAAATTCCTCTAATTTCACCCAATAATCCGCACCGTAATCCATTTCGTATGAATGTCCCCAAATATAAAACACCTTTGGCTCTTCAGGTTTAAGCTCGATAAATTCACCGCCTAATTGCATCATTTTTTCAAAATTCAAATGATATACTGTGGGATTAAAACGGTAAAGGTTTTCCTGTAAATCGAAACAGTTGTTTGTGGTAATTGTACGACTGTATTTAACGCCGGTGCTTTTATTTATAATCCTTGCGACTCGGTCATCATTATTTACACCGCCGCAAGGATATGCCATACCGACAACCTCATAACCTACAAGTCCGGATAAATTCAATCTGTCTGTTTCAACCTGACGAATGATCTCTTCATCATCGCATTGAGTAAGGTTTGGGTGTGTCAGAGTGTGAACGGCAACCTCGTGCCCTTCATAAATTTGCTTGACATCTTCCGTGTGTATTTTATAATGTGCAATACGTTTGCCTTCTCGAATAAGCATACCTTTTTTTGATAATAATTCAGAGTTTAAATTAAAAGTACATTTCAAACCGTATTTGTTCAAGAGTTCAATAAGGCGAATATCCTGTGTTACGCCGTCATCATAACTAAATGTTATAGCTTTCTTTTTTACTTGTTCACGAAAAAACATGGCGTACCTCCTTTTTATTCATTATACCATATCTCATCTTAAAAGTAAATCATTTCAGTATAAATTCCCACAAATCACAAATACTAACAGCACAATTTGAAAAATTTATTGTAGGGGCTGGCGCCCACGACAGCCCGCAAATTCCGTGTGATTATGAACGGGACGTCGAAGGCGCCGTCCCCTACAAAATGTGATAAGGAGAATTTATATATGAAAGCAACATGAATTGTAAGAAGAATAGAGGCTCATGTTATAAAAAGTGTCTTAAATCGTTGTAAACGCAATTTTTGAATAAAAATTTTTACGAAAAAGAGCACATTTTGACCGATACATAGCAAAAGCGAGGTGAATTTCACCTCGCTTAAATTGTTTTTCAATAAAGAAAAAGCGCGTCACTTGACAAAACCAGACTATTGTGATAGTATAGACTATAGAAATAGTCTGTGGAGGGTTTATTATGAAAGAAAAGCTTTTTGACAGTGAAGCCAAAGTGATGGAAATTATATGGGAAAAAAGCCCTATTACAGCAAAGGATATTAGCTTAATCGCTGCCGATACAATTGGATGGAATAAAAACACCACTTATACAGTGATTAAAAAACTTGAAGCAAAAGGATTTATTCGACGTGAAGATCCCGGATTTATTTGTACTCCGCTTGTGTCGCAAAATGAAATGCAAAAGGTGGAAGCTGCTTCTCTTATAAAAAAGGTGTTTGGCGGATCTCGCAAAGCCTTGTTTTCGGCATTGCTTGAAGATGAGCCGTTATCCGAAGAAGAAATCAATGAGCTGCGCAAACTCATTGATAATAGGTGATGCTTATGTTGCATGAAGTATTTTATTGGGTATTCAATATGAGCATAACTGCTACCATAACCGGCGTGATCATTATGCTTGTCAGACGAATTAAAAAAATTCCGAGAAGGCTAACGATGTTTCTCTGGATTGTTCCTTTTCTTAGAATGGCGTTTCCTTTTGGGCTCAACAGTCCGTATGGTTTGATGGCATTATTATCCAAACTAACTACAAAAACCATCGTTGTGTATCAGCCTACTGACGATATCGCTTTTTCAATGACGAATAGCGTTATGGCGGCGGATACTTATTTCCCGATAACATATAAGGTCGATATACTCGACGATATTTTTCGTGTAGCCTCGGTTGTATGGATTATTGTTTCGCTGGCGATTCTTTTGATGTTGGTGGTTACATATTTTATGACAATTTATGAAATTAAGGATTCAAATCATCTAAAAGATAATATCTATCTATCGGAGAAAATTGTATCTCCTGCAGTGTATGGTATTGTAAAACCTAAAATCATTTTGCCCGCCTCTTACAAGGACAGCGATATTGAATTAATTGTACTGCATGAAAAAACACATACACGCAGTTTTGATAATCTGTGGCGAATTATAGCATTTGTAATTGTTGCAGTACACTGGTTCAATCCATTTAGTTGGTTGTTTTTAAAAGGGTTTCTTGCAGATCTCGAACTTTCTTGCGATGAGCGTGTTCTTACAAAGATCGGATATGACCGTGCAAAAGATTATGCAGCTTCCTTGTTAGAAAGTAAAGAAGGAGCAACTGTATTCGCATCAGCTTTTGGAGGTGCAAAGATACGTACACGAATTGAGAACATATTATCCTTTAAGAAGTTGACTTGGCTTTCGCTTATAGTATTCATTGCGTTAATTGGTGTGATTTTCTATGTACTGTTAACAAATGCAGGATGAGAGGAGAATGAGTATGAAAAGTAAACAATTTAATCGATATTATCTGTTTTCTTGCCTTGGTGTTTTGATAGCATCGTATTATCCGTTATCGATGGGTGTTCGTGTGATTACTGATATGCTTGCTAACGGAACTGTAATGAAAGAGAACTATCCAAAATATATTATTCCGTATACGCCGATCAGCGTTGCTATCATAATCGGTGTCATCTTAATGCCATTGTTTATTAGAGTGTTTAAGAAATTTGCATTTGTCGGCGGAGCTGTTTCTGCAACAGTTGTTTTCTTTGGATTGGAGTTGTTGCTTGAGAAGAAGGTCGTGGTGTCAACGGCTGAAACTGTCACAAAACTTGAGGACTGGCAGATGTTTATGTGTTACATTCCTCCGGAGGGCTGGGGAGAAACTGTAACCACATACAAGACGCAAACGGCAGTTGATATCTTGATGGGCGACTATAATCCTGCATTCAAGATGCATTTTTATATTATTTCCATTGTACTGATCATTACAATCCTGAACTGCCTGTATGGCTTTGGACAAATGATAAAGAGCGGTGAAAACAAACGTCTTAAGTCTTTGGTTGTACAATCAGCATGTTCCATTACATTCCTTGGCCTTTGTATACTTGCTTGCTTCACAGCTTTCTGGAGAGATGGCAGCATCCAAGTATCCCCTTTGTCTGCAGCGTTAATGACAATATTCTTTGTTCTTTTGGGTATAACTGTTGGCGTGTTTGTAGGATCGCTCCTTTTGGGGAAAGGGAAACTTGTTTCAATTTGGATTCCGTCGATTGTTGCTTCGGCAATGACACTTCTTATGTATCTAGGCGAAATGTTCTTGCTGAACGGACATTTATATAGCTTTGGTACAGGATTTGTTTTTGAGAGTATTCCCGGAATCGTCTTTGCTCCTATGGATATAATAATTGTTTTTACATCTGGATTGACAAATTTTATTATTTGCTATTTTTTGAATTATAAAAAACCACCTGAAGCATAATTACGGTATATTTCTTCTTAATTTACAGATACTAACATCACAATTTGTAATTTAAGGAGAAATGTATATATGAAAGCAACAGGAATTGTAAGAAGAATAGATGATTTAGGCAGAGTTGTTATTCCGAAAGAGATCAGAAGAACCATGCGCATACACGAAGGCGATCCTTTGGAAATTTTTACCGAGCGTGACGGGGAGGTTATTTTTAAAAAGTATTCACCCATCTCACAGCTCAATTCATTTGCCTCCGATTATGCCGAATCAATAAACAAAACAACAGGGCTTTACGCTGTTATATGTGACAGGGATACTGTTATTGCTTCCTCCGGCATACCGAAAAAGGAGCTTACGGATAAGAAGATATCGCAAGAGCTTGAAACGCTCATGAATAAAAGAATGACATTTTCATTCAACGGCGAAAGTGCAAAGCTTTATCCCGTTTCCGACAGTAAATACTATATTGTCTGCTGTTGTCCGATCATATCCTCGGGCGATCTTTCAGGGTGCGTTTGTATCGTTGCAGAGGAGCGTGATAGTGCCCCTGCATGTACCGATATGGAGCTTAAGCTTGCGCAGTCGGCATCTCATTTTCTGGGAAAACAACTCGATCTTTGATGCATTTTGTGCCTGAAATACGATTTATTTTGGCGGTATTGACAATTTTAAAAATTCGTGATATAATATACTATCAAAATTTTATATTTCAGGAGGAAAAACATGAAAAAGTTTTTCGCAGTTGCCATCGCTCTTATGATGGTGCTTTCCCTCGGCGTATTTGCCGCAGATTATGAAGTTGACATTCCCTCAATTACAGAAGCGTCTGAAAACTGTGTAGGTGAGCATGAAGGTGCAAACTTCAGCGGTGCTGTTATCAAATTCCACAACGGTGTCGGCGTAAAGGCTACACTTGGCGAGATCGACCTTTCCAAGTATTCCAAGGTTATATTTGAATACGGCAGTGACCCTTCCGCATATTACCTGGATACAGATACTATCAACCTCAAGGATGCTGACGGCAATGACCTCGGTTCATTTATGCCTTCCATTCCCACAGGTTTCTGGGGCGCAGCACCCAGAACATCCGAAATTGCGCTTAATACAGATTACAACGGTAAGGTAGTTCTTTACTCCAATCTGTCAAGCCACGGTATTTCTATTTCCAACATCACATTCGTTGAAAAAGGCGCTGAAACAGAAGCTCCCGCAACAGAAGCTCCCGCAACGGAAGCTGAAACAGAAGCTCCTGCAACAGAGGCTCCCGCAACAGAAGCTGTAACAGAAGCACCTGCGGCTGATACACAGGCAGAAACAAAGGCTGAAACAAATGCAGCTGAAACAAAGGCTGATGACGACAAGAAGGATGACGAAGGCTCTTCCATCGTTCCGATCATCATAATCGCCGCTGTAGTTGTTGTAGCAGCAGTTGCAGTTGTTGTTATCATGAAGAAAAAGAAATAATCAGTTATGATTCAAAAAAGAGTTGCCGTTTACCAGGCTTCTCATAAGGATGTTTACCGTAGGGGCGATCATTGATCGCCCGCAACCATCCGCAAAAAACGGGCGACCAATGGTCGCCCTTACAAAATCCGGCAGAGATATTGTTTTCTCTGCCGATTTTTGCTATAATGGTGGTACATCGTAGGGCGGGGGCTTGCTCCCGCCGTAACATAGGATCTAAGCCAACAAGGCGGCGGGAGTAAACCCCTGCCCTACAAAGGGGTATGGGATTTGCCCTATGCCTTTGCAATACAAAGGCGAAACTGGCGATAAACAGAGTTAAAAACATTATTGCAGAATTGAGAGGTGCTAAAAAATGGAAAACAATATATTGTTTGATGATTGGGAAGTGAGGCGCGAAGGGAACTTTAATCGTCGAAAAAAAGACTATAATATAGCTTCTGTTTGCATCGGCGTTTTGTGTTTGTTTTCTGTTATTGGAATGACATTTCACTGCTTCTGTGCTATTTTTCTCGTCTTGTCGTCAATAACATATCTGTTTATTTGGCTTGAATGGCTAAAAATCAAAAATAATCACCTGGTTATAAGAAGCAATCAAATAGAAGTTACTAATAGGTTTAATAAAACAGCAATATATAAAATACAGATTGATGAATTGACAATAGAGCTGCGACATTCTTTTAATGCGAGAAGTGGCGGCATAATTTTATTGTTTTGTGATAAAGATATGCGTACGATTATTAAATATGAGGATATGTTAAATCATGCTGCGCCGTATGGATTTGAAAAAACAAACTGGGAAAAAGGACTTGAAAAATTAGGTGTAAAAATAATTGACCAAACTGAAATCATTAAAAACAAATAATTCTAACCATTTTGGATGCATGAAAATCCCCGACAGATGAAAATCTGTCGGGGGATTTCTATTTGCGGCGGGAGATAAACCCCCGCCCTACGGGTAAATGCCAAACTTCCTTATGAGAACCTGCCTTTTTGGTGACTCTTTTTTTGATGCGATCAAGAGTTGACAAAGCATTGATATTTGTGATATAATGTCGAAAATGAAAAACGGTCAAAGAATTTTATGCGTGTATGAAGTGCGCTGGAATTCAGCATCATTTTTTACCTTTACTAACTTTTTAATTTGGAGGATCAATAATGAAAAAGGTTATTTCTTGTATGGTAATTACAGCGATGCTTATGGCAATGATGTTTACTGTAGCCTCCGCGGCGCACAAAGACATCGGGCTTCTCAAGGTTCTTTACACAGACTCGGGCAAAATTTCGGTTGACGGCGAGATCAATGCATCGGAATGGAACGAAGCAAGCAGCCTTAACCTCAAATGCGGCACAAATATGCAAACGTGGACGAAAAATTTTCCGGGTGAAATTCAATTTTTCTATTCCTGGAGTAATGACGGCTTTTATATAGCTGCAAAGATCAGCGACAGCACGCTGACATTTACTCCCGTTTCATATGAAGGAGATCTTCCGCAGGACAGATTCCAGGTCGCACTTAATCCTTGCGGTCTTATATATGAGGAAGCTGCGGGCTTGTTCTTCTCGTTTTATCCTACATACGATGAGGGCACAGACCCGTCAACCGTTACATCCGGTAAGCTTGGCGCACGAAAGCATAATTGGGAGGAAAGTGTAGACTATCAGCAGGATATTAAAGCTGCGGGATATAAAGGCGCATTCACAGTAACGGAATACGGCTGGGATATGGAAGCAGTTATTCCGTGGAGCCTTATTTCTTCAAAAGACAGAGTATGGGATATTATAGACTATTACACGGAAGGTGCATTCTGTTCTGTTTTCGATCCTAAGAGTGCGGACAGAGAAAGGGCATTTGCAAAAGCTATTATCGCATATATTGACTGCAGATGGCTTGATGATACGCTTCCGAACACCGCAAGGACGGTAAAATTAAATAATAATGTTCTCAATTTCAATACGGATTCATATGATATAACATTTAAGTTCTATCAAAAAGGCGAAGACACGAGCAACGAAAATATTGAATTTTATACAGTTGCGGAACTGAAAACGATTTTCAGGGATGTTGACTGGTCTGCCTGGGATGCAAATGAAGAAACCAACGAAGAAACAAAGCCGCCCGTAACGAGTGCCCCTCAAACGGATGCGCCTGAAACGGACCCGCCTGTGACAAAACCGCCGGTTACACAGCCACCTGTAACAAAGGCACCCGAAACAGAAGCTCCCAAAACAGAAGCACCTGAGGCAGATGCACCCGTGACAGAGATACCAGAAACAGAGGCTCCTGAAACAGACATCTCCGAAACAGAATCGCCTGTAACCGAAGCCCCCGAAACGGATGCACCTGCTGTAATAACAGAAGCCGACAGCGAGGAAGTTGCGGTAACAAGTGCAAAAAGCGATACAGATGAAGTGACAGACGGTGAATCGTCCTCGTTTTCCACGGCAATTGTTATTGCAATAATTGCAATTGCTGTCGCTGTAGTAGCTGTTTGTGTTGCCGTCGTTGCAGTAGTTCTTAATATGAAAAAGAATAAAAACTGATTTAGCATAAAAAAATATTGACAAAAAAATATATACGTGATATAATTATAAAACGAGATAAACAAAAAAATTAAATGGAGGTTTATTATCATGAAAAAAATTATCTCTTTAGTTCTTGTTGCTATGATGCTCGTTGCATCTATGGCTATGGCAGTTTCCGCTGACACTTCTGTCAACGTTGCTGAATTGCCCGACGCATCTGATTTCTCAGCTGCACAGTACACACACAAAATTCTTCACATCGGCGCTAACGGCGATGTTAAGAGCATGGGCACATGGAACCTCGCAGGCGTTTCCAAGATCGTAATTTCTTACGGCACAGACCCTTCAGTAGCTTCTATCGCTGAAAACAACGTATACGTTCAGGACGCTGCAGGCAACGTTATCGGTCAGGCTAAACTCAGCCAGCCCGGTCTTTTCTGGGCACAGGGCCAGAGAACAGTTGAAGTTGCAATCAACTCTGATTACAACGGCGAGCTTTTCATCACAAAGGATGATGCTGCTAACCAGATGGCTATCGACGCTATCACACTCGTAGGCGGCTCAAACGAAGGCGGTGCTGCTCCCGAAACACCTTCCAACCCCGAAACAGGCGATTTCACAGTTGTGATCGTTGCAATTGCTATGATCGCACTTGCAGGCGTTGTAGTTTCCAAGAAGGTTCGCGCATAATTTACATAAGTAAATAAAAAAACGGAAAGCTCAGGCTTTCCGTTTTTTTATTGTTTATCGAAAAGGGGTTGGCTCATTTATGGAAATAACTTCCAAAATAAGTCGCCCCGTGTACTTTTTGAATATTTATTCTGTAGGGGGGTGCAAGCAGTTCGAATGCGAACTGCGCATTCCCGCTTTTAGATATTTGTACATTTTGAAGCGGACGACCAATGGTCGCCTCTACAAATGTAATATATATTTTACTTAAATGAGCCACCCCCTTCCAAAGAGGCTTTTGCCGATGAGTAATCCCGC
>JBGVLZ010000124.1:0-13178 GCA_045124505.1 Eubacteriales bacterium
GCGGGATTACTCATCGGCAAAAGCCTCTTTGGAAGGGGGTGGCTCATTTAAGTAAAATATATATTACATTTGTAGAGGCGACCATTGGTCGTCCGCTTCAAAATGTACAAATATCTAAAAGCGGGAATGCGCAGTTCGCATACGAACTGCTTGCACCCCCCTACAGAATAAATATTCAAAAAGTACACGGGGCGACTTATTTTGGAAGTTATTTCCATAAATGAGCCGCCCCCTTTCATCATTTTTTCGGTATTATTACAACATTTTTATGTGCTGATATATCATCTGTTCCGTTTGAAGATTTAATAAAATCAAGCGAAACACCGTATTTTTTCGCAACATCCCACAGATTTTCATCATTCGTCGGATAGTAAAGAGTAAAGGTGCTTTGCTTTGAATCACTTGGCTTTTTTTCAAATGCAATACTTTCTATCGCATTATATGAACATTCCTCGCACAATACGGAATCAACATATATTTCCGCATCGGCAAAGTAATTTTCACCGTCAAAGCGAAGTTTTATATCGCCGCAATCGCACAGCGCGCTTTCGACCTTATTGAATGATTTATTAGGAATATCTATTTCGCCCTTAAACGGGAATGAGCTTCTTATGCTGTCATATTCACCGTCCTCGTCAAACACCGCATTTACTTCGCAAACTCCCGAACAAACAAGCTTTCCGTCTTCTATTCCGAATGACGTTCCCTGTACGTTTGCAAATGACATCAGAACACCGCCTGTTACACCGTCTGAAAACTCACGCGGAAGCTGTGCATTCACACTGAAATTCCCTTTTAGCGATGCGGAATTTTTACAGCACTTTATATTTTTACGTTCAACTCGTCCTGTATGTCCTACCGCATACATATCAGATACAGAAGTAATAACTTCATCTTTTCCGCAAAGTACCTTTATGTCATACAGAAAATCAAGCTCTGCCACTCTTTTTTCTCCGTCGGTGTTTTCCGACACGGTTGATGTTATGTCGTAAATATTTATTTTGCCGATACAGACAGCGCCTTCTTTTACATCTTCGCACGGAATTATGTGAGATACGGCAATACTAAGCGGCAAAACAACAGCTTCATTTGTATCACCTGCAGATTCATAAATAACGGCGCCTTTAAATTCTCCACGAAATAAAATTTTACCGTCCTCTGCCCTGACATCGACAGTATGCGGGATAATATATGTATATATTATCTTCTGTGCCGACGGCATACCGTCGGGGATATTTATATCTTCTGATACGCCTATTCCCGTTTCCTCACACAATGATGTGTCGGAAAATGTGATAGACTGTGTAATACTTTCGATGCTTTCGCTGTCTGCGCCGTTTATGCTCGGTGTTATGCTCTCTTTTCCCCACACATCGGCATGTGCTTCAATTCTCGACTTCAGGCTGACTTTGCGTGGTGTCAAAGCACGCAAGGTCATATTTTTCGCGCAAAGCGACACATCGCACACGTCGGCATTTACACCTTTAAGCGGTATAACGTCGGAAAATTCCGTTTTAAATTCAGCACACTGCAGGCTTTTGTCCTCGCCTCTGTAAAGTACACCGCAGGTTACACATCCGTCATATTCTATCTTGTCATCGGAAATATACATACCTGTTTTGCGAACATCCGAAAAAACGTGCAAAATGCGCTTTATATCAGGAAAATAATCGGGCAGTGTATATTCCTGCGCCGCCTCTGTCTGTTCTTCACCTGAAAAATTCTTTCTGCAAATAAAATTTTCACTGTTTAAATTTTTTTGATCCATTCCCAAACCATACCTTTCCGCAAAATTATCTGTTGAAATATATTCACGTGTTTGCCATCTTATGAATAAAATCCCTTTTCTTTCATTCGTTTTCTTATTTTTGCAAGTGCCGCTTTCTCTATACGTGATACATAGGAGCGTGATATACCGAGAAGCTCCGACACCTCCCTTTGTGTTTTCGGCTTATTCCCCGAAAGACCGTAGCGAAGTATTATTATTTTTTTCTCTCTGTCCGTAAGCTCCTTTTTTACTGCCGAAAACACGTTTTCTATCTGCGCTTTGCGGTTTATGTCATCAGCAATAGTATCAGGTATGCTTATTATATCTATATATGTAAGCGGATTTCCCTCTTTGTCTGTATCGAGGACTTCGTTTATCGAAACCTCATTCTGAAGCTTTTTCTGACTTCTGAAATACATAAGTATCTCATTTTGCAAGCATTTTCCCGCATATGTCGCAAACCGTGTGCCCGTTTCGGGCTTGAAGCTGTCAATGGCTTTTATAAGTCCGATAGTTCCTATTGATATAAGATCATCATGATTTTTTGATAGTGTATAATATTTTTTCACAATATGTGCCACGAGCCGCATATTGTGTCTTATCAATTTTTCACGTGCGAGATTATCACCCGATCTCATTTTTTCAAAACACTTGCGCTCCTCTTCAGCCGACAAAGGCGGAGGATAAACATCGTTATCCGACACTTTTAAAAAGGCAAAAAAGAAATTATATATTATCCTGAAAATATTTCCTATCATTCCTGCTCTCCTTTAATATTTTTTTTACACACCGTTATACATGGCGATACAATGTAGGTATACAATAAATATGCTGTATGATATAAATACAGAACATATAAAAACATCTACAGGTAATTAAAATGAAAACAGCAGTTATAGATATCGGTTCAAACACAATAAAGCTTGACATTTTCAACGTTTCGAAAAATGACACCGTACAGCTTTCAGCCCGAAGCGAAAAAGGGGCGCTTGCAAAGCACACCAAAAGCGGAGCATTATCAGATGAAGGATATGAGATATTAAAAAACATACTGGAAAAATACATAATTATATCAACGGTTGAAGAATGTGAAAAAATATATATTTTTGCAACACAAAGCCTTCGCGGTATTTCAAATGACGGTGAAGTATGCAAAAAGATCAAGGATCGTCTTGGTGTATCAATCGACATAATAAGCGGAGAAGATGAGGCACTATACAGCTTAAAGGGACTCTTGCTCGACTGTCCGAATGCTGAATGCGGTATTATGGCAGATATGGGAGGCGGAAGTCTTGAGCTTGTAAATTTCAAAGACAAGCTTCCTAATGCCACATGCAGTTTGCCCCTCGGTGCTTTGCGTGTAAAAGAATTACTAAATGTTGATAATATACCGACTCACGATGACGAAGAAAAAATCAAAGCTCATGTTATAAGCATACTGAAAACAGCACCGACAAAAAATGAAGATACCGTGTATATTGTAGGCGGAACGGCACGTTCCGTTTTCTCCCTCTGTTTTGACGGCAAGGAGGAAGTAACAACTGATGACATGAAAACAGCCTACAGATCACTGTGTGAAAACAAAAGCGAAACTCTGGCATTACTTTACCAAAAGCTGCCGAAACGTGCGGACAATTTCATGACAGGCTTTTATATATTCACCGTTCTTTGTGAGTATTACAATATTAAAAAAATAGTTCTTTGCAAAAAGGGCGTCCGTGACGGATATCTTATGCAAAAAACAGAAAACGGAAACATATGAAGAAAACAAAAAAAATCACAAAATTAATTTTACCGCTTATGCTTTGCATTACACTTTGCTCGTGTTCAGGCGGTATATCGGCTATTTTGGGCATTGATAATACAGATTACGGTGCGGAGGCGGTAATCGCATCTTTAGATAACACCGGAACCGTGGCGCAGCAGCTTTCAAGTGTATGCTCAATACTCACATTCGGAACGGGCGATATAATATGCTTTGATAATTTCAAATCTGTCGCAGATGAATACAGCGACACCGTACTTGATTACCTTGCGGGAACACATTTTGAAAAATATTCGGCAGACGATAAAATGTTTTCCGCACTTGCGGAAAATTACCCCGAATTAAGTGTAAACACACTTATTCCGTCATACGATTTTGAAAATACAGTTTACAGATTTTTCGGCGGTGATGTCCATTTAAAAAACAAAAACACATCACGTTTTTCGTATCTTGACAAAATAAATGCGTACATACTGACGGGAAAACTCACCTCGTCTTATACAAGCGTTGAGATAGTCAGCCTTGAGGAAACTGCAAATACATATAAAGCCATCGTAAGATTTTCAGGAAACAATTTCGAATATTCTGATGATTATTTCATAATATTCAGAAAACGTGCCGAAAATGAAATTCCATACATATATTCCGTATCGGTAAACGAAAGCATTATTGTTCCGTCATAAAAACATAATAACAAAAAATACCTTTTTTCATATCATACTAAAGATGATTATGAAAAGAGGTATTTTTATGAGTGTTAAATATAAAAACGCATATTTTGCCGCCGCAAATACATCAAACGGTTTTATAGGATATTTTGACAAGATATTCAACCCCGAAAAGCTTGACAGGATATATATTTTAAAGGGCGGACCGGGTACGGGAAAATCACGTCTTATGGCAGAAGTGGGACAAAAAGCTGAAAAGCTCGGGCACTATGTCGAATACTTTTTGTGTTCATCCGACACAAATTCGCTTGACGGTATTTTAATTCCGTCAATAAAAACAGCAATAATCGACGGAACGTCTCCGCATATGACAGATCCGCTTTTTCCCGGGGCGGCGGAAGAAATAATAAATCTTGGGGAATTTTTTGACATCAAAAAGCTCACAGAAAAGAAAGATGAAATAATTAAGCTTATCCGTGCAAAATCAGAACTCTACAGCCGTGCATACGCATTCTTGCGTTGTGCAGGCTCAATCAAAAGAGAATATGACAGCATGGTGTCGCCTTATGTGCTTTACAAAAAAATGGCTGACTTTTCCTCACGTATAGTAAAACAAATTCCGAGTGGAAAAGAGCTTCGGGAAAATGTACGTATAACCCACGCATACGGAACATGCGGTGAAATTTTTCTTGATACGTTTTATAAAAACGCACAAAAACATTTTGTAATCGTTGACAGATATAATACTTCACACATTTTATTATCGGTAATATATGAAAAGCTGAAAGAAAAAGATCATGATATGACCGTAAGCTTTTCGCCTGATATTCCCGAGCAAATTGACGGTATATATTTAAATGACCAAAAGATATCCTTTACCGTCGGAATTACGGCATCAGACGGCGACAAGATCATTAACATGTGCAGATTTATAAACAAGGAAGGAATACAGACACATAAAAAACGTCTTAAATTTATGGATACGGCATACAATTCCGTTATCAAAGAAGCATTAAGCTATCTTTCATCGGTAAGAGTGCTTCACGAACAGCTTGAAGAAATTTATATTTCATCAATGGACTTTGCAAAAAAAGAAAAAATGACAGAAAAATTGTGTAAAAAGATATTTAAATGACATTTTAAAATGGCGATTCACCAATCACCCAGACAAAAAAATCCTCGAAACCGAGGATTTTTTGTATTCATTTTGCATATTTTTCTACCGCAATTATAAACGGTGAGTCATATGAATTTATCATCCTGCAATTCATAACCGAATAATATTTTCTGTCGTAGGTCGCAAGATATTCAAGGAGCATTTCGCCCTCTCGTCTTCCCTCATCATGTCCGGGATAGACAGAAATAACAAGCACACCGCCGCCTTTAAGCAGTTCAATTCCGTCTTTGACAGCCTTGAACGTCGTTTCGCACATTGTATGCTTTGACTTGTCCCCTCCCGGTAAATAACCAAGGTTGAACATTCCGCCGTCAATAGGCTCTTTAACATACTCTTTTACATTCTGATGCCCTGACAGTATAAGCTCAAAATTTGTATGCCCTTTTTCATCAAGAAGCTTTTTTGTATTTTCAAGTGCCGCAGGCTGAACATCAAATGAATAAACCTTGCCGTTTTTTGCAACTCCGCACAAAAACTCCGTGTCATGTCCGTTACCCATTGTGAAATCGACGTATACACCGTTTTCGTTTGGATTTTTAAGTATATATTCTTTAGCGTGCTCTTTCAGGTTCATTTTTCCGCCTCCAGCCATTTCTGCCATACTTCGGGCTGATAGCCGACGGTGGCAAGTTTTCCGTTTCTGACAATGGGAGTTTTTAAAAGCGACGGATCTTCAAGAATATTTTCATCCTTGTCCTCTTCATATGCAAGATACGAAAGAAGCTTATAATCACGGTGCTTTTCATCAATAAGTGCATCAATACCGCCGACAGCGCTTTTTACGCTTTTGTATTCACCGGGTGAAATACCCTTATCAAGCAGATCAATAAACTGCACCTTTACCCTGCGTTCCTTAAAAAAGCGCTCTGCCTTTTTTGTATCAAAACATTTTTTCTTACCAAATATCTGTATCATAGCTTTTTCCCTGATATTTAAATCGAGTAGGAGGAAAATTTCCTCCTACTCGCAACAATTGTTATTTCTTAAGATTTGCAATAAGAGTGTCAAGCTCTGCGTAAAGCTCTGCAGGAACTCTGTCGCCGATCTGAGCATAGAAGTCTTTAATTCCTTCTGCTTCTTCGAGCCATACCTTTTCGTCTATTTCAAGAAGCTCCTTGATAGTATCAACGGAAATATCAAGACCTTCTATATTGATATCTTCTGCCTTGGGAAGGAAACCGATAGCGGATTCTACCGCATCAGCCTTACCTTCGCAACGTGCGAGGATCCAAAGAAGAACACGCATATTGTCACCGAAGCCGGGCCAGATGAAGTGGCCTTCGTCATCAAGACGGAACCAGTTTACGTTGAATATCTTAGGAGGATTCTTGATCTTCTTGCCCATTTCGAGCCAGTGAGCAAAATAATCACCCATATCATAGCCTGCGAAAGGACGCATAGCCATGGGGTCACGGCGGACAACACCGACAGCACCGGATGCTGCTGCTGTTGTTTCGGAAGCCATGATGGAGCCTACGAATACACCGTTCTGCCAGCTTGTGGATTCATATACGAGGGGAGCAGTCTTTGCACGTCTGCCGCCGAATACGATAGCTGACAGCGGAACACCCTGCGGATTTTCAAACTCAGGAGACAGACAAGGACAATTCTTTGCTCTTGCTGTAAATCTGGAGTTCGGATGAGCTGCCTTTTCACCTGATTCTGCATCGTATGGATTTCCCTTCCAGTCGATCATATTAGCAGGCTTTTCCTTTGTAAGACCTTCCCACCAAACTGTATTGTCATCTGTATTGTGAGCTACGTTTGTGAAAATTGTGTCCTTAAGTGTTGTATAAAGCGCATTGGGGTTGGACTTTTCGTTTGTACCGGGAGCAACACCGAAGAAGCCGTTTTCGGGGTTCATAGCCCAGAGTCTGCCGTCTTCGCCTACTCTTATCCAAGCGATATCATCGCCTACGCACCAAACCTTATAGCCCTTCTTCTTGTAAATTTCCGGAGGAATGAGCATTGCAAGGTTTGTCTTACCGCATGCAGAGGGGAAAGCCGCTGCAATATACTTAACTTCGCCTTCGGGATTTTCGATACCGAGGATAAGCATATGTTCAGCCATCCAGCCTTCCTGTTTACCCTGATATGAAGCGATACGGAGCGCAAAGCACTTCTTACCGAGAAGTACGTTACCGCCGTAAGCAGAGTTAACGGAACAAATTGTGTTGTCTTCGGGGAAGTGGCAGATATAACGCTTTTCTTCGTCAACATTTACCTTGCCGTGCAAGCCCTTAACATAGTCGGGAGAATCACCGAGCGCTTCAAGAACCTTGTTGCCTACTCTTGTCATTATATCCATATTGAGTACAACGTAGATAGAGTCAGTGATCTCAATACCGATCTTCGAGAACTTAGAGCCGATAACACCCATAGAATAAGGAATTACATACATTGTTCTTCCCTTCATGGAGTCCTTGTATATTTCGCCAAGCATCTTATAACATTCCTGCGGATCCATCCAGTTATTAATGTTACCTGCATCTTCTTTTTTGCTTGTGCAGATAAGTGTGCGGTGCTCAACTCTTGCAACGTCATTGGGAGCTGTTCTGTGAAGATAACAGCCGGGAAGCTTTTCCTGATTCAAAAGCTCCATTTCTCCTGTTTCGCAAGCCTCGCGGCGAAGCGCTTCAAGCTGTTCCTCCTCACCTGTGATCCATACGATCTTATCAGGTGAACAAAGAGCCGCAGCATCGTCAACAAATTTCTGTACGTATTTGTTTGCCATGATATATACTCCTTTTAAAATGAAATCAGATATATACAAACCTTGCATACAATAATCATTTTTGCCTTTTGTAAATAAACATAGATTATGAATTTGCAAATTTGCCTACTATATTATTGCATATCAATATTTATAGGGTATGTTGTAATTGTTAAATTTTGTACATAAATTCAAAAAAAGTCTTGAAAAGATTTATATTTTCAGGATCTTATCCTTATTGTACTCAATATGCACGAGAATGTGACCGATATTTCCTTCTCCTGCATACTTTTTCATATCAAAAAAATCACAGTCGAGAGTTGACCAATAAAGCTCATTTTCATCACCCTTGACATCAATATCCTTATTGAGCCTGCCTGCATACACTTCAACATAGCAGTTATCAAACGGATATGTAAAATCCATTAGTCGTGTAAGTCTGATATCGTCTTTTGTGATGGATGTTTCTTCATAAAGCTCTCTGTAAGCGGCTTTTTCACTATCCTCTCCGTTTTCTATCTTCCCTCCTACAAGATTGGAAAGCCCTAAATACGGATCCTTTTTTCTGACACACATCAAGAGTCTGTCACAGCTTTTATTATACACCGCAATAAGATTATATCCTTGCATGAGTCCCTCCCGTTTTTTCTATCATTATAAATATTTTGGAAGATATTGTCAATACTTATACCGATAATTTTCCTTATACAAAATATTTTGCATTGTTAATATATAAAATTGGGTAAAAGTATTGCATTTTCAATAAAGTTATGATACAATTGCGCACAGACGTTTTCTTACTTTTTTCCCGTCTTACCGACAAGATTTGCTCGGATGATCTATATTCGGGAATGGGGTTTGACTGTGTCTTTTTATCTTTAGGTTAATCCTACGAATTTTTTAACTTGAAGGAGTATTTATGCGGAATGGAAAAAAATCTTTTAATCGAGCTGAAAAATATCACTAAAGCTTTTGACGGTGAGCCCGTGCTCAGGGGCATCAATCTCGACATCCACGATAAAGAATTCATCACCTTGCTTGGTCCTTCCGGATGCGGCAAGACAACTACACTGCGTATTATAGGCGGTTTTGAGGATCCCGATTCGGGCGATGTCTTTTTTGAAGGCAAGCGTATCAACGATGTACCTGCGTACAAGCGAAACGTTAATACCGTGTTTCAGAAATATGCCCTTTTCCCTCACTTGAATGTTTTTGAAAATATCGCTTTCGGTCTGCGTATAAAAAAGAAGTCTGACCGTGAGATTGCCGCAAAGGTTAAGGAAATGCTTAAGCTTGTCAATCTCAAGGGCTTCGAAAAAAGAAGTGTATCAACCCTTTCCGGCGGTCAGCAGCAGAGAGTTGCCATAGCACGTGCGCTTGTAAACGACCCTGAGATACTTTTGCTTGATGAGCCTCTCGGAGCACTTGATCTTAAGCTCCGTAAGGATATGCAGAACGAACTTAAAAATATACAGCAAAAAACAGGCATTACATTTATTTACGTTACCCACGACCAAGAGGAAGCACTTTCCATGTCCGACACCGTAGTTGTTATGAACAACGGTGAAATACTGCAAATAGGTACACCTCAAGATATTTACAATGAGCCTGTAAACGCATTTGTTGCCGACTTTATAGGTGAGTCAAACCTTATCTTCGGAACAATGCTTGAAGATTATAAGGTGCGTTTTTCAGGTCATATATTCGACTGTCTGGACAAAGGCTTTGAACTTAATGAGCCCGTTGATGTCGTTGTCCGTCCCGAGGACGTTGACATTGTTGCACCCGAAAAAGGAATGCTTTGCGGTACTGTTTCAAACGTCACCTTCATGGGTGTTCACTATGAAATAATAGTCGACATCAACGATTACAAATGGATGATACAGACCACCGACTACTGCGGCGAAGGCGAAAAGATCGGTCTTTATATTGAGCCTGACGCAATACACGTTATGAAAAAATCGGAATACTCCGATATGGTCGGTGACTACTCCTCCTACAGTGAGGAGCATGAGCATCTTTCCGACATAGTCGAGGAGGATGACTGATGAACAACAGCGCAAAAGCAAGAAAAAAAGTGCTTGCAGCATCAAGCAAAAGCACCATTGAGCGTTCATGGCTTGCAAGAATTGCCGCTTGCCCCCACATTCTGTGGTCAGTTCTCTTCATAATTGCCCCGCTTATGTTCGTCGCATATTTTGCATTCACGGATTCTTCGGGCAATTTCACATTTGAAAATATAACAAACCTTACAAACTACAGCGAAACGTTTATACTTTCCGTTTTCTTCTCATTGATAGCAACGGTCGTATGCATTATCATCGGTTATCCGCTTGCATATTTTATAGCAAGACTTAACCCGAGAAAGCAAAAGCTTTTAATTCTGCTTTTGATGCTCCCCATGTGGATAAGTTTGCTTATAAGAACATATTCACTTATGGCTTTGCTTGACAGCGGCGGTATAATCAGTACGTTTTTGGTAAGCCTCGGCTTTGAAAAGCTGTCGTTTATAGGTACAGGCGGTGCCGTTATACTCGGCATGGTATACGATTACCTGCCCTATATGGTACTTCCCATATACACAACAATATCAAAAATCGATGTCCGCTGTATAGAAGCTGCGGCAGACCTTGGCTGTAACGGATGGCAGACTGTAAAGAATGTTGTCTTCCCCCTTTCTGTTCCCGGTATAATTTCCGGAATCACAATGGTATTTGTTCCGTCCATTTCCACCTTCTACATTTCTCAGAAGCTCGGCGGCGGTGCGTTTGACCTTATAGGTGATACTATAGAAAGACAGTTCCAGAACAAACTCACCTACCACACAGGTGCGGCAATATCTCTCGTTATGATGATACTCATTCTGATATCGCTTGCCGTAATGAACAAGTTTTCAGATAATGACGGGGGTGAAATAATTGTTTAAGAAAAACAGACCCATCTTTTCAGGCATATATATCTTTGCAGTCATGCTGCTTTTATATGCCCCGATACTTGTACTCTTTGTTTTTTCTTTTAACGAATCCGGTAATCTCGGTACATTCACAGGCTTCTCATTTAAATGGTATAAGGAGCTTTTCCGTGACTCCACTGCATTTACCGCACTGAAAAATACACTTTTGCTTGCTGTTCAATCGTCGCTGTTGGCAACGGTTATCGGCACATTTGCCGCACTCGGAATATACCGCATGCAAAACAAATATTTGAAAACAACGGTAACATCTGTCACAAACATACCTATGATGAACCCCGATATCGTAACGGGTGTTTCGATGATGCTGTTCTTCGTGGCAGTTGCAGGAATATTTAATTTTTCCAGTGCACTCGGAAAAACAACTATGCTTATAGCGCATACCACGTTCAACCTGCCTTATGTCATACTTTCGGTTCTTCCGAGGTTTAAACAGATGGATAAATCCCTGACAGAAGCGGCGCTTGACCTTGGCTGTACACCTGCACAGGCATTTTTCAAGGTTGAACTTCCGTATGTTGTTCCGGGTATCGTGTCGGGTGCTATGCTCGGATTTACGCTTTCACTTGATGACTTCGTAATAAGCCATTTCGTAAGCTCGCCCGATTTTCAGACGCTTCCGCTTTATATCTACAATCAGACAGCGCATAACGTAAAATTCAGCATGTATGCCCTCTGCTCGTTGATAATTGCGGCAATACTGTTCCTTATGCTTGCAATCAATTTTATCGGTGCAAAATCGGATAATTCATCACCGAAACAGATAAAAACCGAAAAAAGAAAATTGGCTAAGCACTAAATCGATATATGAAAGGTATAAAAAGATGAAAATAAAAAGAATACTTTCCCTCCTCGTTCTTTCTGTGGTTCTTCTGGGCACAGCCGCGTGCGGAGGCGCAAGCAGTGACGGTGATGTAACAACATTATACGTTTACAACTGGGGCGAATACATTTCTGACGGTTCAGACGATTCAGTAAATGTAAACGAAGAATTTGAAAAATGGTATTTTGAAACATACAACAAAGAAATAAAGGTAAATTATTCGACATATTCCTCAAATGAGGATATGTATTCCAAGCTCAGCAGCGGCGCTGTATCGTACGACGTTGTCATTCCTTCCGATTACATGATCGAAAGAATGATAAAAGAAGACATGTTAGCAGAGCTTAATATGGAAAACATCCCCAACGCACAGTACATCAAGCCCGAATTCAAGGGTGAAGGCGCATATTACGATCCCGATGGTAAATTCTCTGTTCCCTATACATACGGAATGGTCGGAATTATTTACAACAAAAAAGACGTTCCCGAAGATGAACCCACGCTCGGAAGCTGGGAGCTTATGTGGAATGAAAAATACAGGGGAAGCATTCTTCAGTTCAATAACTCACGTGATGCTTTCGGTACAGCACAGTATTATCTCGGACTTGATATAAACAGCGAAGAAGAACAAACATGGAGAGCAGCTTATGAAAAGCTTCTCGAACAGAAGCCCATCGTTCAAGGCTATGTAATGGACGAAATATTCAACAAAATGTCCTCAGGTTCTGCTTCGGTTGCGGCATATTATGCAGGTGACTACTTCACAATGTACGGTGACAACGAAGACCTCGGCTTCTACTATCCCGAAGAAGGAACAAACATCTTTGTTGATGCTATGTGTATTCCCAAGTGTACAAAGAACAAAGAGCTTGCAGAGCTTTATATAAACTTTATGCTTACAGAAGAAATTGCTGTTGCAAACGCTGAATATATCTGTTACGCAAGCCCTCATACACTTGTTGCACAGAACGAAGAATATCTCGAAACAATGGCAGAGGTTCACCCCGATGCAATCGACATTCTTTACAACAGCGCAGAAAAGATACCCACTCAGTATTATAAAAATCTTAATGAAGCACAGCTTGACCTTCTCAATTCCCTTTGGGACGATCTTAAGATCGAAAGCTCCATTGGTGCTACTGTTTACATCATAGCAGGCTGTATAATTGCAATTCTCATATTTGCATTTGTTCGTATTGGTATGAAAAAATCCAAAAACAAAAAAATGTGGGAAGAAATGTCCGACAACGATTAAATATTAAACAGTGGTGGGGGGGGGGGCCCGGGCGGCGC